>NZ_JBGLYS010000036.1:0-57157 GCF_047304155.1 Rhizobium sp. Rhizsp42 | reverse complement strand
CTGTTCCCGGCATCTAAGCCGAAGTCAGGCAGAAATTCCACTTATCCGTCCTGTCCAAATTTCCCGAGCCAGCTCTGTTTATCTCGCGAGGGTGCATCCTCAGGACGCGCCGATCCTGGCAAAGGCGATCAGTGACAGCATCATAGCACATCGGCCGCAATAGCAGTCGTACCGGGTCTGTAATTCCGAAGGCGTCTATGTGACGGTGATGTGCTTTGGTAGGGGTTTTCGTGATGCGAATGCGAGCCCGTACGATACGTCGGAATTGTGGTACCCGCCGACAGCGAAGATGATCATTGAGTGGCGACCAGGTTCATGTCCTGGACTTGAGGCGGCTTCCACCTGTATGGCGCGCGAGCCCATAATTGGAAAGCTGCTTCTCGATTTCGATCTTGTCGATCACCGACCATACTTCCACGATTTTCGCGTTGGCAAATTTGTAGATCACTTGTTCCGTAAACGAAATCTCTCGCCCGTTCACGGGGAGCCCGACAAAGCTGCCGATCGGTGAAGCTCGAAATTCCAGACGCGCCATCGGTAACGGCGGCTCGCACACGATCTTCGTTGCTTGGAAGTGGAGGTCGGGGACGGTTTTGAAGTCATCGAGCAGCATGTTTCGGTAGCCGGCGAGGCCGAAAGGGCGCTCGTTATGCCGAACATTCTCATCTACAAACTGTCCAAGCTCGTCCCATGCTTGCCGGTTAATTCAAGGTGGATTGCTCAATCGCCAAGGCCGCCTTTTCACCACGAGATAACGGCCATCGGGGTGTGAGGGTAGTGTAGGGTCGCGGTGACGGCATCCTGTCGGCTCGCTGTTTTCAGTATGTAACTAGAGCGTACGCACATGCTGGCCAGCGCGATGAAGGCCCGGAAGGACTGCTAAACCTTGTCGCCGCGCTAGAGCCAGCTACATTTAGAAGTCGAGCCCAACCTTTAACCCACTTAAAAATATTTTCAACCAGGTCACCGCCTTAGCCGCTTTCGCTACCAAATTGATTCGTTTCGCTAAATTTTCGAATCTCTAATCCACGCCGTAAGATTCCGGTTCCAAGGCATCTTGACGCCGTCATCGATACGGAACAGAAAGAGAACAACCGAGTTTTCACGGCATGATGTCGTACCTGTCCACCGCGACTTCCAGAGGATTCGTGACCGATGTCGGCTGCCCGCGAGCTAGCCATCGCTGAACTGCGCGAACGCATCTCCTCGATCGAGGGCGGCGTAGCAAAGAAGGCTGGCTGTCTGCCATTTGGTGTCCCGGAGATCGATGCCGTACTCCCGGGCGGCGGCCTGGCATACGGGGCACTGCATGAATTCGCCGGTGGTGGGTCAGGCACCGTCGACGGTGCGGCGGCCGCTCTCTTCGCCGCAGGTGTTGCCGCAAGGACGAAGGGCAAGATCGTCTGGTGCCTGACAAGGCCCGACCTTTTCATGCCAGCGCTGGCGCAGGCAGGCCTCCATCCCGACCGGGTCATCTTCGTCGAGGCCGGCAGGGAGGAGGACGTCCTCGCCAGCATGGAGGAGGCTCTCAGCTACGGTCGCCTCGGCGCGGTCGTCGGCGAGCTCGTCCGCCTGCCAATGGTGTCGTCGCGAAGACTGCAGCTCGCCGCGGAGAAGTCCGGGACACTCGGGATCGTGGTGCGGCGTTGGCGACGGCAGACTGAAGCGAACGACTTCGGACAGCCGACGGCGTCGGTGACGAGGTGGAGGGTGAGCGCGCTGCCATCGGACCCGCTGCCCGTGCCGGGTGTGGGGCGAGCGAAGTGGCTTTTGGAATTGATGAGATCGCGTGCCGGCGAGTGTGCTGAGTTTGAAGTTGGAGCCTGCGATGACAAGGGTCGTCTCGATATTTCTTCCCGATCTTTCGACCGACAGGGTACGGCGGGGCGATCCCTCTATTCAGCCTGAGCAGGCGATCGCCGTTATCGCGAGGTCAGGCTCGAAGCGCTGGGTCGCCGCCGCCGACGCTGCCGCGCGCAAGGCTGGATTGCGCGTCGGCATGCCTGCAGCGAAGGCGCAGGCCCTGTTCCAGGGGTTGATGACGGTCGATGCCGACCCGGCCGCCGACGCAGCCGCCCTCGAGCGTATCGCGCTCTGGGCGCTCGGCATCTATTCCCCGATCGTCGCGGTCGATGGCACGGATGGGCTGGTTCTCGACACCGAAGGCGCGGACCACCTCCAAGGTGGCGAGGAGCCGATGCTGACAGGTGTCGCCAATCGCTTCCGCGCGACCGGGCTGACCGCCCGCGTGGCGATTGCCGACACCTGGGGCGCGGCCCATGCTTGCGCTCGCGCGATCACCCGAGAGACTGTGATCGTTCCCCGTGGCGAGATCGTTCGCGCCGTCGAAAAGCTTCCGCTATCTCTTCTTCGGCTTCCCCCAAAGGTCGTCGATGACCTTCGGGTTCTTGGTTTCAAATTCATCGGCGAGCTTGCCAACACTCCACGCGCCCCACTTGCGCTTCGCTTCGGGCCTGAACTTGGCAGACGCATCGACCAGATGTATGGGCGCACTTCGGAGCCGATCGAGCCCATCCGATCACCCGAATGGATCGAGGTGACCCGCCAATTCGCGGAGCCGATCGGCGCTGCCGAGACAATCAACAGGTACGTCGGGCGGCTTGTCGTGGAACTGGTGGGCGAACTCCAGCGCAAGGGATTGGGCGTCCGTCGCACCGACCTCATCGTCGAGAAGGTCGACGGGACGCGCCAGGCGATCCGCGCCGGAACAGCCAAGCCAGCGCGCGACGTGTCGTGGCTCACAAAGCTCTTCAAGGACCGCACGGAGAAGATCGAGCCGGGCTTCGGAATCGAACGGCTGACGCTCGTCGCCGTCATGTCGGAAACGCTCGAGGAGGAACAGCGCTCGTCGTCGCTCGTCGATGATGACGACGATGACGTCACGCCGCTGATCGACATCCTCGGCAACCGCGGCAACAGGGTTTATCGCCTCGCGCCCGTCCCATCGGACGTTCCCGAACGAAGCTTCCATCGCATCGCCGCGGCTGCGGAACCCGTCAACGAGACTTGGGTCCACGATTGGAAGCGGCCCGTGCGACTGCTGGACCGCCCGGACGCTGTCGAGGTCATGGCTTTGATGCCCGACCATCCTCCGGCTTGGTTCTCATGGCGTGGCAAGCGTCGTCGCGTGAGGTGCGCCGACGGCCCCGAGCGCGTATTCGGCGAATGGTGGGTCCGCACCTCCGAGGCCGATGCTGTTCGCGACTACTTCGTCGTTGAGGACGACGCTGGCGAGCGCTTCTGGCTCTACCGCTCAGGCGACGGGGTCGATGCGGGCACGGGCTCGCACAAGTGGTTCATCCACGGAATCTTCGCGTGAAGGGCAGGGACGTGTCATGAGGTACGCGGAACTCCAGGTAACCACGCATTTCTCGTTTCTTCGGGGAGCATCGTCGGCCGACGAGCTCTTCACGACGGCGAAGGAACTGGGCATTGACGCAGTCGGCGTTGTTGACCGCAACTCCCTGGCGGGGATCGTCCGGGCGCTGGAAGCCTCCCGCGCCATCGGCGTCCGCCTTGTCGTTGGATGCCGCCTCGACCTGACGGACGGGATGTCACTGCTTGTCTACCCGACAGACCGGGCCGCGTATTCGCGGCTGACCCGCCTGCTGACGCTCGGGAAATCGCGCGGCGGGAAGGGCAACTGCATCCTGAGCTTGGACGATGTCGCGCTCTACGCCGAAGGACTTCTCGCTGTTCTCGTACCCGACCTTCCGGACGAGAGATGCGCAGTCCAGCTTCGCAAGGTCGCCGACCTCTTCCGTGACCGAGCCTACCTTGCGCTCTCCCTCCGGCGTCGCCCAAACGACCAGATGCGGTTACATGAGCTGAGCAATATGGCGACGAAGCACCGGGTCCGCACCGTCGTCACTAACGACGTCCTTTTCCACGAGCCCTCGAGACGCCAGCTCCAGGACGTCGTCACCTGCATCCGGGAGCACACGACCATTGACGACGTCGGTTTCAAGCGCGAGCGCCATGCCGACCGATATCTCAAGCCTCCCGAAGAAATGGCGCGCCTGTTCCCGAGATATAGGGAAGCCCTGGCGAGGACGATGGAAATCGTCGACCGCTGCAAGTTCTCGCTCGAAGAGCTGACCTACCAGTATCCCGAAGAGGCGATCGTTCCCGGCATGACCGCGCAGGAATCCCTCGAACACTATGTGTGGGAATGCGCACCTAATCGCTATCCGGAGGGCTTGCCGCCTGAAGTCTTGAAAACGGTCCGGCACGAGCTCGATCTCATCAAGACGATGAGGTATGCGCCGTATTTCCTGACGGTCTTCTCGATCGTGCGCTACGCGCGTTCGCAGGGAATTCTTTGCCAGGGCAGGGGATCGGCGGCGAACTCCGCCGTTTGCTACATACTGGGCGTGACGTCCATCGATCCCAGCACAAACGACTTGCTGTTCGAGCGTTTTGTCAGCCAAGAGCGCGACGAGCCGCCTGACATCGACGTGGACTTCGAGCACGAGCGACGCGAGGAGGTCATTCAGTGGATATACAAAACCTACACGCACCAGAAGGCGGCTCTCTGCGCCACCGTCACCCGCTACCGTGCGAAGGGCGCGATCCGAGACGTCGGCAAAGCGCTTGGCCTGCCTGAGGACGTCATAAAGGCTCTTTCGTCGGGAATGTGGTCGTGGTCGGAAAAAGTGAGCGACCGGAATGTCAAGGAGCTGAACCTCAACCCGAACGACCGTCGCCTGGTTCTGACGCTACAGCTTGCCCAGCAGCTCATGGGCGCGCCTCGGCACCTCGGGCAGCATCCGGGCGGCTTCGTGCTGACCCATGACCGCCTGGACGATCTCGTTCCCATAGAGCCGGCGTCAATGAAGGATCGACAGATCGTGGAGTGGGACAAAGATGACATAGAGGCGCTCAAGTTCATGAAGGTCGACATTTTGGCCTTGGGCATGTTGACCTGCATGGCGAAGTCCTTCGATCTAATCCGAGAGCACAAGGACGACGACCTCGATCTCACGAATATCCGCCAGGAAGACGCGGCGACCTATGCGATGATCCGGAAGGCTGACACCCTTGGTACGTTCCAGATCGAGTCTCGCGCGCAGATGGCGATGCTTCCCCGTCTGAAGCCAAGGACCTTTTATGACTTGGTCGTCCAGGTCGCGATCGTGCGGCCGGGACCGATCCAGGGCGACATGGTCCATCCCTATCTCCGCCGCCGCGAGGGCAAGGAGAAGGTAGAATATCCGACACCCGAGCTTGAGGCCGTCCTCGGCAAGACGCTCGGCGTCCCGCTGTTTCAGGAGTCCGCGATGAGGGTCGCCATGGTTTGTGCTGGCTTCACAGGCGGGGAGGCGGACCAGCTGCGCAAGAGCATGGCGACGTTTAAGTTCACGGGCGGAGTGTCACGGTTCAAGGACAAGCTCGTCGGCGGCATGGTGAAGAACGGCTACTCCGCTGAATTCGCGGAGAAGACCTTCTCTCAGCTGGAAGGCTTCGGCAGCTACGGATTTCCGGAGAGCCATGCCGCGTCTTTTGCCTTGATCGCCTATGCCAGCAACTTCATTAAGTGCCATCACCCCGACGTCTTCTGCGCGGCCTTGCTGAATAGCCAGCCGATGGGGTTCTACGCGCCCGCGCAGATCGTGAGCGATGCCGCCAAGCATGGCGTGGAAATCCGTCCGGTCTGCGTCAACAATTCCAGGTGGGACTGCACGCTCGAGCGCATCGGTAATACGGACCGCCACGCGGTTCGTCTTGGAATGCGGATGGTGAAGGGCCTCGCCGTCGCCGACGTCGCCCGGATCGTGGCCGCGCGCATGAACAAGGATTTCGAAACCGTCGACGATATGTGGCGGCGGTCTAATGTTCCGACCGAGGCGCTTGTTCAGCTTGCCGAGGCAGACGCGTTCCTGCCGTCGCTCAAGCTCCAGCGACGCGACGCGCTCTGGGCGATCAAGGCACTCCGCGACGAGCCGCTTCCCCTTTTCGCGGCCGCCGCCGAGCGCGAAGCGGCCGTCATTCCCGAACAGCAGGAGCCGGAAGTCGAACTTCGACAAATGACCGAAGGGCACAATGTGGTCGAGGACTATGGCCATGTTGGGCTGACGCTTCGTGAGCACCCGATCGCCTTCCTGCGAAAAGACCTCGAGAGGCGAAGCATCGTCACCTGCGCGGACGCCATGAACGCGCGTGACAAACGGTGGGTATGCACCGCCGGGCTAGTGCTCGTCCGGCAGAAGCCAGGCAGCGCCAAGGGCGTCATGTTCATCACGATCGAGGACGAAACGGGGCCCGCCAACGTGGTCGTGTGGCCCTCGCTGTTCGAAAAGCGCCGTCGCGTCGTGCTTGGCGCGTCGATGATGGCGATCCACGGCAAAATCCAGCGTGAGGGTGACGTCGTGCACTTGGTCGCCCAGCAGCTCCTCGATCTCAGCGGAGACCTGTCAGGACTTGCGGATCGCGAGATCGACGTGAAGATACCGACAGGCAGGGGAGACGAGTTCGCTCATGGATCGCCGGGAAGTCCTGACTCGAGGGATCGCCTAAGGCCTGTCCCGCAGGCGCGGGATATCTTTGTGCGGGACTTGCACATCGACACCCTCAAGGTGAAAGCAAGGAACTTCCATTGACGGGCGGGATGGCATGGCATGGCATGGCACTGGCCTTATCGCTCAACGGAAATCCACTAGCTTGCTCAAGTCTCGGTTTCAAAGAGGATGCCCAAGCAGGGTTCTCGCAAAAAACTGCTTGTTGCATTGGCGATGATTGCCGCCGGCGTCATGGCATTTTTCCTACTCCTCTATCTGACCGGGCACGACCCGGACGAAGTCCATTGACGCTGACCGAATGGGTCATTGGCGGGATTTTGATCGGGCCAGGCTTCGGCTATCTCATCAGATGGCGGCGCGAAAGGGAGAGCCGGCGTCGCGCTCAGCGAAGCAGGCCGTCGATGTCGAATTCGTCCCAACCTCGTAGCTGCGATGCCGCGTCATCTGGCTCCTCTCGCTTTGCTTCCTTCGTCTTGGCACGCGTCTTGAGGGACCTCTTCAACTTCGCCTCGTAAGCCTTCTTCTGACGTTTCTCAGCTTTGGCTTCGGCATCTTCAACGCGCCACTCATCGACAACACCTCGGTCGAGCAAGTCTTCAACAACCTTAGGATCGAAGACGTGGAACGTGATCTGCCGAGCGCGTCCGTTCAATCGGACGGTTCGGGTTCCCGCGCTTGGAAGTCGGCCGTCCGCCAGCCATCGGTGCCTTTCGGTCGGCTTGATCGTTAGAATGTCCTGGATTTCGCGTGGGATTACCGGAAGTGTCTCGGCCTCGGCTACTGTACTCGAGATGATCGACGAGGCGGCGTGGAAAGCGGCCTTCTCGCTGGCCGACAACGCCAATGTTAGCTCAACGCCATCCAATGAGATGGACTTCTTCGAAGCAGCGGGGAGACGAGCCTGAATTTCCTGGAGGATACCCTTGGCGCGCACCGCGGACCCTAAAGTCGCGGACGCTGGCAGCGTCCACCCCCGGATGAGTTCGACGTCGTTCTTCTCTTTTTTGCGCATTCCGAATAGATGGTGTAGGTCTCGTATATCGTCAATGCGGCGTTCAGTCTGCTAGGCCATGCCACGGGCGGCGGCATACCCGCAGGCGCTTGCAACGCTCGTTAGAATGGTCCCCCAGATCATGTCGACAATGCTGAGGCTAGCGGGCCATCCCTTCAACGTCGAAAGGTTGGTCATGTCGTAGGTGCCGTACGCGGCAAGCCCAAGGACTGCACCGTATCCGACCGCGCCCCACACAGAACCTGCCGGCCATACCGCCAGTACCACGATGGCGATCGTAAAGAAGACATAGAAGGCTGCCGCGATACCGAGATTGGGAGAGGGAAGCATGAGGCCGCCGAGCTGCTGGCGATAGAAATTCTTGGCCACCAGGCCCAGCCACACCGCATCTATGAGGAGGAAAGAAACGAGGGTCGCGATGTACGCAATGCCGAATGCCTTCATGGGTCGTCTCCTGTCCGCGTTTGAGCGGATCAGGAACCGTCACAAGACGAGGTTGTTCCCGGCGCTCCCGCATTTGAGTAAACAGATCGAGTTCCGACCAGTATTGCATGGAGATAGCTCTTAGAGATTGAGCGCGTCGCAACCACGGGTTCCTTCCAACGCGCGCACTAGTGGCTTGTCACCAGGGCACGACCGTTCCGTCAAAATAGACGTCACCTGTCTGCCCCTCCTCGCCCTGAGTGGCAAGCCGCCCAAGCCCGTTTGCGGCCTCCTCGACCGTCCGATAACCGGAGTGGCCTTTGAAGTCGGTCGCGGTATAGGCGGGATCGGCAGCGTTCACCCTTACCCCTGACCCCGCAAGCTCCTTCGAAAGAGCTGCGGTGACCGCGTTCAATGCGGACTTGGAGCTGTTGTACCCGGGAAAGTTTACGCCGTAGAACTGGCTGTCAGGGTCCGAGAGCCATCCAAGCGAGCCGAGGCCGCTGCTAACCATGATGACGTTCGCGGTGCCCGCGTTCCTCAGGAGTGGAAGGAAGGCTTGGGTAACCCGGATCGGGCCGAAAACGTTGGTCTCGTGGATATTGCGAACATCGGCGACAGACTGCTCAGAGGGCGCGACCATCTGACCCGAAATCGCGTTGTTGATCAGAACGTCAAGCCTGCCTTTTTCGGCTTAGGCGAGCGCCGCGGCTCGAATGATCGACGCATCGTCGGTGACGTCAATCGAGATCGGCTTAAGGTCAATACCTTCGATGGAGAGCACACAAGCGGCTTCCTCGCCTCGGGCGACATCACGACTTTCCAACCAGATGCGATGGCCCTGCCGGCCCAATTGGCGCGCTGTCTCGAAACCGATCCTTTTGTTTGCACCGGTAATCAGCTCCGTTTCTTTTCCACGTGCTTCTCCTTCAAATCGGGCGACGATCGCCGGAGATAAAAGAAGCTATGCGCTCACATCGGTTTTGCAAGCACCCGAATCACGCCCAAAGTGATCGCCGCGGCGAACAATGGCGGTAGCCCGGCGAGCCTCAGGCCGTCTCCCGGTTCAATATCCGCAAGGTTCTTATCTGGCTCGCCACCGCCAACAACGCTTTCGCACCGGTTTCGTCGGACATTTCATCAATGTGCTCGGCGATGTCGTCGATCACACGCTCGGTGGCTTCATCCATCGGGCAGCCTTTGCAGTCTTGATCAGCAATCCCCTTAGAGGCCCGGAGGCGGCAACGCCCCGTTCCACGAGACCACGTCGCTCACGAGCGCCAGCGGCTGAACGTTGTTCGCCGCCCGGACGAATTCCGCGATCATGTCCGTCGTCACCGTCACAGGGAGTTCTCCTCAGGCAGTGGTTTGCCCTCGAACTTCGACGAGTTCACATCCCGAGAGACTCGATGAAATTCAAGCTGATCGTCCAGGTTATCCTGCAACAGTTCTTTCGCCTTCGGCCCGGATGTCGACGGGTCGAGCCACTCCTCATAGGCTCCCGGGTCCAAAATCACCGGCTGCCGATCGTGAAGCGTCTTCATCGGATCGCCGGCCGGCATTGTTACGATCGTGCAGCTCGTCACGCCGAGCCTGTCGTTGCGGGCCCACAGGCCCGCAAAGGAAAATGGCAGGTCGCCGGGCAGGTGAATGTGCCAAGGGTCCTTTTTCCCGTCTTCCCGATTCAGCGTCCATTCGTAGAACGCCGACGCAGGTATCAGGCAACGCTTGCTTTTAAGCGCCTCACGGAAGGCCGGCGCGGTGTCGACCGTCTCGATCCTGGCATTGAACATCGCCGCTTTCGGCATCTCCTTTGCCCAGAAGGGCACCAGCCACCAGCGGGCCTCCTCGGCGATCTGGCGGCCTTCCGCGTCGTTGTGAACCACCAGAACCTGCTGAGTGGGCGCGATATTGAACCGGGCTGCCGTGTTTCGACCGCGTTCGGAAACCCATGGGAGGTTATAGAGATCGAAAAACGCCGACCATTCATGCTCGAACGTGAACCTACCGCACATGCCGCTTACAATCTCCTTTTCTTCAAGATCGCAAGATTGCGCTCGAGGCCGCGGTTGGCAAGGACCGGAGCATGTGATCGGGGGCAATCTCGACCATTGCAGCGGCGACCTCTTCGGGATGCCAGCCTGCCTCTACGGCGGCTGCGGCGGGTGTCGCAAAAGCGCCGTCGAGAGCTTCCTGACATCGCAGGAAGCGATCGGGGTGCGCAGGTGAGGAAGGTGCGGGTGTCCGGGTCATGACAGCAAAATGTCGCTCGTCATTTGGGCGTCAGTGCCAACCACTGTCCATCTTCGTCCGGATAGGTATCACAAGTGCGGTCGAGGGCTCGATCATGTCCCGAGGTGCCTTGATCGGATTTGCCCGTTTCGAGAAATAGTGAAGGGATGCTTGCGGTAACCCGCGAGGAACGCCTTGACCGGAACGCCGGCGGGCGCGCCAACATGATCGACGGACTCGACGACAGCTGTCCAATGGTGGATCGGGCCGCCGCAACGCCGGCGACCCTTCGAAAAGACAACAGTGTGAGGTCTGACGACCAGGATCACCCGCCCGGCGGGTCTTTTGGTTTCAAGACGCCCCGCATTAAGCCTAACGCTCCATCGACATTTTAAGCGCTCTGGTCGGGTAGCGGAACAATCCGGCGAGCCGTGGATTTACACGCCATGCCGGTCGACCGTCCGCGCTCAGCGGATCGCCTCTCCGGGTTCGTCGGACGGCATCGCAACGGACGGGGAGTGACGCGTGTCCACGTCCATAATGACGACCCGATGACCCAAGGAAGTCGTCGGGCGGTCTCGTCAATGTTTCAGGGATTGCGCGGGCTCACCCCAATCCGGTTATGTTCCGGCGAACGACCCGGACCACCCGCCCGGCGGGTCTTTCGGCTTTCAAGACGCCCCGCATCAGGTCAGGTGCTCCATCGACATTTTAAGTGCCCTGGTCGGGTGGCGGAACAATCCGGCGAGCCATGGATTTACACGCCGTGCCGTCCGACCGTCCGCGCTCAGCGGATTGCCTCTCCGGGTTTGTCGGACGGCATCGCGATCGCATTGGAGTTTTGCTGGCTATCTTGTCCCTCGAGTGGCGCCCGCCACTTTAACCCGCAACGGACGTGCTTCCGATCTTCCCGCAACACTCTTGTCCCCCCTCCAGCCACGCTCCACGGATCCACGGGCCCCCATGAAAACGAATGTTCTCCCCGAAGATCGCCTGCGCATACTACTTGCACATAAGAACCGGAAAATGGCGGCTTCGGCCCACGCCTACGTTCGGGGCAGCACCAAGCGGTTTTACGAATGGCTTGATCGAGCCGATCGGGTCGAGCTTCCGTCCGGGCCACGGCTATGGATCTGCGGCGACTGCCATGTCGGCAATCTCGGCCCCGTGGGGAGCGGAAGTGGAGGGCTCGCCATTCAGATACGCGATCTCGACCAGACGGTGGTTGGAAATCCGGCACACGATCTGGTGCGGCTCGGCCTGTCCCTGGCGATGGCCGCGCGTTCCTCCGATCTTCCGGGCGTTGTCACGGCGCTGATGATCGAAAGAATGGTCGAGGGCTACGCCTCCGCGTTCCGGCCGGACGCCTTCCCAGAAGCCGATGTCGCGAATATTCCGAAGACCGTCGAGCACGCCCTGCGCGCGGCGGCGCGTCGGTCGTGGAGGCATCTGGCTGACGAAAGGATCGAAGGCGAGGCCGTCCTGCCCCTCGGATCTCGCTTCTGGCCAATATCCGAGGAGGAGCGACGAGAGGTCGACAGCTTTTTTGGGCGGGACGACGTTCGTGAACTGGTGACAATCCTACGGCACGGGAAAGATCTTGAGCGGGTCAAGGTCAAGGATGCGGCGTACTGGCGCAAGGGCTGCAGTTCGCTGGGGCGTCTGCGCATGGCGGTTCTTCTCCAGGTCGGTAGGGGCGATGACCGCCGCTATTGTCTAATGGATATCAAGGAAGCGACTTCCGCCGCCGCGCCACATGATCCAGACGCGCCGATGCCCGAGGATCCCGCCGCGCGGGTACGACAGGGTGCAACCGCGCTGTCGCCATATCTAGGATCGAGAATGGTCGTGGGTCATCTTCTTGACCGCCCAGTCTTCGTGCGCGAACTGTTGCCACAGGATCTTAAGCTTGAGATCGAGGAGCTGTCCCGGGACGAAGCCGTGGCCGTGGCGGGTTTTCTCGCGCGCGTTGTCGGCACGGCGCATGCCCGCCAGCTCAACGCCGTGGATCGCGGCCGCTGGCTCGCTGAACTGGAAAGACAGCATGATGTCTCGATCGAGGCGCCGTCCTGGCTTTGGAACGCGGTGGTTGATCTGGTTGCCATCCACGAGGCCGCGTACCTCGAACATTGCCGACGTTTCGCGCTGAGGGCCTCGCGCGGCCGGTCGGATGCGGTCGACGAAGAAGAGCCTGATGGTGCGTCTTAAACCGTTGAGATGCCGCATCAATGAACAAGCGGTCGGGCAATATGGCGGGCGCGGCCTCCACATTGATCTCGATTTACGTCGGGATCGCCGGGGACACATGTGAACGCGCATCCTCCGCTCCGGATCATTGAGGACGACGTCCGAGGGCATACGAGGAAAAGGCACTGGGCTTATTTCCTCTACCCTCGGTCCAACGGCTTCCACTGCTTACCCGGAACCGATTGAACCAATGCAAGTTTCACCGTGATCGAAACGAGGAAAAAAATGGCAACCACATCAAGAGGCCGCGAGCGCGCTCGCGTTATATCGGGCCGGGACCACGACATTAAGGATGAGGCTGATAAGGAAGGCGTCTCCCAAGGAATGAAAGCCATCTCAGACTTCAGCAGGCTTCCCCCCCTAGAACGGCGCGCTGTCCTGGAGGGACTGGCGGTTACACTGGCGGATACCGCTGAACTGGCGGCGTCCGAAGGCGAAGACGCGCTCGAGATGGTCATGCGTTCGGTCGGAGCGGCGTTGCGGGAGGCCGCGGGCGATCTAGCCGATACCGACGTTGCTCTCGCCGAGGATGTGGCGGTTCGTGCGATGAGCCTGATCATGACGTTCCATGCGCGCCACCCTCATTTGTCATTAGAGCCGACCTTGCACTAGGGGGCTGTCGAGCCACTGGCCCCCGATCCAACGTCTGACTTGCCGACAAGCTCGTCCAAGCCCACGCTAGAAAGCGAACGCAGTCGACGCCCTTGCGCGAAGGGACGATCGCGCGGAACATCCTCGCCGTGGTCGTTCCATCCTAGGACCCGCCATCCTTTTGGAGATGCAGCTAAGCTATTCATGCGCTCACCCGCGATCCCCGTGGTATTCACACTCAGGATTTGCATGCGGGTGTCCATTCGCGGCGCAAGGACGTGGAGTAACGGGACGTTACAATGACTTGCCTGTCGGCCTTCAGGCTGGCGTGGTGCGGGGCATCGGACGCGGCCCCTTTGCCTTTTGTCGTTCTGCTAGGTATCGTCACACGATAACCTAGCCGCGCCGATTCCATGACTATCCTTTTCAAGACCACAATCTCCGAAAGCGCCGCATTCGAGTTGATCGAGCAGGCGATTACGCCAGGCCGCCCGTGTGACGGCTACTTCAACGCCGTGAGTGACGCCGGAGAGACGACATTGGTCTGGTCGCCCTCGAAGAGCGCGGAGGAGTTTCTAGCCGAGGTAAGGGAAATGCTTCGGCTCACCTGGGACGTCGCCCGCTTCTGGATCATTTACGAACGACGCGACAACGGCAGAGATCCGGAACCGACAGAGGTGCGCAATGCCGCCTTTAATCTTACCCGTGGCTTCAACGGTGTCATTGTCGCCTCACTGAGCATCCTCGGAAAGCGAGATGCCGATCATGATCTGGAGCTGGTCTTTGTCTGCTTCGCCGACGACTTCCAGCGCCGAAACTTCCGTCTCCGGTACGAAGGCAAGGCGATCTCGACCTGACCAAGCTGGCAAATCAGCAAGGAGTGGAGCTAAAGCGAATTTTAGATAATGAGTTCCCGGCTACGACGAGATGGCGTTCCGTTACCTTTTTGCGAGTATCGGTCGTTTCCGAAAAAATGGTCGGCGGACGGATTGTCTATCGCGAACCAAAGCGATCCGGTGTCCAACCCACGTCGCGAGACGCGGGCGGTTGGGGTCGGAAATTACAGCTCGCGGCCAGGGTCAGCCCATGCCGCCATGGGCGATATCGGGAGGCGCTCCGGGCGATACCTGATCCGACGCGGGTCGGCTCCTACCCACAGGAGAGGTCGATACGGATTTCGCGGCGATCGTACGCGCGGGGCTGGCTTAGACGCCTGCCAAGCCGGAAAAGCATGGCATTCGATCGAGAGGGCATGGTATCGCCGCGGAAGATTGAAACGCCGGATCAGAGGCCGGCTTGGAAGGCCGCGAACACTGCCCCCTCGATTGATCTTCTCCTAGGGACTCAGCCGGCCACCGCCGGTCGGGGTCTTGATCATCCACGGCTCGACGGCCGGTTGCTTCATCAAGATCCCCTTCTTGTGCCCAAAGGCTCGCACCGCGTCCCGTGCCACCTCGAATGGCGTGTGGCCATCGTGGGCCATGTAGCAGGCTTTAAGTGTCACCTCGTGCACGAGGTCTCGGTCCTTTTGGGGCCAGCCTTCGAGACAATCGATGGCGTCCGCCAGAGAGTTAATTTCCCGAACCAGGCCTTCCCGTTCCTTCAGATAGACGGGACGAGTAAAGTTCGCGTTCATCGCTACCTCACTGAAAACGTTGGTCTTCATCAAGTTGGCGGCTGGAAACCAGCGCCTTCCGCAGATTTATTTTCTCCCTTTTTCCATTTCAATACATGCCGAGGAAAAATTGTAGCGGGGCTAAACCGTGCCACTTGAAAAGGCTTTTCCCCTCAGGTCCCATCGTGGATCTAGCTCCCGATTTTTGAATCGTTAAGCGAAAATTCCGCCCGTGGTTTGCGAGCTCGCGATTGTCACACGGAGGAGGAAGGCGCGTCCATCCGCTGGATGGCACAACTTCACGCCGGTGATTAACCACCACGGATCCGGCCATTCCGCATTCTCCCATGCCGCGAATTCCGCCAGCGAGACTAGTTCCTTCCCGCCATATTCAATTGCATGGAGTACAAACGGCCATACATCGGATCAAGGCTTGAAGGCACCCGCGCGCAGCCCGTCTTCCGTTGGTCCTTCGTTCAAGAACAGACCATCCCCTCGGCTGTCGATCAATGTCGAATGCTTCACGCTGAGATGGATCAAGCCGCCGCCACGGACTAGGGATGCGCTCCGCCTGGGCGCCAAAATCCTCACGCGGCGCATCGTCGATGACGATCCCTCCCGTTCCTCAGCCATGCGGCCAAAACCCAGTTCGGGAACTGGGCCCTCGCCAACGATTTGGAAGCCCGCGACCTCAATGCGATCACGAAATGGTTGGCGTCTAGCCCATGAGCACTGGAACTTCGGTTCACCGTCAAGGTTATGAAGGAAATCAGGTGATGACACGAAGGATATAGCGATGAGCAGCTCCGAAACGACAACGGATCATCATATCATTCAGGAGTGGGTGGAGGCGCGTGATGGTCGGCCGTCGGTCATCCGCACGAAAGGGAAGGGCGGCGTTCTCCGGATCGATTTCGGACAGCCGGAGGACGACTTTGAGGAAATCGGCTGGGACGAGTTCTTCAAGATTTTCGACGAGAACAAACTCGCTTTCCTCTATCAAGGCGAAACAAAGGATGGCGAGACGAGCAGCTTCAACAAGTTCGTCGAACGGCAATGAGCGTCCTTGTCACTCTGACGCATCGCCGTGAGACCTCGAACGGCGACGCGGCATCATGTGGGCAACCTCACCATGGATTTTGAAAGTCCAACAACAGCGGCTGCCGGAGGCCTCACTCCGGCGCTCGCTCGCAATATCGAGGCGATCATGCGGCGTCGCCGTGACGCCAAGGCTGCGGCCGGCGCGCAAGAGCGTGCGGCCGCCGCCATTAGTCGCTTCGCCGGATCCATGGCCTTCGTCTACATTCACCTCGCCGCGTATGGCTCATGGATCTTGGCGAATACCGGACTTGTCCCCGCGCTGCCCGCGTGGGACCCCTCGCTTGTCATACTGGCGATGGCGGCATCCGTGGAAGCCATCTTCCTTTCAACCTTCGTGCTGATCAATCAAAACAGAATGGCCGCCGAGGATGACTTACGGGCTGATCTCGATCTGCAGGTCAGCTTGCTGAATGAGCACGAGACGACGCGCCTCATCGCAATGGTGGAGGCCATTGCCAGAAAACTTGAAGTCTCGACCGATGCGGACGATGAAGTCAAGGAACTCAAGCAAGACGTGGCACCTGAAGCAGTGCTTGATCGCCTTGAAGCCAGCGACGCCAGGGAAGAAGAATAAATGCTCGCGACGCGCTGGAGCTGGTGTTGCGCGAGCATGGCTGGGCCCATGCGCGGCTTAGATCGACGTGGGCCGCGGAGTTTTCGCTAAAGCCTGATCTCGCGGCGCGGAAAGGTGACGGAGCTCCATACGGATCAAGGCGACCGCTCGGTTCCCGATGCCCGGGATCCTTAGCAACTGTTCATCGGACAATGTGCAAATGAGGCTCATCCGCTTGATGCCGTGTTGTCGCAGCGCCGTGATGACCCATTGCGGCAAATTACTCCTGATCACTAGATCCGACGCGGTTTTCGTCCGCTCCCACTCAAATCGTCGCCTCGGCATTTTCAGCCCCTATTCGTTTGCTGTAGAACCAGGGCTGCGAGCCTTGGTTCCGCGCGGCCGGGGAGCTTATGCGATTTATTGACGCGACGGCGACCAGTCGCAGCTTTCGCTCCGATAGATCAGGTCGATAGCCTCCGAGACGTCAACGAGCTTTTCCGCGGCCGGGTCGAACCGGCCGCCGCCGCTCAACGTCGCGGCCCATGCGATCGCCGCTCTCCCGCCCCATTCATCCGGTGGATCAATCAGCCTGCGTCGATGCGTTCCGTGAAACTGGTCCGCGTGAAAGTCATGGAAAGATCCATCGACATTGCGCATCGCCGCACCGCCATCGGTCCCGTAAAAGCTGGCGTCGATGACGCAGTCGCGGCCGGCGTTCAGGCCCCAGGAGCATGCCAGGCGGACCACGGTGCCGTTTGCCAAATGCAGCGTCGCGACGGCATAATCCTCGACATCCTCCTGTGTTCGCGGAACCGGGCTCCCTTTAAACAAAAGCTTGCTCGACACCTCGACAATCTTCGGGAAATCGAGAGCCCAAAGCGCGAGATCGATCAGGTGGACGCCAAGATCGATCACGCATCCTCCTCCTGAGTGGGATCGTTGGTAAAACCATGGTTTATCGGGTCCGTAGGCATTGTGGAATGTCAGGTCAATGGCCATGACGTCG
Organism: Rhizobium sp. Rhizsp42; assembly: GCF_047304155.1. NCBI lineage: Bacteria > Pseudomonadati > Pseudomonadota > Alphaproteobacteria > Hyphomicrobiales > Rhizobiaceae > Rhizobium > Rhizobium sp. Rhizsp42. The sequence continues at coordinate 39,835 of NZ_JBGLYS010000036.1, read as the reverse complement.
CCAAGTTCGCCCGATTGAAGCAGCTGCTTGATATGCCGCATCGCCTCGGTGTGACGGTAAGAGAGGTCGACGCCAAGAAGGCGGTCGGCGCCCTTCGCCGCGTCGATGACCGCCCGCACCTCGTTCGCTGTGCGTCCGAGTGGCTTCTGGCAAAACACCGCGAGCCCCGCATGCAAGGCTCGTATGGATTGCTCCGCGTGTTGGGCACTCGGCGTGGCGATGACGACGCCATCGAGCTCCTCTGATAGAAGCTCATCGTACGTCCTGACGATCTTCGCGTTCGGTGCCGACACAGAGGCGGCCGCCACCATCTCGGCGGAGGGCTCGGCGATCACCGCAGCTTCGACGTTACCTGTCGCGAGCATCGCCTCCATGCGATTGCGACCGATCCACCCGACCCCAAGAAAGCCCAAACGCGCGGGCCTGGTGGACGTGCGAAACGCTTCCCGTGGCGCGACACCGCTCATGAGTTGATCACCAAGGCCTTGATGAAGTTCCCTGGGCGATCGCGCGTGTCATTGAGAGCCTGGTCGAGCTGCTCCAGGGGATAACGATGGGTGTACAGCGACGACGGATCGAGCCCGCCTTCACAGACTGCCTTGACCGCCTCCCGCATTCCCTGAATGTAGATGGCGGGATCTCGCTCGTGAGCATTCACAACGTCTAGCCCGCGCCAATTCCACAGCTGCATGTTGACCTGTCTTGGACCATCCTGATGGTAGCCGGCGATCACGAGACGCCCACGCTCCCTTGTCAGTTCAGCGGCAAGATCGACGGGCCACTGCTTGCCGACGGCCTCTATGACGCAGTCACAAAAATGTCCATCGGTAAGGGCCTTCACATTCTCAATGATGCGCCAATGATCATCCATGGCGATGGTTTCGCACGCGCCCATACGCCTTGCCGCGTCAAGCGCCTCTTCACGACGCGATATGGCGATCACCCGAGCACCAGCGTGCACGGCAAGTTGTGTCAGAAGGGCCCCAAGAAAACCTATCCCGACGATAGCGACAGTCTGGCCGGCGCGGATTTCCGAGCGCTTGAATATATTCATGGCGCAGCCGAGGGGTTCGCCTGGAAAGGGTTTGCCATCCAATGCCGCGGGCAATGGTACGACCATCTCCACCGGAGCGAAATCGTGGCTTGCATAGGCATGGTAGGAGAGGGCCGCGACGCGGTCGCCCGCCTTTAGATGATCCACGCCTGGTCCCACCGCGTCGATGCGGCCCCAGCCTTCATGTCCAAGACCGCCAGGTTCCGTTGGAAACCGCATCCAGTCGGGTCCTGCCCAGGGTGTGAGGTTCGATGCACAAACACCACACCCCTCAAGCATGATCCGTATTTCGCCTTCACCCGGCTCGCGAAGCGAGGACTGGGTGATCTCAACTTTACCCGCGGCCGGAACGACCGCGGCCCTGAGCTTCGCTGTTCTCGGATAATTCATCGCGTCCATCGTGTCCTCCAAAGTTCAAAGCGGTGATGCCGCCACATCGGCCCATGACGGACTTGCACCCGCGACCTTCGTCCGTTGGCGGCTGTTGGACGGAACAGCAAGCGGACGTCCAAGACTATGGTAGAAGAGGCCGTGACGCGTCGCGCTCTCGGCGTCCAGGATATTGCGGAAGTCAAAAAGATGTCTGCCGGCCATGAGGGCGCTAAGCCTTTTCAGGTCGAGCTCGCGATACTCATCCCATTCCGTCATGATTGCCACGGCGTCAGCTCCACGAGCCGCCGAGTATGGGTCATCATGCCATATCATGCCGGGGCCCAGGATGGTCTCGGCTTGAGGCCGCGCCTTCGGATCATGGCCAGACACTTCGACACCTGCCCTCATCAGTGCTTCGATAACCGTCAGGGCTGCGGATTCGCGCACGTCATCGGTGCGCGCCTTGAAAGCCACGCCGAGTACCGCGACACGCGCGGCTTCGTTGCCCGAGATAGCGGTGAGGATCCGGTCCGACAGCATTGCCTTGCGTTCCTCGTTTGCCGTGATGAGCCGCTCGATCAGGGGCTGCGGCGATCTGAAGCGCCTGCCGGTGGCGGCAAAAGCGCGTGTGTCCTTTGGAAAACATGATCCCCCGAAGCCTGGTCCGGGCTGCAGGAAATTCTCGCCGATGCGCCGATCTGTCCCGATCCCACGTGCAACCGCGGCGACGTCCCCACCCGTATTCTCGCAAATATTGGCGACGTCATTGATGAAGCCGATCTTCAAGGCGAGGAAGGCATTGGCGGCGTACTTGATCAGTTCGGCATCGGTCGTGGTGGTGCTGATAAAGGGGACGCCTCGTTCGATCAACGGACGATAGAGCTCGCGCATCGCCGCGGCTGTGCCGGGTTCATCGGCACCCACGACGATGCGGTCGGCCCGCATGAAGTCGCTTATCGCCGAGCCTTCACGCAGAAACTCCGGGTTGGAGGCAACCCGCGTCGAACGACCGCCCCCGTGCTTCTTTAGGATTTCTCCAACGGCCCTCGCGGTTCCGGCCACGACCGTTGATTTGACCACGACGATGGCGTTATCCGCTATCGCTTGGCCGATATCGCGGGCAGCGGCTTCAACGAAGGAGAGGTCTATGTCGCCGTCTGGCCTTGAAGGGGTTCCGACAGCGATGAACACAAAATCCGCTGACGCCACTTCAGCTCCGAGATCGGATGAAAAGCGGAGCCTGCCAGCGGCTCTCGTCTGGGCGATCAAATCGCTCAGCCCGGGCTCGAAAATAGGGACTTCGCCTCGCGTCAGATCGCGGATGCGTTCCGCGTTCAGATCCACGCAGCAAACGTCACAGCCCAGCGACGCAAAACACGTACCCGTCGTCAGGCCGACGTAGCCCGCGCCGATCATCACTACTTTCATGGAAAACTCTCCGATCCAGGATGATTGTCGGAAGGCGAACTTCAAACAGCTGAAAGAGTTCCTGATGATGTTGAGGAAGACAATGTTCAAGATGATGGTCTGCTCGCGCAAACGTCCGCGCGCCAAACCTTCATCTCCCGCGTGGCTCAACACGACCAGGGATGCGCCTGTCGGCCGGACGATCTCATTGATGAAGTCAATGAAGTTATCAATCATGTTATAGAACAGGAACTTTCGGAGATTGCCTAAGTTCGCCTCTCATCGTGATCACAAAATCCAACAATGATGAGGTCGAGATGGCAAACATTCTGGTGACCGGCGGATGCGGCTTTATCGGTCGACACGTCACGGAAGAACTTCTGAACAACGGCTATGACGTCAGGATCCTCGATGCCCTGATCGACCAGGTGCATGGCGACACGGAAGCCGCCGTGCCCGAGGGCGCGGAGGTTATCCGGGGCGACGTCAGGGACAAGGCTAGTGTCGTACAGGCGTTGGAGGACATCGACGGTGTCATCCACCTGGCAGCCGAGGTCGGTGTCGGTCAATCCATGTACGAGATCGCGCGCTACGTTGGCGGCAACGATCTTGGGACCGCGGTCCTGCTGGATGCCATGATCAACAGGCCCATCAAACGAATTGTCGTTGCGTCCTCGATGAGCGTCTACGGCGAAGGCCGGTACATGACGGAGAGCGGCGACCAGCTTGGTATCGTGCGTCGTCGCGCGGAAATGATCAAGAAAGGTGAATGGAACCCACTTTCGCCGGACGGCCTTTCACTGACCCCGATCGCCACCGATGAGGAGAAGCCTGTCGATCTTGCCTCGATCTACGCTCTGACGAAATACGCGCAGGAAAAACAGGTGCTGATCTTTGGCGAGGCTTACGGCGTCGATGCCATCGCGCTGCGCCTTTTCAACGTCTTCGGCGCCGGCCAGGCGCTGTCCAATCCCTATACGGGCGTGCTCGCGAATTTTGCCTCCCGCCTCGCCAACAATCAGCCGCCAATGATTTTCGAGGACGGCGAGCAGCGCCGCGATTTCGTGCATGTGCGTGATGTCGCGCGCGCCTTCAGGCTGGCGCTGGAGAAGCCGAACGCGGCCGGCCACGTTATAAATGTCGGGAGCGGACAGGCCTATACGATCGCCGAGGTAGCGACCCTTCTGGCCGAGGCAATGGGCGTGCCGGAGATCGGCCCCGATATCATGAACAAGGCACGCTCGGGCGATATCCGCAACTGCTTCGCCGACATATCCAAGGCGCGCGAGCTTCTGGGCTTCGAGCCGCGACACCGGCTGGAGACCTCACTTGGACCGTTCGCGGAATGGGTGCGCGGCACCGGCGCCATCGACCGCGGCGCGGAGATGAAGCGCCAACTAGAAGAGCGGGGACTGGTATCATGACCTCACCCGCTCCCTCCGACAGGACGTCATCGATGGACAGGTCCTATGGTTTCGTGGAATGGTTTCGGCCGGGCGAATTCGAGCGCACGGAACGGATCCTTCCCGACATACTCGCGAGCGGCGCGCGATACCTGCGAACGCATCTTTCCTGGGCCGAATATCTGGCGCCGGGCGGCGAGGCCTGGTTCGATTGGCTGATGCCGCGGCTCGGCGCGGATATCGACCTGTTGCCCTGCATTCACTATACACCCCCATCCATGTCGCGTACCGGGCGGTCATCCGGAGCGCCGCATGATCTAAAGGCCTATGCCGACTTCGTGGATCACGTCCTGACCCGCTACGGAAGGCATTTTCGACATATCGAGCTTTGGAACGAACCAAACAACCTCCTCGACTGGGACTGGCGCGAGGACGGCGACTTCCAGCTGTTTTGCGAAATGGTCGGCGGTGCCGCGTACTGGGCTAAACATCGCGGCTGGAAACCCGTGCTCGGCGGCCCGTGTCCCTTCGATCCCTATTGGCTGAACCTGATGGGAGAACGTGGCGTGCTGGGCGTCGTCGATGCCGTTGGCTTTCACGGGTTTCCGGGCACCTGGGACAGCGAGGAAGGCACCTGGGGCGGGTGGGACATGCATCTCGGGGAGATGCGACGCATTCTCGACCGCCATAACCCCGAGGCGGAGGTCTGGATTTCAGAGACCGGCTATTCCACCTGGCGCAATGACGAGATGGAGCAGGCACGGCGCTTCATGAAGGCGTTATCGGTGCCGGCGGACCGTCTCTACTGGTATTCCTGGGCGGATGTCGCGCCGGATATCGCCGTACAGGAAGGGTTGTGGTTCGACCCGCGCCATTACCATCTCGGCGCGGTCACGCATGACAATCAGCCCAAGCTACTGGCACGCCTCCTCAAGGAAGGCGGTGTGGCTCGGCTTGACGATGTGACGAAGCTCGCCGTCCCGAACCTTGCCTCCGGCACGGCCCCAATTGTTGTCACCGGCGGCAGCGGATTCATCGGGTCGAACCTAGCCGATAGCTTTCTGCGCGATGGCGAGGATGTGATCATTCTTGACAATCTCGGGCGCCCGGGCGTCGACGAAAACCTCGCCTGGCTGATGGAACGTCACGGCAAGCGGGTACATCCGGTTTTATCAGATGTTCGCGATCCACGCGGCATTGAGGGCGCCTTCGACGACGCGAAGGCCGTATTTCATTTCGCGGCCCAGACGGCGGTGACGACAAGCCTCGTCCACCCCATCGATGATTTCGAGGCGAACGCTCGCGGCACGATCAACGTCCTTGAAGCGGTGCGCAAGGCCGAAAGAAACACGCCCGTCATCTTCGCCAGCACCAACAAGGTCTACGGCTCACTCGAGGATCTTAAGATGCTGGAGCATGACGATCGTTACCTGCCAGCCGACGCCAATATCCGGTTGAATGGCATCGGTGAAGACCGGCCGCTGGACTTCTGCACGCCGTACGGCTGCTCAAAAGGGGTTGCTGATCAATATGTGCTCGACTACGCGAAATCCTTTGGCATCCCGACGGCCGTATTGCGCATGAGCTGCATCTATGGTCCGCGCCAGTTTGGCACCGAGGACCAAGGGTGGGTCGCGCATTTCCTTATCCGGGCATTGAAGGGCGAGCCGATCTCCGTCTACGGCGACGGCAAGCAAGTGCGCGACATTCTGCATGTCGATGATGCCGTGGCCGCCTATCGGGCCCTGCTCGGTCACATCAACCTGGCGAAGGGCAAGGTCTTCAACCTTGGTGGCGGAACTCGAAACGCGGTTAGCGTACTTTCCGTGCTTCGAGAGATCGAAACCGTGACCGGTCGAACTGTCGAGACCGGTCACGGCGATTGGCGCGCGGGAGACCAGTTCTACTTCGTCGCTGACACACGGCGGCTGCAACGCGACCTGGGCTGGAAGGCGAGGATCGGCTGGCGCGATGGTGTCAGACATCTGGCCGAGTGGCTGGCGGAGCATCGCTTCGGCGACCATGCGCGGCTGGTCGAGCCGCGGCATAAGGTGGTGGCATGATGGACCCAGCACGGATTTACGGCAGGCCGCGGATACTGATGACGGTCGACGCCGCTGGCGGCGTTTGGCGTTACGCCGTGGATCTCGCCGCCGGTCTTCGCGATCTCGGCATCGACACGGTGTTTGCCTGCTTCGGCCCGCGGCCGAACCGGGCGCAGCAGCGGGAAGCCGAACAGATCGGAGGGCTTGTTCAGTGCGACGCACCGCTCGACTGGATGGTCGAGAACGAAGCCGCGCTTGTGCAAGTGCCGCGGATCATCGCCGATCTCGTCGGGCGCGAGCATATCGATCTCGTGCATCTCAACCTGCCGTCGCAGGGCGCGGATCTAACCGTCGATGTTCCGGTTGTCGCGGTCTCCCATTCCTGCGTTTGCACCTGGTTTCAGGCTGTTCGCGACAATGGCGTGCCGGAAAGTTGGGCTTGGCAGATCACGATCAACCGTCGTGGCCTGGAGCGTGCCGATGCCGTGGTTGTCCCGAGCCAAGGCCATGCCGGTCTATTGCGGCAGGTCTACGGGCAGGGGACACCACCGATCCATGTGGTCTACAATGCCAGCCTAGTTGAACCGTCTTGCGCCCCCAAGGCGCCTTATGTCTTTGCCGCGGGGCGCTGGTGGGACGACGGAAAGAACGGTCCGGTTCTCGCCGCGGCCGCGGCAAGCATCCAATGGCCGGTGATCATGGCAGGCGCCAACATAGGCCCGAACGGCCAGCATACGGCGCTTCCCAACATCGATCACCGCGGCGAGCTGGATCACGGCGAGACGATGGGCTTGATGCGCGAGGCCGCGATTGTGGTATCGCCGTCGCTTTACGAGCCGTTTGGACTGGCTGCCCTGGAGGCTGCTCGATCCAGCGGCGCGCTCGTGCTGGCTGACATACCAACCTATCGCGAGCTCTGGCACGGCGCCGCCTTATTCGCGGATCCTCGCGATCCCGCCGCCTTCGGAGAGGCGATCAACCGCCTGATCGCCGATAAAAGCCTTCGGGCCACCTTGGGCAAACAAGCGCAAGCGCGTTCTCTTACCTTTTCACCCGTGAGGCAGGCCCAGGCGATGAGCGGAATCTATGACCGCCTTCTTGCACCAGCCCACGCCCTAAACGCAGCGGAGCTATGATGAAATTCGTTTTCTACACCCATTCGTTGATCTCTGACTGGAACCATGGCAACGCCCATTTCCTACGCGGTGTGATGCGTGATCTCGTACGGCGCGGCCATGAGGCACTGGCGCTGGAACCGCTGCGAAGCTGGAGCCGCGACAACCTTGTTCACGATCAGGGGCGGGTGGTTCTTGACAGGTTCAAGGACACCTTTCCCGACCTCCGCTCACAGATTTATCCACCGGATTTCGATCACGAAGCGGCCATGGCCGACGCGGATGTGGTTATAGTGCACGAATGGACGGAGCCGGCGCTGGTGGAGCGCATCGGCAAGGCCAAGCGCGACGGCGGCCGTTTCACCCTCCTGTTCCACGACACCCACCATCGCGCCGTCTCGTCGCAAGGGGATATCGCCGGGCTCGATCTTGGCGATTACAATGCCATCCTCGCCTTTGGCGAAACCCTGCGCCAGCGTTATCTCAAGGCTGGTTGGGGCAAACACGTCTTTACCTGGCATGAAGCCGCGGACGATAGCTTGTTCAAACCGCGGCCGGAGGTCTCCAAGCAAGGCGATCTCATCTGGATCGGAAACTGGGGAGACGACGAGCGGTCCGCCGAGATCGACGAGTTTCTGGTTCAGCCGGTGAAGGACCTGAAGCTGAAGGCGACGGTGCGGGGCGTTCGCTATCCCCAGCATGCCCTGGATGCTCTGAACGACGCCGGCATTCGGTATGATGGTTGGATAGCCAATGCTGAGGCAGCGACAGCGTTCGCCAGACACCAGGTGACCGTTCACATTCCGCGCCGCCCCTACGTCGAGCACCTGCCCGGCATCCCAACCATTCGTCCGTTCGAGGCCATGGCTTGCGGCATCCCGCTAATCTCGGCACCTTGGGATGATGCGGAAAACTTGTTCCGGCCCGGAACCGACTACCTCATCGCACGCGATGGCGCGGACATGAAGGGGCTGCTGAAGGACGTTTTGTCGGATGCCGCGCTTCGCGACAGCCTGATCGCCTCGGGGCTGGAGACAATCCGTGCCCGCCACACCTGCCGCCATCGCGTCGACGAGCTTCTTGCCATCTTGGCGCGGTGCGGCACGCCTGGCGCCACTCAGGCCAGCGCCGGACGGGAGGCCGCCGAATGAAGATCGCGTTCTATGGATCAAGTCTCGTTTCCGCCTACTGGAACGGCGCCGCCACCTATTATCGCGGCCTGTTGCGAGCCCTGGCGGGCAAGGGTTACAAAATCACCTTCTACGAACCCGACGTCTATGATCGCCAGAAGAACCGCGATATTGACCCGCCGGCATGGTGCAAGGTCGTGGTCTATGATGGAACGATCGACGCGCTTAAAAAGGTGACGGCGGACGCCGCCCTGGCCGATGTGGTGGTCAAGGCGAGCGGCGTCGGCTTCGAGGACAATCTCCTGATGCGGGAAGTCCTAGGCCATGCCCGTCCCCACGCCTTGAAGGTGTTCTGGGATGTGGACGCGCCAGCAACACTCGCTGAACTGCGTGCGGCGCCCGATCATCCGATGCACCAAGCGCTGCGCGAGCTCGACCTGGTTCTCACCTATGGCGGCGGCGACCCCGTTGTTTCCGCTTACCGCGACCTTGGCGCGGCAAAGTGCATCCCGATTTATAACGCGCTCGACCCGCAAACCCACCATCCGGTGCCGCCCGATCCGCGTTTCCAGGCCGATCTCGGCTTCCTCGGCAATCGCCTTCCGGACCGTGAGGCCCGAGTGGAACACTTCTTCCTGGAGCCCGCCTCGCGCCTGCTCCAGAACTCTTTCCTGCTCGGCGGCTCGGGCTGGCACGACAAGCCGATGTCACCTAACGTCAAGTATATCGGCCACGTTTCGACACGCGACCACAATGCCTTTAACGTCACGCCGAAAGCCGTGCTCAACATTTCCCGTGCGAGCATGGCCGAAAATGGTTTCTCACCCGCCACACGCGTATTCGAGGCCGCCGGTGCCGGCGCTTGCCTGATCACTGATTACTGGGAAGGCATCGAGCGGTTCCTGCGGCCGGATGAAGAAGTGCTGGTTGCCCGCGACAGCCGGGACGTTACCGACATCATGGCCGGTCTTGACCGGCGGCGGGCAGCCGCGATCGGTGAACGGGCGCTGGCCCGCGTGCTCGCCGAACACACCTATGATCATCGGGCCCGAGAAGCGGATGCCATCTTCAAGGCATACGCCGCGAGCCGGAAGGAGGCGGCCGAATGACCAACTCTCTCGATATCGTGTTCATCGGTCTTACCCTGTCCTCGTCCTGGGGGAACGGCCACGCCACGACGTTTCGCGCTCTTATCCGCGGGCTCGACGCGCAAGGGCATCGCGTGTTGTTCCTCGAGCGCGATGTACCCTGGTATGCTAGCAACCGCGACCTTGCCGACCCGGACTTTTGCGAGCTCTCCTATTACTCCGACATCGACGTCATGCTCACGTCCCATCAGGATCGCCTGCGCCTCGCCGATGCTGTGATCGTCGGATCCTATGTCCCGTCGGGTGTCGAGCTCATCGACAAGCTGGCGCGGATGGGCCTCAGGCGCCTTTGCTTTTATGATATCGACACGCCCGTGACGCTCGCGAAGCTCGATCGCGGCGAGGAGGAATACCTCGCCCGACGCCAGATGCCACTGTTCGACGCCTATTTCTCATTCTCGGGCGGCCAAGTGCTGGCCCGGCTGGAGAACGAGTACGGCGTCCGCAAGGCACTAGCGCTCTACTGCTCCGTGGACGCCGAACGCTACAAAAACACCAGCGAAAACTATCGTTGGGACCTTGGTTATCTCGGCACCTACAGTCCCGACCGGCAGCCGACGTTGGACAAGCTTCTGATCGAGCCCGCGCGCCGCCTGCCGCATCTTCGCTTCGTGGTGGCTGGTCCTCAATATCCAGATGAGATTGATTGGCCCGCCAACGTCGAGCGCATCGAGCATCTGCCGCCGGACGACCATCCAGGCTTCTACAGCCGCCAACGGTTTACGTTGAACGTTACCCGCGCGGACATGATCGCGGCCGGGTGGTCGCCGAGCGTGCGTCTGTTCGAGGCATCAGCCTGCCTGACGCCGATCATTAGCGACCATTGGCGAGGCCTCGACGAGCTTCTGCCGAACGGGCAAGCCATCGTCATCGCCCATCGCACGGAAGATGTGGTTGACGCCTTGGAAGGAATTGTCGGAGCCGACCGACGACTTCTCGCCGCCGCGGCCCACGAAATCGTTTCGCGGGACCACACGGGCCTGGCCCGCGCCCGTGGGCTTGTGGCTGATCTTGGACAAGTGCCCGAGCAACCCGGCCAGCCGGAGCAGCCGCGTCGTATTTCAGCTTAGAGGAGAGGCAAAATGCCGCTTGGAACCCGAAATGAAAAAGGCAAGACCGTTGTTGTCGCCGGTGGCGCCGGCTTTGTGGGCTCGCATCTTTGCGACGCACTGCTCGCCCGCCGTGATCGAGTGATTTGCGTCGACAGCTATATCACCGGCTCGCGACACAATGTCCGCCCGCTGATGAACCACGCGAACTTCCGGTTGATTCAGAAGGACATCTGTGCTCTGTCGGAATTGGACGAGCCGGTGGACCAGGTCTATAACCTCGCCTGCGCGGCCTCCCCGCCACAATACCAGGCCGACCCCGTTCATACGATGATGACCTGCGTGGGTGGCACTGGCAATCTCCTGAAGCTCGCCGAACAAAATGGCGCCTCCTTCCTTCAGGCCTCCACCAGCGAGGTTTACGGCGATCCGGCCGAGCATCCGCAGCGGGAAGACTATCGCGGCAATGTCAGCTGCACCGGCCCTCGGGCATGCTACGACGAGGGGAAACGAGCCGCCGAGGCGTTATGCTTCGACATGCTACGCACCGGTCGCGTCGATGCCCGAGTGGCGAGAATCTTTAATACCTACGGTCCACGCATGCAGCCCAATGACGGCCGCATCATTTCAAACCTGCTCGTTCAGGCGATCTCCGGTGAGCCATTAACGATTTATGGCACCGGCGAACAGACACGTTCCTTTTGCTTTGTCAGCGATTTGGTCGCCGGGCTGATGGCGCTAATGGATGTCGATCCCAATCCGGGGGCACCGGTCAACCTTGGCAACCCTGGCGAGTTCACCATCAACGAGCTGGCCGTCAAGGTGATGGACATGGTTCCTTCCGCGTCGCAAATCGTTTATCGGCCCCTACCACAGGACGATCCGCGGCGGCGGCGTCCGGATATTTCCCGCGCGAGCGAACTGCTCTCCTGGGAGCCGCGCGTGCCGCTGGCCGAGGGTCTGAGGATGACGGCGGACTGGTTCGTGAAGGAGGTTGGGCGTGCTGGGGCGGCCATTCCCAGCGGGCAAGCCGTTCAAGCCGCTGACCTGCGCATGGGGGTATGAGGCATGGATACCCACCGCACGCTGCCTCAAGAAGACCTGCAAGCAAGGATCATCGAACTCGGCCCTTGGTTTCACAACCTGGACATCAAGGGTGTGAAGACGGCACCGAACCACTTTCTTGGCGACTACCCAAACTTCAAATGGCAGGGATTTCGAAATATCATTCCCGAGGATCTTGAAGGGCGGAGTGTCCTCGACGTGGGGTGCAATGCCGGTTTCTACTCACTGGAGATGAAGAGACGGAATGCCGGCCGGGTGGTGGGCATTGATTCCGACCCGCGCTATCTTCGCCAGGCTCGTTTCGCCGCTGAACAATCGGGGCTCGACGTGGAGTTCCGCCAAATGTCGGTCTACGATGTCGGTAAACTCGGCGACACGTTCGACCTCGTGATCTTCATGGGCGTCCTTTACCATCTGCGCCATCCGCTGCTCGCGCTTGATCTTCTCCATCAGCATGTCGTGGGCGACCAGATGCTATTTCAATGCCTGCAACGTGGCGACGAACGAATTCCAGACCTCCAGGAGAACTACGAGTTTTCGGAGTGGGCGATGTTTGACCGACCCGACTATCCAAAACTCTTCTTCGTGGAAGAACGCTATGCTTCCGATCCCACGAACTGGTTTGTTCCCAATAAGGCGGCGATGGAGGCGATGCTTCGTAGTTCTGGTTTCACGATCGAGAGCAATCCCGAACGTGAGGTCTATCTTTGCGGGCGCGGATCGCGGCACTACGCCGTGGAGCTCCCGCCGTCCATTCGCTGATTGTGGGCCAGCGCATGGAGCTCGAATCCTGGAGTGTTTCCTCAACGCCGACGACGCTCAAAGACCGATCGATCATTACTTATGCCGACGAGTGCGTCATGGCGGAGGGCATTCCGGCACCGCCTTACCACGTCCCATCGGCGAGTTCACGCCGCCCCGCTGGGACCGGGGCCCCGTGTTTTGTCTATTCGCCACCACCAACCTCTCCAAGCATGCTGAAAATACCGTCTCGATCTCGCTCCACCAGGATCAGGGCCTCGCGTGCATCGATCCTGATCACATGAATCGGGTCGGGGAGCGAATGCCTCCGCTTCCTCGGCGGATCCCGTCCCGCCCGCCTCGACAACCATCTCCCGAATTTTGAGTGGCTCCAGGCGGTCCTCGAGGACGAAAGTGAGCATGCTGATTGATGTCTACGCTCCCGCCATCGGTTTCCTTCCTCACCTTCGCGGGAATTTTCCTGGAGCCTGGCGCGGACACGTTCCGCCTCCACGCCGGTTGCCTCGATCGGCTGACTGGAAACGTCTTGGACGGCGGCACCGACCCGGACAATCGCGGCAATGCGGGTCGCATCTTGCCTTGGGGCGAACGAACAGGACACAGATTAACCGTGCTCGGTGATTAAAGTCTTTCGGCGCCAATGTCACTGGACCGATTAAAACCTCTGAGATACGCCTTTCAAGGTCACACAATAGCAACCATGTTTCCGACGAGGATGCCTTGCCGTTTGATGCACTAAACAACCTTTGGTCCGGCGTTCGTGAATCCAGCCACGACTTCCGCGCCTCGACGGAGATTTTCCCACAGCTCGACACGGACAAGCTTATCCACGCACTGAATGTCCGTGAGAAGGGCGAGGCAAACGGACGGGCGAACCGCCCCGCGACCTCGGCACAATCCCTGGATGAAGTGGAGCAGCTGGTGGTGGGCCGCATCGAGCAGGAGAAGGCATCGGCTTATCAAGTCCTCGAGGATCAGTTTCAGACATTCGAGACCAGGTTGCGGAACCTGGACTTCGAGGGTCAGTTCGGGCTCATTCGCCAGGCGAACGCGTCCAGCCTCTCGGACTTCAAGGCCGAGATCGCCAGTGGGGTCGACGAACTGCATGGCTTGCGCCGCGACCTCAAGATCGCGGAAGACGAAATGACGTCGTTCAAGCGTCGCCATGGGCTCGATCGCGCGGCCAAGGTCCCAAGCGCGGGCGCGACAAGCGTCAAGATTGCCCTGCTTGTCGTCCTCATCCTCGTCGAAATCGTCATGAACGGCAACTTCCTCGCCAAGGGCAGCGAGCAAGGTATTATCGGTGGCATTACGGAGGCAGTCGTCTTCGCTGTCCTCAATATCGGCTCGGCACTGCTATTCGCCATCTTCTGCGTCCGCAACCTTGTGCATCGATCCTGGCTGATGAAGCTATTCGGCTTGGTCGGCCTGGCTGGCTACATCGCGGTCGCGCTCGCGGTCAACTTCGCCTTGGCCCACTACCGCGAGGTTTCAGCCACCATCATCGAGGGGGCGGGGACGGAGGTCATTCGCCGCATTCGGGAAAATCCGCTCGGATTGGTCGAGCTCAATTCCTGGATGCTGTTTGCCATCGGGATTTTCTTCTCGATCCTGGCGTTCATCGACGGGTGCATGTTGACCGACGCATATCCAGGTTTCGCGGGGGTCCAAAGGCGGTTGGACGAGGCGAGACAAAATTACATCTCCGGGAAGCTTGATCTCATCGACAACCTTCGCGAAATCCGTGACGAGCACAACGGAAAGATCGAGGAGATCGTCAGGGACCTGAGTTCGCGTCGTCGGGAATCCGCCGCCATCATCGCCCATCGTACACGGACCATGGGGCTTTTCGCCGAATATCAAGGTCATCTGGAGCGGACGGCGAATTCCGTCCTCACGGCGTATCGGGAGGCCAACCGTGCCGCGAGAACGGACGCCGAGCCCCAGTATTTCGCCGTCGCTTACAAGCTCGAGCGGATCAACCCGGTGGTGAAGACGAGCGAGGACTGGGACGATCGCGTTCTGACCGAACGAATCCAGATCGCCCAGGCTGAACTCAACGATCAAATCAGCAAGATCGGCTTCGCCTTCGAGGCCGCGGTCGCGCAATATCACAAACTAGACAATCTATTCCCGGAGGCAGGCGTTGGCTCGCAACAGGCGGCGTAGCAGTCGATCAAGAAAAGGCGGCTTCTCGACAGGCGCCGTGATTGGAACGATTGCGCTTTCGGCCGTGGCGCTGGGAATGGTCGGAGCCTTCGGGTGGCTCAAGTATCAAGCGATGTCGACGATCTCGTTGGACAAGGCGTCCCTTTGCCCAACTATGGGGCCGAAGAGCGAGATAGCGGTCCTGCTGGATGTGACCGATCCGATCTCCGAAGCGACATCAATCGATCTGAAAAACCAGTTCCAGCGATTGGTTTCAAGCGTGCCTGTCAACGGCGCGATCGATGTTTTCGCGTTGACCGACGAGGAGGGCAAGCTTGAGCGGACTTTTCATGGTTGCAATCCTGGTAGTGGCGCTCTCGCCAACGAATGGACGAGCAATCCCAAGCTCGTGCAGCAGCGTTGGGAGAAGGGTTTCCAGAAGCCCCTGGACAACATCGCGGGCAAGCTCGGCTCGGGTGCTTCGGGCGAGTTCTCCCCGATCATGGCGGGCATCCAGCGGATAAACCTCGAGGCGTTTCAGCCCTTGCCCGCCGGGATTAATAAAACCTTGTACATAGCCTCGGACATGGTCGAGCATACAGCTGACTTCTCCAGCTACCGTGAAGGGGTTTCGGTAGCGAAGTTCGAAGCCAGCCCGGCGAGGGAGAAGTTCCGGACGTCCCTGGATGGAGTGCAGGTTAAAATCCTTGCTTTTCAAAGACCGGGGCAGAAGTTCAAGATGGAGGACCTCGCCACGTTTTGGAAATCATGGGTGGAGAACAACAACGGGGAGTTCGCGGGCTTCACCCGGTTGGAGGGGTTACGGTAATGGCGACGAACGATACCGGAAGGACCGCTCTTCGAGACTGGGCTCCGATCGTGTTGTTTGCCGCCGTGACGATCGGAGGGATGGCATTCATCTGGTCGGCCAAACTGGCCGCTTGGTCCACCCTAGTCGTGACCGCGGTTCCACTGGCGCTGATGGCCATCTACTTCCTGGCCTCGATCGCGCTCGCCGGCTTTCGTCTCCACAACGAGCAAGCGGGCGACAACCTCTATTACATGGGGTTCCTCTTCACGCTCTCCAGCCTTGGCGTGTCGCTCTACCTGTTTGCCGGCGAAACCTCCATCGAGACGATCGTCCGCAACTTCGGTATCGCGGTGACGTCGACGATCGCCGGCGTGACATTGCGCATTCTGTTCAACCAGATGCGCCGCGATCCGATCGACATCGAACGCAGCGCCCGCCACGAGCTGGCGGAGATGACGAGACGCGTACGCACCGAGCTCGACACTTCGGCTCGCGAGTTCTCGAACTACCGTCGCGTCAGCAACCAGATGCTGACGGAAGGCTTCGAGGAGATCGGCCGCCAGGCGGAGAAAAACGGCGAGGAAATCCGCAAGGTGATCGAGGCGATCTCCAAGGAGGCGATCATCCCAATCCAGGAAGCCGCAACCAAACTCTCTTCCATTCTCGAGGACCACAATAGGTCGGTCACCGATCAGGCAGCGGAAGCAACAAGGAAACTAACCGAGACGACCGACAAGCTCTCCACCATCATCGACAAGTTTGGGGTGGCCGTCGAGGGCGTCGGCGCGCGCCTTGGCGAAATCAGGAAGCCGGAGGACCTCATCCGATTGGAGCTCAACCCCGCGGTCGATGCGATCAAGGACATGACCGACGCACATTCGCGCAGGATGGAGGAGGGGCTCGCCGAGGCCCGTTCCCAGGCTATCAAGATCGACGAGGCTCTCAAACCACTCAATGGCATGGGCAGCAAACTGGATCGAATTGCCGAAGCCCTGGAACGCCAGGGAGAGCCGCTTTCCCCTACCTCGTCTCCGCCGGATACTGATAACATTGACGCCGGGGCGGGCGATCAAACGAACGCGGACGCCACGAGCGGCACGTTGGAGGATGTCGGCTCCGGGCAACCGGGTCCGGACACCGAACCGAAACGGCGGCTGTTCAGATGGTGACCAGGGCGGAAGCGAGCCCCAAGCTCGAACATAAGGGCTATAATCGCGGCCTCATCCTCGGCCTCACCATGGCCGAGTCCATGCTCCTGCTTGTTTTTTGCCTGCTTTTGGTCGCCGCAGCGATGATCACCGCCGAGCGCAAACAACGCATGGTCGCGGAACAGCGGCTGGTACAGCTGGAGACACAGAACATGGAGTTGTCGGCACGCCTTGTCGAGGCGCAGTCGAAACTTGGCTCGCATATCACACCAGCTGACCGCGCCAAGTTCGAGAGCCAATGGCGTGAACTGGTGTCCGCTCGGCAGATCATGGACCGGCTCAAGATGAATGACGCTAGCCCCGCCGATCTTGAAAAGCTCGCGGCCGTGGCGAAGGTTCTCGCCAAGAACAACATTCCCCTCGACCAAGCACCAGGCAAACTGGAGGAGGTCCTCAAGGGCGACGTCCAGCCGCGCGAGTGGCCTCCCATCATAAATCTGTCAGAAGCGGGAGGCTACTACTTCACATCGGGCAGCGCGGCGCTGACACCCGAGTTCGCGGGAAAGCTTGAGACTTCGATCGCTGAACAGATCTCCGACAACCTGGAGCGTTACAAGGTCGACGTTGTCGAGGTGATCGGTCACACTGACGAGCAACGCGTCGCCAGGAGCAGCTCCAATCTCGACGACGCGTCGATCGGCGTCATCGACGGCCGACTCCCTGTCGACGCCCTCCAGCCGGCCGATAACGCCGGACTCGGGCTTGCCCGGGCAATCGCGGTTGCCAATGTCTTGAAAGCCAATGCGAACCTAAAGGACGTCACGGTCTTGCCGATGTCGGCGGCTCAGCTTGTCGTCCCAGGTGACAAGCTCACCGCGGGACAAGCAGGGGATGTCCAAGAGCGTCGACGCATTGAAATCCGGATACGCGGCCGGGCGGAATCTCTCCAGCCCTGATCTTCGAGCCGGAACCATTTGGCCGCGGCGTCATTTGATGTGGAGATTTCACGTCGCGCCAACGGAGCTTGAAAATGTCCCATGCTAATAGTGGCAGCACTCGATCGACTACCACCGGAACAAAGTCCTCCAACCGACAGTTCGCTCAAGGCGGCAATCCAGCCTACGGCCAGGCAACGCCGAAGGCTAGCAATGTTCCCGAGAACCGTGAGGTCGATGACCTTACGCTGATGATGCTGCAGGCGAGGGAAGGGCGCGCCTAGGCCATTGCGCATGCCACAAGCCCCGTCCAAAGCTGGGTGCAAGAGACTGATGCGAGGCATGTCCCGGCTGGCCAGTCGGCGCAATGGGACCAGCCTCATGATGCACGCTCAGAAAGTTTCTTCCACAATTCCCTGTGGTAGGTGAAGCAGAGCATATGCGCCCGACGCGGCGGCCCTACCGTCTTACCTCACACCGACAACCTCGCTCCGTTGCTCGCGTCGAAGAGGTGGATGGTCCCGCTTGAGCAGCTGAAATGCATCGTGTCGCCGACAGTGAGCTCGCTGTTTCGCGGAAACTCGACGCTCAACATTTTCGAGTGGCCGATTTCGACGTAGCCGTAAGTCTGGCTGCCCAGTCGCTCGGCGACCATCAACTCACCGCTGAACCAGGCTTCCTCCTCGCAACATAGATTGAGATCTTCCGGCCGGACGCCAACAACAACGTCCCGTGTCGAGGGTGCTGACGCAACGGGCAACTGAAGCGGTAGATGCCGGCCAAGGATCTGAATGCCCGCGCTATCGGCTGCCAGCGTCGCGGGTATCGTATTCATGGTCGGGCTGCCGATGAAGCGGGCGACGAAGAGGCTGGAGGGCTTGTGGTAGAGATCGAGCGGCCTGCCGATCTGCTCGACGACGCCGGCGTTCATGACGACGATGCGATCCGCCAGTGTCATCGCCTCGACCTGGTCATGGGTGACATAGACGGTCGTTGCCTTCATGCGGTTGTGCAGCTTTGCGATCTCGAGCCGCATCTCGACACGGAGCGCTGCATCGAGGTTGGATAGAGGCTCGTCGAACAAAAAGGCCGCGGGCTCCCTGACGATCGCCCGGCCCATGGCGACGCGCTGGCGCTGTCCTCCGGAGAGTTGGCCTGGACGTCGCTCGAGGTAATCGGCGATCTTCAGCACATCGGCTGCCTGTCCCACCCGGCCCGATATTCGATCGTCCTTCTCGCCCCGCATTTTCAAGCCGAAGGACATGTTCTCGCGGACCGTCATATGCGGATAGAGCGCGTAGTCTTGAAACACCATCGCGATATTGCGCTCGGCCGGCGCAAGGTCGTTCACGCGTGCGCCATCGATGATCAGGTCGCCTCCGGATATCTCCTCCAAGCCGGCGATCATCCGCAGGAGCGTGGATTTCCCGCAACCGGATGGTCCGACCAACACAAGGAACTCTCCGCTCCTGATGGTCACGTCGATGTCGTGAATGACCTTCAGCGCGCCGTACGACTTTTCAATTCTTTTCAGTTCGATTCCGGCCACATGTTCCTCCCAGATCGAAATTTCTGACTTGACGCTCATTATCGAGATCAATATCGATAATGATACTTGATTAGATTGGCAACTCTTCGGACCAGCACATGGCATATTTTCCTCCCAGGCAGACAGCGAGCAGGCCGGCAAAGGCGGGGGCCGCCTTCGATGCCCTGAAGCGCGACATCATGCTCGGCGTACTGGAGCCAGGCACGGGGCTCACCGAGCTGGATCTGGCCGCGCATTTCCAATGCAGCCAGGGCACCGTTCGCGAAGCGTTGCTGCAGCTACAGGAGGAGGGACTCGTGTTGCGAAAGGGGCGGCGAGGCACGCAGGTCTCGGAATGCACCGAAGACGAGGCAATCGAAATGTTCCGCCTTCGCCAGCAGATCGAAGGAAACGGCATGGCGCGTGTGATGCGGGCGCCGAGCCGGACGTTGATCAGGGATCTGAACGAGCTGTTCGAGAAGATGGTGTCGGCGGCAAGGATGGGTGACGAACTGGAGCTGGCCGCCTTCGACAGGGATTTCCATCGCCGCATTTTCGAGGACGCAAACCTTCCGGCCCTCGACCCGATCCTGCATCGCTGCCTTGTTCATAACCATCGCTTCAAGATTTCCCGCAGCCCCGCGGCCCGGGATCTTGCCGCAACGGCGGAGCGCCATCGCAGCATTATCGACTGCATCGAAAGCGGCGACGCGCTTCGAGCCACCAAGGCAATGCAGCATCACATCGCGACGATTGTCGATCTTGGCCCCGAGGTGTTTCCGGAGGCGACGCAGTGAGCTCGTCAGTGGATTTGTCGGGAGAACTGTCCGAGGAGTCGATCGCCTTGATCGAGGCGGTTTACCTGGAACTCGGTGCTCTGCCCGATCCGACGACGCTGCCGCCCGCTGAAGGGCGTGCTCAATCGCTCGCCGCAAACGCGCGGTGCAATACCGATTTGCCGAGAATGGATTTCGCCGGCGATGTCTGGGTGGACGAAGACGCGAGCCTGGGAGCGGGGCGGACCCGTCTCAAGGTGCTGGTTCCGCGAGACGCTCGCCCCGGTGTCATTCTTTTCATCCACGGTGGCGGTTTCGCCTTCTGTTCACCCGATACGCACGAACGTTGTGCACGGGTGCTCGCTGTCGAGAGCGGAATGCCCGTGGTCCTGCCGGATTACCGGTTGGCGCCGGAAGATCCGTTTCCCGCCGGGCTCAAGGATGTCGTCTCGGCGCTGCGAAGCGTCCTTGCCGCGACGAAGGAGGCAGGCGTCAGGAGCGGGCCGGTTCTGATCTCGGGTGACTCGGCCGGGGCGAACCTCGCATTGGCCGCGATGCTGCACGAGCAGGCAACCGGCGGAGCCAAGGCCGATGGCGCCTTGCTGTTCTACGGAAATTACGCCCGCTCGTTCGAGACCCCGTCCTATATCCGGTTCGAGAATGGCCCCGGCCTGACGCGGCCGAAAATGCAGCGTTACTGGAGCTTTTATGCCGGCGGGCAGGCGATTGACGGCAATCCCCTGGCTTGCCCGCTGATGGCTGACGATGCCGACTTGGCGTCGTTGCCTCCGCTTTATCTCATGGCGGCGGCCGTAGATCCCCTGCTCTCCGACACACTTGAGCTTGGCCGGCGCCTTTGGGCGCTTGGCCGTGACGACGAACTGCAAATCGTCCCGGGCGTCATGCACGGGTTCTTGCAGAACACTCGTGAACTGGCCGCGGCGCGGGAGGCGCTTCATGCGGCGGGAAATGCGGCAAGGCTTCTGACCGGCCGCCAATAGCGTTATAATAAGAGGAGGAAGGCATGAAAATTCTGAAGACTTTGGCGCTCGGCGCCGCCTTGACTGCTTCGGCCGCCTTTAGCCAGGCCATGGCGGCGGAGACCGTCCGTTTCTGGTACCATTTCGACAATCCCGCCAATCCGATGTCGGATCTGGTGAAGAAGTTCGAAACAGCGAACCCGGATATCAAGATCGAAGCGGAAAACGTTCCATGGAACAGCTATTACGACAATCTCTACACGTCGATCGTGGGCGGCAACGCGCCTGACGCCGCCATGGTGAAGCTGTTCGCACAGCCGAGGCTCGTCGAGATGGGCGCGCTGGAGCCGCTCGGCGAGCGGATCGATGCCTGGAGGGGCAAGGCCGATTTGCTCGACAACCTGCTCGAGCTGAACAAGGGACCTGACGGCCAGCAGTATTATCTGCCGATCCAGTATGTCGTTCTCTACCTCTATTATCGCACCGACCTCTTTCAGGCCGCGGGCCTGAAACCGCCGACCACCTGCGAGGAGTTCAGGGACGACGCGATCAAGCTGACGAAGGCACCGGATACCTACGGCTTCGGACTGCGTGGCGGTAAGGGCGGATGGGACCAGTGGGGCTCTTTCGTCATGTCGCAAGGCGCTGAACTGAAGCCGGGCGGTCTGACGACCCCGGAAGCGATCACTGCCAACCAGTGGGTTGTCGACCTTTTCCAGAAGGACAAGGTCATCCCTCCCTCGGCACCGAACGACGGCTTCCAGGAAATCATAGCCGCCTTCAAATCCGGAAAGACGGCCATGACCATCCATCACATCGGATCCTCCAAGGATCTCGTGGCGGCGCTGGGCGATAAGGTATCAGCCGTGCCGGTGCCGAAGTGCGGCAAGGGACAGTGGACATCCTACGGCGATGAATCGCTGGCGATCTTTTCGTCGTCGGCGGTGAAAGATGCGGCATGGAAGTGGATTTCCTTCCTCGCAGAGGGCGAAAACAATGTCGCGTTCAACAGTGCGACCGGCCAGATGACCGTGACCAAGAGTGGTTCGGCGAACTGGAAACTGCATGAGCGCCGCTTTGTCGACGCTACGGTGCAGTCGCTGCCCTTCGCCAAGGTACTGCCGCAGACGTCGGCCGTGACGGAGTTCGTCAACACCGCGTGGCAGACGAACATGCAGCAGGCTCTCACCGGACAGATCACCGCGAAGAAGATGATGGAACAGTTGCAAACACTCTTCGCCGAGTAGTCCATGGGCGACGGCTCCGGTTTATTCCGGGGCCGTCCACCGCAGTTCGTCCCCGGAGCCGATCATGTCCTTATCGACGACCTCTCCCCCGATGCGCCGAAGCCGAATCCAATGGCGTTCGGAACGCGTCCTTCCCTACATGCTCTTGGCGCCGGCCGTCTTCGTCACGCTCGTCATCGTCTTCATGCCTATGATCCAGGCGGTATGGACGAGCTTCCACGATCTCGTGCTCTTCAGGCCGAATGCCAGCAAGTTCGTCGGCTTCGCAAACTATGTGAAGCTGTTCAACGATCCTGTCTTCTGGGTGGCGCTCTGGAACACGATCATCTGGATCGGCCTGACCGTGCCGCTACAGATGGGGCTCGGCCTGTTGACGGCGCTGCTGCTCAATCGCGAATTTCCGTGGCGAGGTCTCGCCCGGGCACTGATCATTATTCCCTGGGCTCTGCCGAGTGTCGTCATCGCGCTGATGTGGCGCTGGATCTACGATCCGAATACCGGCGTACTCAACGACATCCTGATCTACCTCTCGATCGTCAAGGCAGCGGTTCCGTGGCTTGCCGATCCCAATGTCGCGATCTACGCGATCATCGCCACCCTGACCTGGCAGGGATTCCCGTTCTTCGCGGTGATGATCCTCGCTGGCCTGCAGGGAATTCCGAAAAGCCAATACGAGGCGGCGTCGATCGACGGTGCGTCTCCGTGGCGTCAGTTTCTTCACATCACCTTGCCCGGGATCGCACCGGTTCTGGCGACCGCCGGGTTGCTCCGGGTGATCTGGGTCGCCAATTCGATGGACGTGATCTTCGTTATGACCGGCGGTGGGCCGGGCTACGCAACGCATACGTTGCCTCTCTACGCCTTTATCAAAGCGCGCCAGAATCTCGATTTTGGCTACGGAACGGCAATCGCCGTGACCTTCACCCTTTTCCTCGGCGCATTCGTCGCCGTCTATCTGGCCCGGACGATGCGGGAGGTGCAGAAGTGAAAAAACCCGGAACCCTTCGGCGCATCCTGACGACCGACGTGCCGGTCGCGTTGCTGGTGATCTTCGCAATGGCGCCGTTCGCCTGGATGATCATGACGTCCCTGACGCCGACCGCGGCGCTCAACGCCAACGGAGTGTCGTTGTCGCCGGCGGCATGGAGTGGCGACAACTACGTCAGGCTTTTCGAGCAGACGTCGTTTCTGAAGAACATGATGGACAGCCTGATCATCGCCGGTGGGACTGTCGTCGTCGGCCTGATCGTCTCGGTCACGGCGGCCTATGCCTTCTCGCGGTTTCGCTTTCCCGGCCGGAAATTGTTGATGCTCCAGTTCCTGCTGATCAACATGTTCCCGATCGTGCTCCTTATTCTTCCGCTATTCGTGCTGATGAGAAAGTTCGGAATACTGGACACGCATCTTGGCCTGATCCTCGCCAACGCGACCGTCGCCATTCCTTTTGCCGTCTGGATGCTGACGAGCTATATCGGGGCGATCCCGAAGAGCCTCGACGAAGCGGCGATGACCGATGGTGCCTCGCGGCTGACGGCGTTGCGGAAGGTGGTGCTGCCGCTGACCATGCCGGGGATCATCTCGACAGGCATCTATATCTTCATCACCGCCTGGAACGAATATCTCTACGCCCTGACGCTCGGCGGCCGAAACGTGCGCCCCGTCACCGTCGCGATCCAGACCCTGATCGGAGAATACCAGATCGAGTGGGGTCTGCTCGCGGCGGGCGCCGTCGTCGGCGCCATGCCGGCAACCATCCTCTTCCTTCTCGTGCAACGGCGCCTGATCGGCGGCCTGACCCAGGGGGCAGTCAAGGGCTGATGTCCATCGATTCTCCATACGGTTCGAAAGTTCGAACCCCGCTCATAAAAAGGAATGGCGAATGAACCCGATCGGGTTGATTTCAATGCAGTATGCGCGACCTTTCACAGCCGAGCATTTTCAGCTGTTTGCGAAGATGCACGAACACGGGTTTGATTTCGTGGAACTTCTCGTTCCCGAGGTCGGTGAGCTCGACATCAAGGAGACGCGCAAGGCACTTGAAGACGCCGGGCTGGGCGTAGTGCTCGCAGCCCGTGTCAACCTCCAGCGCAATCTCGCATCGGCCGAGATCAAGGCTCATCGGTCCGGGGTCGAATATCTCAAATACACGATCGATTGCGCCGCGGGGCTCGGCGCGAAGATCGTCGGTGGACCGCTGACCGGCAACCCCCTGGTATTCGCGGGCCGACCGCCGCAGCCCATTGACGAAAACGAGCGGCTGGCGCGCAAGGATCGCTGCGTCATGGGGTTGAGGGAGGCGGGGGACCATGCCCGCAATGCCGGCGTTGCCCTTGCGGTCGAGCCGCTCAACCGGTTCGAAAGCGACGTCCTTTGCACGACGCAGCAGGCCATGGAACTGCTCGACGCTGTCGATCATCCCGCCGTGAAGCTTATGCTGGACACGTTCCACATGCACATGGAGGAGAGCTCTCTCGCCGAGGCCATCCGGCTCGGTGGTGATCGCATCGTGCATTTCCAGGCGAACGAAAATCACCGCGGCTTTCCCGGCACCGGCATGACCAACTGGGTCGAAGTCTGCCGGGCGCTGCACGAGGTTGGCTATACTGGCCCGATATCGCTTGAGCCTTTCCGACGGACGGACGACCGTTTCGGCGTGCCCTTCGCTCAGTGGCGCGCACCCCACGAAGACGAAAGCGATCGCCTCTCGGCATCGAGCGCCTTCATGAAATCCCACCTCCTGCTTACGGAATATCGTCGATGACCATGAAAATCGGTTGGATCGGTTGCGGCATTCACGCAACACAAATGCTTCTCCCGCAGCTCGTCCGTCATGACGTACAGCTGATCGGACTGTGCGATATTGACGGCGCGCGCCTGAAGAGCGCCGGCCGCCAGTTCGGTGTCACCAATCTCGTGACCGATGTCGAGGATATGCTGCGCACGCCTGGCCTCGACGCCATCGGCATGGCGGTTGGCCCGGACCAGCATCTGGCCTTCGGCAAGGCGGCGCTTGAGAGGGGCTTGCCCGTCTTCATGGAAAAACCGCCATCGGGAAGCGCGGCAGGCGCACGCGAACTGCTGGCCGCCTCCGAGAAGGCGAGGAAGCCGCTTCTGCTGGGCTTCATGAAGCGATACTCGATCGGCAACCGGATGGCTGCGAACATCGTCAGATCTGGCCGTTTCGGTGAGGTGATGGGACTAACCGGCTATTATATGACGGCGCCCGGATACTTCGCCGGAAACGTCGATTACACCGGCTTCTTCCTGCACCACTGCGTCCACTATATGGACCTTGTTTCATTCCTCGTTTCGCCCGTGCGCGCCATTACGGCCCGCAAGGTCGAGAAAACGCCCGGCCGCGTGCTCTTCCATGTCGGGTTCGAATTCGAATGCGGAGCGATCGGCAACATTGCGATGGGGACCATTCAGTCCCGCGGAACGCCGGTGGAGCGTATTGAGTTGATGAGCGATCACCAGAGAATTGAGGTCGACGACGTGATCGAGATCAAATGGCACCGCGATCCCCCATTCAAGATCGACGACCTAGGCGCGACGCTCAAGGACGATAGCGACACGCTAACGTGGAAGCCAAACTTCACCGCGGCGGCAAATGAAGATCCGAAGGGTTATCACTCACTACTGGCAGACGTTGTTCCCGCGCTCGCCGGTGCATCAACTCCGGCGCCTGGTATTGCTGACGGAGTAATCGCAATGGAACGGCTGGAGACGCTTCGAGCAGCTCTCGACATCTAAGCTCAGGCCTAAATCGATTTGATCCGCGACACGGATTCTCTATTCGAGGCTCCGATGGACGAATTGTTTTCGCTGAGCGCGGTTCATGCTTCTTTCGAGCCTGGTTAAGTTGCCTTTCGGTAAGCAGTTGGACATCAGCCTCTCCTCCGTGGCTTAGATATCAGCGGCCGGCGCATTCGTTCGCAATTCTCGCTTCGGCCCGACAGCGGAGATTTTTCAACGGCGCCACGACAGGGGCTTGTCCATTACCTGCTTGCAACCAACGGCATTGACGTAGCCGCACGCCCCGCCGCTCCTTGGGTCGAAGCAATATCAAACGAGCCAATCGGCCCGCCCGACCCCATGTCATAGGCCTCGACCGATAAGACAGACCATTCCTGGTGCCCTGGCATCATAAGGAGAACGGCCATCAGAAGCGGATGGGCCTCGGCGAGAGATGCCTCGCCCGGGGTCGTCCAATAGGTCCCTATCTCGTCTTCAGCCCATGGCTTCTTGATCGGCGTCCTGGTCATCGCCAGCATCCTTTCCTGTTCTTTTTGTTCTCCTTGTTGCCGGAGCCAATATCTTGATGAGGACAAGACCCGGAAGCCTCTGGAGGAGACCTCCGTCCGGGACCGTACCAACACGAACTCGATGCTTTTCTAGACCGCTCCGCTCCCTAAATAAATTTGCATACGAATGTTCAGCGTCGCGAGGAGGATAGGATGCCGAATAATGCTTGGAATGCACCAGTTGCCGTCGATTTCCCGCACCAAGAGCGGAAGATAGTTGGCGGTCCGTTTGAAGCCATGACGTGCCTTATCGACCGATGGCCCAATATGAGTGGTCTCAAGTTTCTGCGCGCCCGCATGGCATGCAAGGCTGCTCTGGACGGCCGCATGAGCGCGGATGCCGCCCGCGTGATTTTCGTGGAAGCCGTCGGCGAGGCGGGTGGCAAAGCGCACTGAACCTACCGTTCCCGTGGTCTACGCCACCTTGATGGATCTTCAAAGGTGAGAGTCCGCTGGTTTCGTGAAGAAAATGGCGGACTTTTCGATATCAAATCCACCGAGCGCGGCCCCGTCCCGATCCCCATGACACCTTGACGCAGAACGAGTGAGAAAAAAGCGACCTGTGGCGTCCAGGGCGCTTCAGCTCTCGGGAGTTGCAGCTGGTGCGGAGGCAGCGCCGGTTGACACGAAATCTTCAGACGGGATTGTATTTGCCCAGTCGCGGGACGAAATATGCCGCGGCACGATCGCGGACGGCGATAGGAAGAATTTTCGCCTTCCAGGAAATCGCGCGGCGCTGGCTTTTTCCGGCGCAGTCTATTCGCTCCGCCGAAGCGACCTCAAATAAACAGGGCGGGTGTATCGGGAAGTGGTGATGAGGTCGCCGGCGGCTTTCGAGCTTATCGCGTGATCGGTTGCGTGAGCCGGGTACCCTCCGCCCATGTCTTCTACAAGGCGGGAAACCCGACTAGCCATTGATTTTCCAATGGTTGTTACCCGAGGGGCAGGCGATGCCGTCCAACGTTGAGCTTCCGGTGATCGTCTGATGCGTGCTGATGAATTGCCTGCAGCCTTGCCCCCCATCCAGGACAGGTCCCACTTGCTGAATGACGCCAGCGCTGCCAGTTGAAGGGTTCGCCCAGGCCAAGGGGCGCAAGCCAGCGTCGGAACGTCCAACCGTCTCGGCGATCACCGCTTGATCAGTTTGGCGCGGGGCTTGGGGCTGCGTCGTGGAGGCCGTGACAAGAGGCTCGGTCGTCGAGCAAGCGCTCACCAAGAGGAGAACCGGAAAACTCAGGCAGCGCCAAACTCTAAGCATACATTTTCCATTTCACATCACACTGCTGGCCACCATAGCGGCCTAGCCATTACCTAACGGTTACCGACCCGTAAATGTTCGCGCGCCAAAAGAAAAACATTCAAGGATCGAAAGTATGCCCTCCGCCGGAGAGCAGGTCGACATCATGGTGACCAGGGTGAGTGCCACCGTGGTTCCGACCCCTCGCTAACATTGCCATGAGAGATCGGCGCCGTCCACAAGGTGATCGACGGCCAATCCTCCTCTGAAAGCGTCTTGCTTGCCGCGCGCAAAGCCTCGCGAACCTTGATACCTCGAAATCCTTCGGCATGGAGCCGGTGGCGGGACGCGGCTAAGCCGCGGGCGGCGTCAGGAGCCTCTCGGAAAAACCCTTTTATCGCGTTCCACTGAATACCTTGGCGAGGCCATGGGTTGCCCTTGGCCACCGCGCATTCCTCATTGACGCGTGGCGAAGTCGACATCGTCCCACCGACCCGGGAGCCGATTTTCAGCGACCAAGGTCGGGTTCCCGAATGGCCTCGATCAAGACGAGGGTACGCTTTCGTACGGCGACCTATCTTCGTCTTCGGCGTTTCCTTTATAGGAGGATGTCATTATGACCCAAGATCAGCCCAAACGCCGAAGGTCGTTGAGCCAGGCCCAGCGGGTGGAGGCGCGCGACAGAACCGATGAAGTCGCACGGGAGACAATCGAGGAAGAGCGTCGCCGACGTGAAGCTAAGACCTGGCGCCTTCGGGCAGCGCGGATGCAAGCGCAAGAGCGCCAAGATGGCACGGCGACCGAGACTGGAAACCGCACCTTGCCTTGAGGCCTTTCACGGTTTCGACGAGACGAAACTTGAAGTCCGGAGGGTTCGCGCTAAATCCCCCATTGAATTGTTTCCGACGATCTTCACGGAGGTCAGGAGGTCGTCGTTGAGGCAGGGGCAAGGTCGGGCGCGAGAGATCCGCCCGACCTTGCCATTTTCGAAACAAGCGCTTCCAGAAAGCCTGGAGAATGTCCGAAGATCTCAAACCATCCTTGATGACACCGCGGGAGATCACCGCTGTCCTAGTTAGATTCGGGAAATTGTTGGATGGGTTCGCGTTGCAACTTCCGACTGATAAGAATTTGCTCGCCAAGCTGGTCAGGGACGCCGCCGCCGCCATCAAGGAACTTGCGCACGACGTGGGTAGCGGCGATCCGGATATCGCGGTCGAAATCGTGAAATCGGCCGCGCGCTTGGTCGCCGCGATACGCGAGCAAGTCACGAAATCTCCCCCAGGCGTGACTATCCATTGATGGTTGTCCAAGCCATGGATCGGTCCGGGTCGGTGGCCCCCGGTAACATCAAGGGGTCAATTTCCACCTCCGTCTAACGACCGATCAGATCGCTGTCACGAGTACCACTCGCGAGGTCGTGCAGCGCCTGCGTGTCCTCCGGATCATATTCCGCGGACATGATAACGGTCAAAAACGCCGCCCGTGCTATGTCTTTCTTGGAGGCATTGGGGTGCCTTTCCTTGACCGCTTCAATCAACGCTTTTGGCTTCATACCGGGGACCGCCAATTTTCTGATCGTCTCGGCCACAAACTCTGTTTCTCGAAGCTTCTTCTCGCGCATCCTGTCTCCCTAGGTTACGGGGTGATACTAGGGGAAGGTCATGTGAGATTTTTGACGCCCCATTCGCTAGCCGATGGGCATGGCCGCATGGCGGTCCTTCTCGGTCTTGCCGGTGCCATGTTCGATCGCCACTTATGGAGGCAGGGCCGCCACGTCCGGGAATTGCCTAAACCAGAAAAGATCATCGGCACGGGTGAGGCATCGCGACCCAGATTGGTTCGCAGCGTCCGAGAGGATTGCCCTGACGCTCATGCCGCGAGACAAAAAAAGGAGCACCATGCCATTTAAACCACGCAGCGGCGACGTTTGCCTGTTTGAAAATGAAAAAGCCGGACACGAGGACGCACCTGACCACCGGGGTTATTTCGTGGCGCACCGCGACATCAAGGCGGGAGAGAAAATCCAGTTCGTGTTATGGTCCGGGCGAAAGGGCAGCGCTCGGTCGTTCGGCGGAAGGATCGACGAACCGTCCTCGACCATCCGCTCAAAAGCTGTTCCAACCGACCTGTTCGGCAACCCCGTCTCGGAATGAAGCCTCGGGACGATCAGACGGCGGTCGTGGCGATGAGAACCGCTTACGGACGTCTTCGGGATGGCCTGGCGATTCCGCGAGGACGCAGTGACCGCGCGGCTCGGTCAGGGCGATTAGGCGCTCCTTGATGCTCCTCATAGTGACAAGAGACAACGAACGCCTGGGCGTGCGTGCGCCATCGGGTCTCGCGCGGGTTAACCCCGACGCCGCGACCGGAAGCTGCGATACGATCTGTTTCGAGGATCCGTTCACGCGGGACCTGTCATGCCGCGCTCGCCCCGGCGCTAGCAGACCTGGTTCCTCGGTTTTCCGACTTGATCCGTCCTAGGGCAGGTGGCTTTGGCGTGGTAACCAACGAACCTAGTTCAGGAAATGAGCACTCGTTGCCTGAGCGGGGACAACAATCCCCGAGTACAGCACCGCGACACCTTCCGGGCCACGAAGGGCCTTGCCGTAAGCGGCAAACAAGCGGAAATCTCCGTCGTCCCCCTGGACGCGGTAGTGTCTTGTTGCGGGATGTCCGCGATAATTGCATCGATGATTACTTGCGCCAACTGGGGTCGGTCGTCCGGGTGCACTCGAGACAGGTATTCCTTAAGTGGAAGCCCTCGTTTGGTTTGACGCGGATCCAGGCCAAAAAGTTCCGAGGCCGAACGTGGGACAAACGTGACATCGGATGGCGGAACTATATTTGCCAGATGCAAACCCTAAATCGGGTACCAGGGCTCGCCCGCCTGGCGGGATCAAGCAGGCACGGCGGCTTCGACATTTTCCGCCAGACAACGCCTGTCCGCCACGCGCTCAGGGATAACTCAGATCCAGACCGAGCATGTTGCTCAAGACGAACGCGAAGAGCACCACGGTCAGGAGCGTCAATAGGAATGCGCCAGCAACCTTTCCGCCCATGCGCAGCAGAGCCCGCGTCCCGCCTTTCTCGCCCTGGTCGTAATGCCATTTGATTGCATAATACATTGCCACGCCCAGCGCGAGCGCCTTGAAGGTTCCAAGGGCTATGGGTATCCACTCCATGATCAAGACTCCTTGCGCTCGCGCGTCCTGGCTTCATCCGCGGACGCCGAAAACTTCCAGCTGGGCTTTCGTGTAACGACGAACGGCCCTATCGCGGCGACCGTGGGCGCATCGTCGCGGTCAGGGGTCGCGCGTTCCGGCGCTTCCTTGGCGCGTGAAAGCCAAACCTTCAGCAGTCGCAAGGGCAGGATGCATGCGACAAATACAGGGGGTAGGGCGACGAGAAGGTGGGTCCACGGGGACGGCGCGTAAACGACCTGGATACGCAACGCCAGCGCCGCCGCGGCCAGGCCGATGAAGCAGTAAACACACAGCGTCAAATGATCCCATGGCTGGGTGGATGCCCGCTCGTTCATCGGCGATATCGGCGACCGTTCATAACTCATGGCTCGACTTCCACTTATTGATGGGATGCTGCTTACATACATTCTCCGATCAAAATCGCATATTATCCAAATTGTCGCAGCTCGTTGAACGGGGAGCGATGTTCGGCCGATCAAAACGAAAATCCCGCCAGCTCGCCCTAAAATTGGCCAAAGGCGGGTGCCCGAACGCGCGTTCCCGGTAGTTCGCTTGACAAGGCTTTCCATCTTAGATCCATATATTACGGAATTGATTGGATCACGATGGAACCGATGGCAAAAACGACATGGGCACCGCGGCTAGACAACAGCGGGGGACCGATTTACCTCGCGATCGCCGACGCGCTCGCGGCTGACATCGCCAGTGGACGTCTCGCGCGAGGCGATCGTCTTCCAACACAACGCAAGCTCGCCGATGACCTCGCCATCGACTTCACGACGGTTAGTCGGGCATACGCGGAAGCTCGCGGCCGCGGCTTGATCGAAGGACGGGTTGGTCAGGGAACCTATGTCACGGCAGGCCGGAGCCTTGCATCGCGCGCCGAACCTTCGGGTCTGGTCGACATGACCATGAACCTGCCACCTCGTTTCGCCAACAGCTCCATCGAGCAGCGTATGTGGGAGGCGGTTGGCGACCTACGGGATCGTGGACTCGATTTGCTGATGCGCTACCAAGAGCCCGGAGGCATCATCGACGATCGAGCCACCGCTGCCTCCTGGCTCTCGCGCAGGCTGCCTGATGTCACTCGTGATCGCGTCCTCGTCACGGCGGGCGCTCAAGGAGCTCTCCATGCGGTTCTGAGTGTTCTCGTGGAACCGGGTGACACGGTTTGCGTGGAGCATTTGACGTATCCAGGTTTCCGCGCCGTCGCGTCACACCTTAGGCTCAAGCTCGCTCCGTTGGAGATGGACAATCATGGACTTATCCCGGAAGCGTTCGCGAGAGCATGCAAGGCAATGAAGCCGAAGGCATTGTATTGCATGCCGACCCTGCACAACCCGACCACACGCACGATGCCCCTGGCGCGCCGCCGAGAGCTGGTCGAGTTGGCGCGAGTAAACGATGTTCCGATTATCGAGGATGATGCCTACGGTTTCCTGGCTCCCGACGCGCCAACACCGCTCGCCGTGCTCGCGCCGGACAGCGTCTACCACCTCGCGAGCCTGTCCAAGTGCCTGTCTCCCGCCTTGCGCGTTGCATACATCGCGGTACCTGAGGGGCGAGCCCATAGGGTCACCAACGCCATCCGCGCATCCGCCTCCCTGGTCTCGCCTCTCACGAGCGCAACGGCTTCTAGATGGATAGAGACCGGCCTGGCGGATACCGCGCGCAAGGAAATCATGCGGGAAACCGCCGCGAGGCTACGCGTCTTGCCTGAAACGTTATCCACCTTTGCCGAGACTTCCCCTCGAGGTTTCCATGTCTGGCTAAACGTGCCGGAGCCCTGGAACAGGGGTGAACTGGTCTCGAGATTGCGTTCGGTTGGGATTGGCGTCGTGGCCAGTGACGCGTTCGCGGTGGTGGACGCTCCAGAGGCCATTCGGCTTGGCCTAGGCGCGCCCGCCACCATCGAGGAATTGCGACGGAGCATGACAGTCCTCGCGGACCTCCTGTCCCAGCAGCCGGCCATTTCCATGACGGTGGTATGATCCAAAGGTCGTCGCGGTCATGGCTGGAGCGCGCGTCGATTTCAAGCTGCGCCCACGCGGACGACATTGCAGCGTTAACGTCGCGCGCGGGATAGCTCATCCACCACCCAAACCTAGCGACGTCGGTTAGCCGACGCTGACGCGATATCCCGTTTCCTTCCCCGTGTTGGGAAGAGCTGCTTGCCACGGGATCAGCTCACGCTGATCTCGGAATCAATTTTTCCTAGACGTTCCTCGCTTTAGGGCCAGGGACCTGGGTGGATTGCGGAACCTTGAAATCATCCTCGTCGTTTCAGTCTGGTGATTGCGAGCTAGAGAGGAGCACGATTTGCCGATCATCGCCACAGCGGGCTGGTCCATTCCCAAAAATGTCGCTGGCAGCTTCGAAACGGAAGGAAGCAATCTCACTCGATACGCCTCGGTCTTCAACGGTGTCGAGATCAACTCAACCTTCCATCGCAGGCACAGGAAATCGACCTTCGCGCGATGGGCCGCCGCCGTTCCGGCCCGCTTCAGGTTCGCGGTCAAGATGCCCAAGACGATCACCCACACCCACGCGCTGAAAGACGTCGCCAAGCCGTTCAGGACCTTTCTTGAGGATATCGCGCCGCTCGGGGAAAAACGCGGGCCGCTCCTTTGCCAACTGCCGCCATCGCTGCCGTTTGATGCTGGTGTTCTTGATAGCGCGTTCCAGGCAATCCGGGATTGCTGTGACGGGCCGATCGTCATCGAGGCCAGGCACAAGAGTTGGGCCGCGGCCGAGGCACTGGAGCTATTGAAGGCCTATGCGGTTGATCGGGTTTTCGCCGATCCCGCCCTGGTCTGGGAGGCGGGGGAATTCGAAGGGGCGCCGAGATACTTGCGCCTGCACGGCAAGCCAAAAACCTACTATTCCAACTATACAGCGAACGAGATTAGGTCATTCTCGGGCATGGTGGCGTCGGACGGCTGGTGCGTGTTCGACAACACGGCCTCGGGAGCGGCGATCGAGAACGCGCTCACCATGCTTGGTGACCCGTGAAGTTCCAAGCCAATCCGCGTTGGTTCCCAACAAATTGGTGGATGCTGGGAGGGAGCCCCGCGACCGGCGCATGACAAGGCGATGTCGCGTCATCGGAAAGAAAGACTGGCGCCACCACGACGGCACCCTTGAATTTACGAGCCGCGAACAAAAAGCCCTGCGGAAGCGGGGCTTTATGTCGCCATGGGAGTTTTAGAACTTCACGCCGAGGCCTATCTTGACCACATGCTGATCGGCATCGACATCGAAACCAAGCAGATCCTTGCTGCCGTAGTCATTGTACCGATACTCCACGCGGCCAAAGACGTTGTTCGTGAACGCGTAGTCCAAACCCGCGCCGACGGTGTAACCGTTGAATGTCTTCGTTTCCTTGTCAAAGCCAGGAACGTCCACGAATCCACGCGTCGCGGTCCACCCAGCGGCGCCATAAATCAGCGCATTATCAAATGCATAGCCAACACGGGCACGCACGGCGCCAGACCAATCGCTCCCGACATTGGCGCCCAGGAAGTCCTTGTCGTTCCAGTTGTATTCAACATTGCCCTCGACGCCCAAGACGATGCTATTGTCGAGCTGCCAGTTGTAGCCGACGAACCCGCCGAACATGCCGCCGTTAAAGTCTTCCGAATCTGATGGCCCGCCGGCGGAGAAATCACCGTTCAACCAACCGGCACCGCCGTCGATACCGAAATAAGGACCGCTCCAAGTGAAGGGTGGGGCGGTTGCGACAGGCTGCTCAACCAAATCCGCCGCGAAAGCCGTGGTGCCCGAGGCAAGAACGAGCATGGCCGCGACAAGGAACTTCTTCATGACGCTTCCCCTACTAAACACTGCGCTAAACCTAAGGTATTTCGAGGCGAATGTCTGTAGCGACAATGCAACAGTGAGTAGAGCAAGATGCCGAAGACACGCTCCCGTTGATCGCTATTCCGGCATGAGCCAGGGAAAGCGGCGACAACGGCAACGCCGCGGCCGTTAGCCAAGGGGAAGTAGCCCTGTGGCCGCCCCTGGCAAAAGCTGGACGAAGTATCGATCGTCAAGCGTGATCGTCCGTCTTACCCGCCGCGCCAGCTCGATCAGGCCAAGGCACCATATCTCGCCGCAGCCTCCAACGGCTACCTTCGAACTCGTCACTAATCCGATCGCCGAAAACTGCTCGCCAAGCGATTACTACACGTGGGCCTTCAACCAACCCATCACCTCGCCACTCTCCGCTCGAAGGCAGCATGCACTTCCCATGCGCGCAGAGCGAATGGAACAAAAGCGAGCCCAGCGACGTAATCCGTCATTGGAAGCGCCGGCCAACCGTTCGCAGGGAGCAACATCATGCCAATCAAGAAAGAACACCGAACCCTTACCGACCACGCGGCTAAGATTGGTGAACCCGTACCTCGCGGCATAGTCGACACGAGCACGGCCGAAGTTGGGGTTCCGATTGAGCCAGGTTTCGACGCGAAAGACGAGATTGGACAACTCCGGCGGCAGGTGGAAGCGTTGCATGAACAGGTTTTCAATCTCGCTGGCACAATGAAGAGCGGCGCTCGCCACGTTGCCCGCCGGACGGAAGCGACGGTCAAGCTTCACCCTCTCTCAACGCTGATCGCGATCGCCGCCATCGTGGGCACCGTCGCTTTCACGGTCGCTGGCGCGAAGTCCTTGCCGAAACGTTCGCGATACGACAAAACGTTGGACGAATTACGCGATGCCTATGGCCGGATGCGCGAGAGATTTTAACGCGCCATCATGGATGGGTCGCACAAGAAGTCCCAAGTACGGAGTTCGTCATCCGTTTCGCGGTGGCTAACTGTGGAAACGGCTGAAGCGCGAATTGAAAAGCCGCCATCTTTACGATGACGGCTTTTTCGCCGGTGGCGGCTCAGTTATTGTGGGCCGCGCAAGCTTCGTCTTCTGGCGTGGCGTTGCTCTTGCCACCCTGGGTTTGAAGTTTGCCGGTTCCAGCGCTGCTCGCCGGATTGGCGCACTTCGTTTTGTCCATCTTCATTGTGCTTCCAGTGGACGTTTTATCGACTGCCTTTGGTTTCTTCATGTCAGTGTTGGCGCCGCCACCGGTATCACCGTGGTTCTTGTCCATCGTCGATCCAGCCGGCGCTGGGTTGGACTGAGCGAAAGCCGCCGTTGACATGCCAGCCACGAGGATTGCCGCGGCGATCATCTTCATACGCATTGTGTTTCCTCCTCAGGATTCTGCGCTATTGACCGCGGCATAACAACGGCTCGGTCACGTTGTTCCACGCTCGAAGGGAAAATCTGCTCCCCGACCGGTTGATATCCAAGACGCCCTCGGGCGGAACAGGCAAGATGATGGGACACCCGCCGCGATTAGTGGCCAAAGAAACCACGTTGGCCGCACGTCACTTGTTCAAGCGGTCGCTACCTAAAAGGAGCCTTTACGATCCCGGTTCCTAGACTATCCGAAAGACAACAAGGTGGCGTCGGGACCGCCTCCATCACAATGAACCGCGAGCTCAAGCTGATCACTCGAGGAGAGCCACGTTGATAGCTCATGGGCATCAAAATCAATTCCATCCGAGCCGCTCCTGATTGAACTTGGCGGTCTTGCCCGCCGATCGCTTGAGCGCTCGCTCTCAATTCAATTTCGCGAATGACCACCGCCCGCGGTGGCGACGCGGCGGGAGATCCTCGTGCTTTCAAAAAAAGAACCCCGCTTCAAGCGGGGTCAGGGGTGCTGCCCGGAGCAGCGGACGGATTGATCCTAGCACTGTCTCACTCCGCTTCAAGGACTTTTCGAATACCCGATGGCTTTCGCTATTAAAGCGTGGATTTTGGAGCCAATGAAACGCACCATGCCGCTGGTCCCCGAATTTCATCAAAGGGTGAGGCGCCGGCTACCCGCTCCAATTCCCTGACCGCGAATTGTCAGCGGCGAGTGAGTTCCAACATCATCGGCGATGCGCCTCATCAACATGTCCGCCATTTTTATCGCGGGGTTTGCGATCACCGGAGTGTCGCCGCGGATAAATTGAAGGCGAGGGGTGTGGAGAGCCGGGAGAGTTACAGGGGCTCGAGGCCCTCCACGTGTCGGGAAGTGTTGAGGACTATCTCGACGGCAGCGAAACATTAAGTACGTCGAAATGTTAGGCCCGGAAATTCCACCGGCAACGGTTATTAGCGGCCGGA
Organism: Rhizobium sp. Rhizsp42; assembly: GCF_047304155.1. Taxonomy (NCBI): domain Bacteria; kingdom Pseudomonadati; phylum Pseudomonadota; class Alphaproteobacteria; order Hyphomicrobiales; family Rhizobiaceae; genus Rhizobium; species Rhizobium sp. Rhizsp42. The sequence continues at coordinate 2,794 of NZ_JBGLYS010000036.1, read as the reverse complement.
CGAAATTGACGGGTGTCGACGTCGAATAGGCGGACCCGCAAGAGAACACGTTTGACGAATATGATGCTCGTCCTTGATGGCTAACATCGCGATCGGAAGGCTCGGCGCGATGACACGTCGCCCTGATCCGGCGGTCCCGCCCAGTAATGGTTCATGTTCCGTTCATGACGCAAGGTCCATGGTCCTAACATTCACACTGGAAAGGCAAAACCATGAATAGAAACATTTCGCGTATCGGCACTGCCTTGGTTGCGGTTGTCATGGCGGCATCTAGCTAAGCCAGGCCTACTGGTGCTCGTTTGCTATTTTTTTCGTTTCGCCCACCAAACGTGTCTCGGGATTCCCGCTGGTGAGTGCTTGCCCATTACGCGTTACCCGGGGGATGGAAGTGAACGCAAGCCTCGGCGGTCGATCGTGTGAGACGCCAAGGCGCCTCCTGCGTATCGCTCGGCAATCAGAAGCAATTTATTCGTGCGGTCGCTGTCGAAGTTATTGGTGACAAGAATTCGACCTCCTCGCGAGGCCGAATTCTCTCTTTGCCGCATGTCCCAGGAAGTGGACGGTGGCGCATCTAGTCGATCGGGTGTCATCGGTCAAGCATGCCATGAGGGATATCAGTGCAAGCCGACCACTTCTCTGACCTCTTTTGTGGGGCAGCCCCTCCGAGAGATGAAAGGTGCTGGCTGAAAGACAGATGAGGAACCCGTAAGCCGGTCATCGCGTGCTTGCTTGGATTGGCGACGGTGTCGAGCCAGTGCCAGAACTGGGCGTTCATGTCGTCGAGGCTGCCACCAACGAGATCCTCGTGAACATGCCGAAAAGGCCGCTCGACCTTGCCTTTTGCCCTGGCTCGGAGGCTTTGCACGCGTTGGGATGAAATCCATAATCGCGAACCACGTCAATGAGAGCAGGGCTGTGGATAATGTCCTGCGTTTGACCCTCGCCGACAACAGCGGTCTTCATTCGGTCGTGGAGCACCTCCCGCGGCGCACCTCGGAAGCCGCGATGTAACAACGTACGACGGTCGGCAGGCCCTGGTCCATGAGGAAACAAGCGCGGATCACAGGCGTCTTTTTAGAAACGTGGTGCTCCACGAGAATATCTCAAGGTCATCGGATACATCCGTGGAGATCCAGCCCGATAGGCGGCCTTCATGGAAATTCGTCCTCGTGGCCTCTTCACTTGCCATCCTCGGCACGGTTAACCTTGGGCCATGGGGTTGCCGACCGTCTTCCGCCATCGAGTAAGAGAGAGCCGTCGCGTTGTGGCCGCCGGTGCCGCGGCGTCGGGGGCTTGAGATCGAGGTCTCTCTTTTCCAAAAAGGCTCTACCCGCTCTTCACCAAGCGGTGGCTCCATGACGCCGCCCGCGAGCGTCGCTCCATCGGGCGGTCCACCATTGGTCTCGGTCCGCTGGCGGGCAGGCGAACATACAAGCGCTCCGTCACGTGCCGACGGCGTCATGCGAGATCCAGCGCGGAATGAGGTAACCCTCGATTGTATATGCAACCCTTCGCGGAACTGATAGGCCCGACCCACATCATCTCGCCGGCAATAAAGTGCACGATCACGCCGAGCGAAACGACGCCATCGAAATCGTCAAGCGCGACGGCTAAAAAGAAACCCCGCGCGGGGCGGGGTGAATTGGAGAGAGGGTAGCCGCGCGGGCATGGGGTATAACCGCGGCTGTCGATGAAACTCCCCGCGCGCCAGAATGTTCCCTGTCAACTCAGCGCCGCGCCATGGCCGCCGCCTGGCCAGCAGCTTCTTAAGCTTGGCGGTCTCGTCTTCCAAAGCCTTCAGCTTGCGGGCATTGGAAATCTCCATGCCACCGAACTTCGCCTTGTATTTGTAGAAAGCCTCTTCGGATATCCCGTGCTTGCGCCCGTCCTCGGGCCGTTTTCCTGCTCTTTCAATATCCCGATGATCTGCTCATCCGTGAACCGTGAATGTTTCATGCTGTCCGCCTCCTCAGAATGACGGACTCTCCCAAGATTTGGAGGGAGTTTTGGGTCTCAGGTCATCGCCAATCGATTGGCGACGCTTCGAAAGCGCTCCAAAATAATTTCGGGTCTTCGCAAGGCGAGTAAGGTCCAACCATGGGCAACGTGGTCGATGTCGGTCATATTCGCTACACTCGTTGGGATACGAGAAAGTTGATGGCGAAGGGCTCTTTGGGAAAATCCGCTTTGCCTGTCCCTCGAGCTTCGAACTCTCGAGCTTGGAACTCTCGAGCGACAACCTATGTTAGCCGATCTAGAGAACAGGCCAATGCACGCCGATAGGTAGCAAAGGTTCTTAAGAATCAATGAAGCGTGGCGTTAGGAATGTCCAGTTCAAATTTGCCGAGAAGCAGTGTGGCCTCTTCAACGACAGCGCTCGAGGAGGGTGAGTAGTCCTCCGCGATAGCTAATTGATTCAGGTCAAGCTGGTTGGCTAATTCCTCAAGCATAGTCCATAGCTTATCCCCGTCATGCTGAGCAATGGACGCCAGTAAGTGCAGCCTTTTTGCTAGCGTTTCAAGGTGCAATTCGCGTTGTTCGATGGACATTTGTGAAAACTGGCTGATTCCAGACATCGGTTCGCTCCCTGGGGGTGCGCTGTCCGAAAACTGACCGAGAAGAGAGGTGACAACCATCCTTCGAATAGCATGTTGAAGATAGCGCAATTCACGCAAGTATCAATGCCCGCGCCTGGTGGCGCGATCGTGCCCCGTAGCGTGGTGTAAGTCGACGGTAGCAAAGCCGCTCGCGAGCGCGCCCTTAGCGCGCTGTAGCGAGTGAGCGGCTTTGCGGG
>NZ_JBGLYS010000035.1:0-58717 GCF_047304155.1 Rhizobium sp. Rhizsp42 | reverse complement strand
CCCCAGCGCCCCGCCCTGCCCGCCGACATCGCGTTAAACTTGCGTCAACGCCCGCGTGGCATATCTCTCCAGGCGACAGGTAGGAGACTTTTATGGCATTCGTCGGCTTCAAGAACACCCACAATCACACGATCTACGTCAATCCGGCCCAGGTGCTCTATGTCTCGACCTATGAGGAAGACGTGACGATCATCGCCTACGCCGCCGCCGATGCCGCCGGCAAGCCTGCCCTCTCCTATGTCCGCGGCAGTGCCGACATGGTGCAGCACAAGCTCAGCGCCGGCGCGGCCCGCTGATCTACTCGCGCCTACCGGGAATTATGCTCGCGCTTAGCGGGCAGTCGCCCAACAGTTGGGCATTCGCACGAATTAGGGATGTGAACGTGCCGTTCCGGTACGCATTCCCGGAATGGGTCAGCGATACCGGCTCAACGTTACCAATCGTCAAGTGTTTGAATCTTTGGCCATTCCCGCTTTGGAGCGGCTGGTGTCAGAATAATGTCGCTTGCATTTTGCTCCGTTTACTGGCACCAATTGTGTACTCGGGCATTTGCATGCCGGTGACTGGACTGATGTGGCTGAGCCCTTCTTTGAGGGGCGGCGTGGGGGGACCTTCACGCGCGTAGACGTTCTTTCCCCGTTCGTGAACTACTCGACTGACCCTTCGCGTTCTGAGTTAAGATGAGGGAGCGCGAAAGTGAAAGCCGTCCATTTCCTCTCGGGGGGATGGATACCAGACAGACTACAGGGAAAAGGACCTATCCCAATGGCCACCAAAGGCGTCGTAAAATTCTTCAACCAGGACAAGGGTTTTGGTTTCATCACTCCTGATGGCGGTGCGAAGGACGTATTCGTTCACATCTCCGCTCTCCAGGCTTCCGGCATCCAGTCGCTTCGCGAAGGCCAGCAGGTTACCTTCGACACCGAGCCGGATCGCATGGGCAAGGGCCCGAAGGCCGTCAACATCTCGGCCAACTAATACTGGTTTCTGCCTCGGCAGGACTGCGAACGGCGCTCCGCAAGGGCGCCGTTTTCGTTTTCCGGCTTGCTGGCGCCGGGTGGCTGGATCGGGTGCCAATGAGATGGCAGCGTGCGACATGGGCGTGACAGCTTAAATGCGCCTCCCCCATTGATCGCAATGGACGAACCCGGCATAGCTGCATTATGAATGACGACAATTTCCGCTAAGGCCCCCGCAATGGTAAACTACATCGAAGCCTCCTCCGCGCCCTCCAAGAATACCGGCGCCATCAGGCTCTACGGCGCCGATGCCTTCGCGGGCATGCGCAAGGCGTGCCAGGTCACCGCCCGGTGCCTCGATGCGCTTGATGATATCGTCAAGCCGGGTGTGACGACGGATGCGATCGATCGTTTCGTCTTCGATTTCGGGCTTGAGAATGGCGCTGTTCCGGCGACGCTCAATTACCGCGGCTATACGAAATCCACCTGCACCTCGATCAACCATGTCGTGTGCCACGGCATCCCGGATGCCAAGCCGCTGCGTGAGGGCGACATCGTCAATATCGACGTCACCTATGTGGTCGACGGCTGGCATGGCGATTCCAGCCGTATGTACACCGTCGGCACGGTCAAGCGCGCCGCCGAGCGGCTGCTCGAGGTGACCTATGAATCGCTGATGCGCGGGATCGCCGCCGTGCGCCCCGGTGCCCGAACCGGCGCCATCGGCGAGGCGATCCAGACCTATGCCGAGGCCGAGCGCTGCTCCGTTGTGCGCGACTTCTGCGGCCATGGTGTCGGCGCGCTGTTTCACGACAGCCCGAATATCCTGCACTACGGCCGCGCCAGCGAAGGGCCGGAGTTGCGCGAGGGCATGATCTTCACGATCGAGCCGATGATCAACCTCGGCCGCCCGCATGTGAAGGTGCTGGCCGATGGCTGGACGGCCGTTACCCGCGACCGGTCGCTGTCGGCGCAATACGAGCACACGGTCGGCGTCACCGCCGATGGCTGCGAGATCTTCACGCTGTCGCCCGGCGGGCTCGACCGCCCGGGCCTGCCACCCCTCACAAAATGAGCCGCTGATGGCAAAAGGACCGGTTCCCCATTCCGAAGACCTGGAGCTGCCTTTCGCGGCGGATGAGGACGATGGCATGGACGAGCGGTCCTTCTTCGCCGAGCAGGCCGGCAAGCCCGCAGCGCTTCGGCCCTCGCCTGCCAAGGAAGAGCATTACCACGGCCACCGCGAGCGGCTGCGCCAGCGCTTCCGCGATCATGGCGATACCGCGCTTGCCGATTACGAGATGCTGGAGCTGATGCTGTTCCGGCTGATCCCGCGGCGCGATACCAAGCCGATCGCCAAGGCGCTGCTCGACCGCTTCGGCTCGCTCGCCGCCGTTTTCGGCGCGCCGATCGCGCTGCTGCAGGAGGTGAAGGGGGTCGGCGAGGCGGTGGCGCTCGATCTGAAGCTGATCTCGACCATCGCGCACCGGACGCTGAAGAGCGAGCTGCGCGGCAAGCAGGTGCTGTCGTCATGGTCGTCTGTCATCGAATACTGCCACGCCGCCATGGCGCATGAAACGCGCGAGCAATTCCGCATCCTGTTCCTCGACAAGCGCAACGCGCTGATCGCCGACGAGGTTCAGGGGCATGGCACCGTCGACCATACGCCGGTCTATCCGCGCGAGGTTGTGCGCCGCGCGCTGGAGCTTTCGGCCACCGCGATCATTCTGGTCCACAATCATCCGTCCGGCGACCCTACCCCGTCGCGTGCCGATATCGACATGACCAAGATGATCATCGATACCGCCAAGCCGCTCGGGATCACCGTGCACGACCACATCATCATCGGCAAGGATGGCCATGCCAGCCTGAAGGGGTTGCGGCTGATCTGAAATCGCCGCCGGGATTTTCCCCGCACAAGTCGGATCAGCTATTCTGGAGCGACCCGTTCCTTCTGACGATCGGTGACCGCCTCTATGGCAAGTTATCCTGCAGCACCAACACCGCCGCCCTTATTTCGTCTCGCTCATTCCTAATATTCGGGCGTAAATCAATCTGCAACATTGACCGGATACCTGTGAACGCGCCATTTTGCGTCGCAATATGATTCCAGCTTTTCAACCGGGGCCCGCTTCCATGTTTCAATACGATCTCGTTGTTGTGGGGAGCGGCCCGGCCGGTCGCCGTGGTGCTATCCAGGCCGCCAAGCTCGGCAAGAAGGTGCTCGTCATCGAGCAGGGCAAGCGCGTCGGCGGCGTCTCGGTCCATACCGGCACCATCCCCTCGAAGACCTTGCGCGAGACGGCGCTCAATCTCTCCGGCTGGCGCGAGCGCGGCTTCTACGGCAAGGCCTACCGGGTCAAGCAGGAGATCAGCGCCGAAGACCTGCGCCGCCGCCTGCTGATCACGCTGGACCATGAAGTCGAAGTGCTCGAGCACCAATTCGCCCGTAACCGCGTGCAGCACCTGCGCGGCAAGGCGAGCTTCGTTGATGCCTCGACGCTCGAGATCGTCAAGGACGACGGCGAGGTCATGCGTGTCTCGGCGGCCAGCATCCTGCTTGCCGTCGGCACCAAGCCGTTCCGCCCGGATTATATCCCCTTCGACAACAAGACGGTGCTCGACAGCGACGAACTGCTCGATATCGAGGAACTGCCGCGCTCCATGGTCGTCATCGGCGCCGGCGTCATCGGCATCGAATATGCCACCATCTTCAGCGCACTCGACACCGCCGTCACGCTGATCGATCCGAAGTCGACCATGCTCGATTTCATCGACAAGGAAATCGTCGAGGATTTCACCTACCAGCTGCGCGACCGCAACATGAAGATCATGCTCGGCACCAAGGCGGAGAAGGTCACCAAGCTCGATGACGGCAAGGTCGAGCTCATCCTCGACAATGGTCGCCGGTTGGTGACAGACATGGTTCTGTTCGCGGCCGGCCGCATGGGCGCCACCGATGCGCTGAACCTGAAGGCGGCGGGCCTCGAGGCCGACAGCCGTGGTCGCCTCAAGGTCAATCCCGAGACGTTCGAGACATCGGTGCCCGGCATCTACGCGGCGGGCGATGTCGTCGGCTTCCCGAGCCTGGCTTCCACGTCAATGGAACAGGGCCGCATCGCGGCGCGCGTCGCCGTCGGTGCCGTTGCCAAGGAGCCGCCGAAATACTTCCCCTACGGGATCTATGCCGTGCCGGAGATTTCGACCTGCGGCCTGACGGAAGAAGAGATGAAGGAACGCGGCATTCCCTATGAATGCGGTATCGCCCGTTTCCGCGAGACTTCGCGCGGCCATATCATGGGCCTTGATACCGGTCTTCTGAAGCTGATCTTCTCGCTCAAGACGCGCCGCCTGCTCGGCGTCCATATCGTAGGCGAAGGCGCAACCGAGCTGGTGCATATCGGCCAGGCCGTATTGAACCTCAAGGGAACGGTCGAGTATTTCGTCGAGAACACGTTCAACTACCCGACTCTCGCCGAAGCCTACAAGATCGCCGGCCTCGATGCCTGGAACCGGATGGGCGATATCAAGTCGGAGCTTTGAGCTCTTCGCTTCACGCGCATCCGCCGTGGCCGTAAGCACAATCAAGCACATCAGCCCATTTGTTCACGGGCTCCACGAGGGCGTTTCGACGCCTGACAACCTCGTAATAGGCGCAGCTTGTATAATCGGCTGCGTCTGATAGCGTTCATGTCACTGGGGGACTCTCTAATCAGCGAGTGACCGTGCGCGAACAATCCGAGACAACTGACCGGAATTTCCAGCTCATCCTCATCAAGCCGTCGCACTATGACGACGACGGCTACGTCATCCGCTGGTGGCGGGCGATGATCCCGTCCAATTCGCTGGCGGCGCTCTATGGAATTGCCGCCGATTGCGCCGAGCGGCGAGTTCTCGGACCCGGTGTCGGCATCGACATCACCGTTATCGACGAGACCAATACGCGGGTGAACACCTCAGCATTGCTGCGGCAGCTGAAGGCCAACGGCAATTTCGGCATGGTGGCGCTGGTCGGCGTGCAATCGAACCAGTATCCGCGCGCGCTCGACATCGCCCGACCCTTCCGCGATGCCGGCATCCCTGTTGCGATGGGCGGCTTTCATGTCTCCGGGTGTCTGTCGATGCTCGACGGCCATGCCGTGGGGCTCGACGAATGCCGCGAGATGGGCATCTCGATGTTCGCGGGCGAAGTCGAGGGGCGGCTGGACAAGGTGCTGCAGGACGCGGCATCGGGTACGCTGGCGCCGCTCTACAATTTCATGAACGACCTGCCGAGCATCGAAGGGGCCGCGGTTCCGTTCCTGCCGAAGGTCAATGTCGCGCAGACGCTTGGATTGAGCACCAGCTTCGATGCCGGGCGCGGCTGTCCCTATCAGTGTTCCTTCTGCACCATCATCAACGTGCAGGGCCGAAAGTCGCGCTTCCGCACAGCCGATGATGTCGAGAAGCTGGTGCGGATGAACTGGGCGCAGGGCATCCACAAGTTCTTCATCACCGACGACAACTTCGCCCGCAACAAGGACTGGGAAGCGATCTTCGATCGGTTGATTGAGTTGCGTGAAAAGGATGGCATTCCGCTCGGCCTGATGATCCAGGTCGATACGCTGTGCCACAAGATCCCCAACTTCATCGAGAAATCGAAGCGCGCCGGCGTCACCCGCGTGTTCATCGGGCTGGAGAACGTCAACCCCGACAATCTCACGGCGGCGAAGAAGAACCAGAACAAGATCACCGAATACCGCAAGATGCTGCTCTCCTGGAAGGCGCAGGGCATCATGACGCTGGCCGGCTACATTCTTGGCTTCCCGGCCGATACGCCGGAATCGATCCGCCGCGATATCGCGATCATCCAGCACGAGTTGCCGCTCGATGTGATCGAGTTCTTCGTGCTGACCCCACTGCCCGGTTCGGAAGATCACCAGACGTTGTTCCGCAAGGGGGTGGCGATGGATCCGGATCTCAACATCTATGACGTCGAGCATGTCTGCACCGACCATCCGAAGATGAGCAGAGAGGAGTGGGAGAGCATCTATCAGGAAGCATGGTCGCTCTACTATTCGCCCGAGCATATGAAGACGCTGCTGCGCCGGGCGGTGGCGACGGGCGTGCCGTTGGCGCGGCTGGTCAAGGTGTTGGTGTCGTTCGCGACCACCGTGCCGCTCGAAAATGTGCATCCATTGCAAAGCGGGCTCCTGCGGTTGAAGCATCCCTCGGAGCGCCGGCCGGATTTCCCACGCGAGAGCGCCCTGGTCTTCTGGCCGCGCTTCGTCGGCGAGACGATCGCCAAGCATCTGAAGCTCGGCGGCACGATCGCGCGGCTGGCGGTCACCGCCTTCATGATTTCACGCGACAAGAATGCCAAGACCTATATGGACCAGGCGTTGACACCTGTTGGTGACCATGAGGACGAGACGCTGGAGCTCTTCACCAAGACGGCGGGCGGACAGGCGGCGGTCTCGCATATCAAGAAGGTCAATGAGCTAACGCACGCGCATCGGGCGGGCTGAGCCGGCGTTGCCCGACCGCAAATTTTGAGCACAAAAAACCCCGCTTGAAGCGGGGTTTTTCGTTGGATCGATTGGCCGGAGATTACTCGGCGCCTTCCTCGGAAGCCTTCTTCTTCGGAGCGGCCTTCTTCTTCGGAGCAGCTTCTTCGCCTTCGGCAGCTTCAGCCTTGGCAGCAGCCTTCTTCTTCGGAGCGGCCTTCTTGGCTTCCTTCTCGGAGCCTTCGCCTTCTTCGTCGGCGAGAAGCTCTTCCTTGGTGACCTTCTTGTCGGTGACGTCGAGTTCGGTCAGCAGATGGTCGATGACCTTCTCTTCGAAGATCGGCGCGCGGATCGAAGCGGCTGCACCCGGCTGGCTGCGGAAGAATTCGAGGATCTGCTTTTCCTGGCCCGGATACTGACGCAGCTGCTCATAGATGGCGCGCTGCATTTCGTCTTCGCTCACTTCGACGCCGGCCTTTTCGCCGATTTCGGAGAGAACGAGGCCGAGGCGGACGCGGCGCTCAGCGAGCTTCTTGTACTCTTCGCGAGCCTGCTCTTCCGTCGTGTCTTCGTCTTCGAAGGTTTTGCCGGACTGTGCGAGGTCGTTGGCAACCTGGTTCCAGATGCCGTTGTACTCGGCGTCGACGAGCGAAGCCGGGGTCTCGAACTTGTACATCTCGTCGAGCTGGTCGAGGATCTGACGCTTTACCTTCTGGCGGGTCATCGAGCCGTACTGCGATTCGATCTGGCCGCGAACGATTTCCTTCAGACGGTCAGCCGATTCCAGGCCGAGCTTCTGAGCCAGTTCGTCGTTGATTTCGACGTCGGCAGGAGCAGCAACGTCCTTGACGGTAACGTCGAAGGTGGCTTCAGCGCCAGCGAGGTTCTTGGCCGGGTAGTCAGCCGGGAACGTGACGTTGATGGTCTTTTCGTCGCCAGCCTTGGTGCCGACGAGCTGTTCTTCGAAGCCGGGGATGAAACGGCCCGAGCCGAGAACGAGTTCGGCGCCCTGGTCGGTGCCGCCTTCGAAGGCAACGCCGTCGACCTTGCCGACGTAGTCCATGGTGATGCGGTCGCCGTCTGCGGCCTTGCCCTTCTTGGTCTCGTAGGAACGGGCGCTTTCAGCGACCTTGAGAACCTGCTCGTTGACTTCCTCGTCGGAGATATCAACGACTTCGCGGGTGATCTTGACGCCCTTGACGGACTTCAGTTCGATCGGGGGCAGAACTTCGTAGGAGAGCGTGAACTCGAAATCCTTCTGAGCCGACAGGATCAGTTCTGCTTCGTCCTTGTCTTCCGTCATCGCGATTTCAGGCTGCGTGGCGGACTTTTCGCCGCGCTCGGCGAGAATGGAGGTCGGCTGTTCGCGGACGATCTCGTTGACGAGGTCGGCCATGATGGACTTGCCGTAAACCTTCTTGAGGTGAGCGGCCGGAACCTTGCCCGGACGGAAGCCGTTGATCCGGACCTTGTCCTTCACGTCGGCAAGACGCTCGTTCATCCTGGTTTCCATGTCCTTGGCCGGGATTACGACCTTGATTTCGCGCTTCAGCCCTTCAGCGAGCGTTTCGATAACCTGCATGTCTTCCTACCTTCAATTCGTGGCGGCCGTGCCCAGACGCCGTTCGTTTCGATGAGCACGACGCCGGAAAGTGCCGGGCGTGGCTTGTTCTCAATTCTTCTTCGTTCTGCGTGAGCGGAACGGCGCTTGGCTCCGGGCAATCGAGGGGCACCGTTTTCGGTCCCTCGCCTGCAAGCCAGCTTTGGTGCGGGTAGAGAGACTTGAACTCCCACGCCTTGCGGCACCAGAACCTAAATCTGGCGTGTCTACCAATTTCACCATACCCGCGTTCTCAAAAACCGCATGCATATGCCTGCACATGAGGCCTTCCGGAGCGCGGCGTCTCTATATCACCCGATTTGGAGGAGGCAAAGGAAAAATGAAGGTCAAATGACAGCGATTTTTCCCGCCACCGCGCGGACTTGCGCCCGCAAGCGGTCAAACTCAGTAAAGCGGCTCCTCATAGGCCGGCTTGCCGTCCACCAGCAGGCTTTTGATCTGCGCCATGCCATTGGCGCCAACGCTTGCAGCAATCGACACCTGCCCATCACGGCGCGCCTCTTCCAGCGCATGTCCGGCACCCTCAGGAACATAATAGCGCTCGATTCCGTATTCGACGCGGATGGTTTCGGCCTGCGACGTCAAACCGTAACTATAGAAGGGCTGGGTGTGGAGCACGGCCGTACCGTCGGCTGGCGGGAGCTTGTCGAAGGATGATTCGGCGATCTGCCAGAAACCGCCCTCGCCCGGCTTGATGCGCACCCAGAGGCTGCGCTCGGCGGATTCCTTCGGCATGGCGCCTGATATCGAGGAGACCGGCACGGAGGAGATGTCGTAGTTCAGCACCACGTAATCGCCGCGCAGGAAGTCGCGCGGATCGACGGGCGCCGTCTTCAACAGAACCTGCGTTCCGTTGCGCAGGACGGATGCGCGGCTCTGGACGATATAGCCGAGCACCGCCGTCTGCAGCAGCGCCACGGTGACGGCGGCGGTGACGCAGCGGCGCTTCGAATAGCCCTTGAAGGAGAATATGCTCATTGGACCGCCTCCCTGGCCTTGCCGGCAAATCGTCGTTCGAGACGGATGACGATCCATGCGACGGCGGCGACGAACAGGCCGGAGCACAGGAAGAGCCCCGAGGTGCCGAGGATGGAACCAACGGTCACCGAGCCGAGATAGAGGATCTCGACGGCGAAGACCGTGTAGGCCAGATAGCGGACGGCGCCGTTGTCGCGACCCTGCAACGCGATCGCCAGCACGGAGGCGGCGAGCGTGACGATGCCGAGCGGGAGAACCCATTTGCTGGCATCGAGCTCCACATGCAGCAGGAACAGGCCAGTGACGGCAAGCAGGAAGGAATAGAAGGCAGGTGCTGCGCCGGCGCCCTTGATCAGCGAGGACAGGCGCGCCACCGGCAGGCTGACCAGCACGAAGACCGCCATGCCGCCGATGACATAGATCAGCGCCAGCCACAGGTCGGAATTCAGCGTGTAGAGCCAGGCGAGCCAGCCAAGCAGCAGCAGATAGGCCAGATGGCGCACGCGGCCGGCGCCGGTATAGCGCACCAAGGCCACGACGATTGCCGCCATGACGGGCGCCCCCCATGAATCGAGCGTCATCAGGCGCATGTCGGATCCGCTGAGATAGAGACCGAAGCTGCCCCAGGCGAGGAAGCCCGCCACGCCCGACACCACGCCTGAGCGGAACAGCACGGCGGAAATCACGGCCATGGCGAACCAGAGATACATGACCGTCTGCTCATCGCCCGACAGATGATACATCTGCCCGACGAGCGAGATGGCGCCGCCGAAGGTGAGCGTGCCGATGACGAGCAGCGCGTTGGCGGCGGCGATCTGGCCGCGGACAAGGGCAGCACCGGCGCCGAGATGGACGGACCAGATCAGCGCAAGAATGAAGAACATCCTGACGAGACGCGGTATCGCCTCCCAGTTGGACGCGACCACCAGAAGAATGGCGGCGCCGAGCAGGATGGCGGCGAGGATCATCAGCACATTGCCGAGACTGAAGCTTGCCGGACGCCCGTCATATTCCTTGAGCAGCGCATCGGCGGTTTGCTCGGTGAGCAACCCCTTGCCGACCCACTGCGACAAATCCCTCTCCAGACGTCCGCGATACATGCCCTACCCCGCAAATCGCGCGCAAACAGCCCTCCGGCGCGCCTCATTTTCAACCTTATAGACGCGGTTTGGCGATTGAGGAAACGGCTCCTTGCGATTTCCTTCACAGACCCTTTCGGCACAGACATTCGGAGCTACCGTTAATCGCCCGGCAAGACTTTGCCCTTACGCTACGTCATGCCATGCATATTGCGCATGGAGACGGCCAAGATACTGCATCGCACTCTTACTCAAAACCATTGAGCATGCGCGCAGCCGGGATGTACCCGGACCGGATTACCGGACGCCTTCGGATATGATTTCCGCCGACATGATCGGGATTTGGATCTATCCTCCCTTCCAAACAACCCGATCTACCTGCAACATCCTCCTCCCCGTTGCCGGTCATACGTATGGACGCCCGCCGGATTGCGCATCCGGTGGGCGTCTTCGTTTTATCCTCCGCAGGGCAGCTCACACGCCCCGCCGCCGCTGGATTGCTCATTTTGCCTATTGATTGACCAGAAGGTGGCCAAATCGTGCGATTTACAGCTTGAGAAATGCAGCGGCTGCATATGTGCGTTGAATTCTTGTCTCTGTTAGCTCTTCGCAGTGCAATATATATTCAACCCATCAAATAGAGGTCAGCGCCGATAGGCGGCAGCTGGCAGACGCAAGCCCTCGGAAAGGGGACCGACATGAACATTTCTCGCTCTTTCAACAACTGGCGCAAGTATCGTCAGACGGTTACCGAACTCGGCCGCATGACCAACCGCGAATTGCACGACCTCGGCATCGACCGCGCCGACATCCAGCGCGTTGCTCGCGACGCCGTTCGCTAATATCTTCGCTGATCTCAGGGCGGTTCGCTTCCTCCCAAGCCGATCGCCTCACCAAGACGCCCGCTGCCACCAGGCAACGGGCGTTTTCTTTTATCTTAACACCTCATTAACGCCTGGGTTGCGCCAAAGCCCCGCATTCCGCCTGCTCAAAAAGTGACACTTGCGCTTTATCTGTGCATCGTACTGCACAATTGCATGGCAGGAGCCTAATAAATGCACTGCACAATATGACCGGGATCACCTATATCAGCGTCAACCACTGAGACGGCAATCGCGCCGCTCACTGAACTGATCTTGAGGAACTACCCATGAACCCGATCCGCATTGCAAAGAGCTGGATTAGCTACCGCCGTACCCTGAGTGAACTCGGCAGCCTCTCCAACCAGGCCCTCGCCGACATCGGCGTAAGCCGCTACCAGATCCACAACATCGCTTCGCGCGCTTTCCGCTAATAGCGGAACGCCTGAAGTACCCAAAACGGCGCCCACAAGGCGCCGTTTTCGCGTTTGGGATACTGATTAGACGATACAAATGGCGTATTCTGCGCGTTCAGATACGCATCATGGACTACGTCGTTGCCGCAGCTTCGGCGGTTTCCGCCGCTGCTATCCCGCGTTCAATTCTTGCCGTAAGGACGAATAAGAAGCTTCCTAGCGCCTCGGCAAATTCAACCGACTGCTTAGCCTCATCGGGATTGACGTGCGGACGATCGACATCCGCATGACGCGGTCTATTGGATCCCAGTCTAACGGAATGAGCCCACTCGGCCATTCCTTGGGTAAGCAGACCATCCTCTCGAGCTTTATCAATGCGCGAATAAAGACTACCTTCGTGGTACCCTTTTGCCTTCAACATAGCATCGACTGCACTACCTGCCATAACCGCAGCTGCATCAGGCGCGTGCAACACGTCGAACGCCTGCTGTAGGAATGTCCGGGCCACAGACGGTACGTCTTCATGGGCTATACGCGGGGCGGGAAAAACATTTGCCACTAGGCTGTCGTGAAAAGCGGTGGTGCCTTCGACGACAACGCCTCCGCCGCATGTTGCGCACAAATATAGCGCCCATGCTTTCGGCGGCTGATCGTCGGCTCTATCTGTTCCTTTTGCGTTTTCCGACGCCCAGACATTGTACATCATGGGTGTGGCAACGGAGCAATGAGGGCACCTTTGGATTTGTAACTGTCTAGAAATCCGCACCATTTCAAAACCGTGAAAAATGGATCGACCGTGTTCCGAGTGTCATTACAACTTCTAATGTCAACATAAGCTTAGTATTTGTTTTAGTTCCAGTGCAGCACGGTCCGTTTGCGACTTTTATTTAGCCTCATATCCCAATCAATCAGTCTTTCCCGGCCAGCTATTCCTTTTTCCATTTGGTGAAGCTGGTCTTACCTCTCTACGCACCAAGCCTATGGCACCTAAAACCCATCCGCCGCGGTACCGTTTTCTATTCCGCGTGATGTTGGGCGCCAAAGCCGCCACCTACATCTCCAACGCCCGCAACTTCGCCACCGCGAAGTCCACGAAGGCCCGCGTCTTGGCCGACACGTGGCGGCCCTCGGCGTGAACCACATGGATCGGCAGCGGCGGTTCCTCGTAATCCTGAAGCGTCAGACGCAGCTGGCCCGCGGCGACGTACCGGCTGACCTGATAGGAGAGCGGGCGGGATAGTCCCCAGCCGGTGACCGAGGCGGCGATCGCGGCGTCGACCGTGTTGCAATAGAGGCGCGGATGGAGCGTTGCGGCGGCGCCGTCGGGGGCGAAGTGCCAGTCGAGGGGTGCCGACGAGCCGGTGTTGACGATCGTGGCGTGGCTGGCGAGATCGGCGGGTGTCTTCGGTTCGCCGTGGCGTTCGAAATAGGAGGGCGCGCCGCAGACGACGCGGCGGACACTGCCTACCTTGATCGCCGTCTGGTCGGAATCCTGCAGGCGGCCGATGCGGATCGCAACGTCGATCCCCTCCTCCACAAGGCTGACGATCCTGTCAAAGAGCAGAACACGGCCGGTCACGCCCTTATGGATATCGAGAAACTCGGTCATGACAGGCATGACATGCAACTGCCCGAACTGCACCGGCGCGGTGATCGTCAGCATGCCTGATGGCGTCGCGTGCGAGCCGCCGGCGGAGGCCTCGGCCTCGTCGATCTCGGCCAGAATGCGTTTGCAGTCATCGGCATAGCGCCGGCCGGCCTCGGTCAGGTTGACCGATCGTGTCGACCGCACGAAGAGGCGCGCGCCGGTGGCGTCCTCGAGAAAGGCCACCGCGCGGGTGACGGCGGGCGGGCTCATGTGCAGCTGCCGCGCCGCTTCCGCGAAGCTTGCCGTCTCGGAAACCCGCACCAGAACTTTCATGCATTGAAGCCGATCCATATCGCCGCCTTTTATTCCGCACAGAGAAACAGTCCCTTTCTCATAATCGAAATTCCATACGAAATCAGGAACAATTATGCTTCGAGGCAACATCAACGGAGACCAGTTCCATGAAGCTCTATTCGCACCCGCTTTCCGGCCATGCGCACCGCGCCTGCCTGTTCATCTCGCTTGCCGGGATCGACGCCGAGATTGTCGACATCGATCTCGCCGGTGGCGAGCACAAGAAGCCGGCCTTCCTGGCGCTCAACCCGTTCGGGCAGATTCCCGTCCTCGATGACAATGGGCTGGTGCTTGCGGATTCGAACGCGATCCTGGTCTACCTCGCCAAGAAGCATGCGCCGGATTGGCTGCCTGAGAATGCCGTGGGCGCCGCTTCCGTGCAGCGCTGGCTTTCGGTGGCTGCCGGCGAAATCGCCTATGGCCCGGCCGCCGCGCGGCTGGTGACAGTGTTCGGCGCGAGCTTCGACACCGAAGAGGTGATCGGACGCGCCCACCGTATTCTGGCGCTGATCGACGCGGAGCTGGCCGGCAAGGCATGGATCGCGGCGGATCGGCCGACGATCGCCGACGTCGCGCTCTACAGCTACATCGCCCGCGCGCCGGAGGGGAATGTCGATCGCTTCCGCTACGGCAATGTCAGCGCCTGGCTGAAGCGTACCGAGGCGCTGCCCGGCTTCCGCCCATTCCAGAAGACAGCGATCGGCATTCCCGACGCGGCCTGAGACAGGCCACGCGCCGCCGCCGGTCTTTGAAAATCCACGAAGGAGAATGTCATGCTTGCATTGAAGCAGACTGAAAAGCCTTCCCCGTGGCATGACGGGGAGATTGCCCTGCAGGAAAAGGCCGGCGTCGCGGCGCGCATGAAGGATGTGGGCGCGCGCGTGCTGCGCGACCACCTGATCGACCAGCACCGCCAGTTCTACCCGCAGCTGCCCTTCATCGTGCTCGGCACGGTGGACACCAATGGCGACGCCTGGGCGACGCTGCGGGCGAACTATCCTGGGTTCCTCGACAGTCCGGATGTGCACACGCTGAGCGTCAAGCTTGCGCGCGAGCCCGGCGATCCTGCCGATCGCGGTATGGAAGACGGCGACGCGATCGGCATGCTCGGCATCGAGCTGCAGACGCGCCGGCGCAACCGGCTGAACGGCACGATCGCGCGCAGCACGGCGGATCGCTTCGATGTCACGGTCGGCCAGTCCTATGGCAACTGCCCGCAATATATCCAGCTGCGCGATTTCGGCTTCAGCCGCGAGCCTGAAATCTCCTCGGCCGTGCCGGCCGTCGTTTCGGGTGCACTGGATGCGCGGGCGATGGCGCTGATCTCGAAATCGGACACGTTCTTCGTCGCGTCCTATGCCGATCGTGACGATGGCGAGCGGCAGGTGGATGTTTCGCACCGGGGCGGCAAGCCGGGCTTCGTGCGGATCGGCGAGGATGGGGTTCTGACGATCCCCGACTTCGCCGGCAATCTGTTCTTCAATACGCTCGGCAATATTCTCATCAATGGCCGCGCCGGTCTTGTCTTCGTCGATTTCGACAGCGGCGACCTGCTGCAATTGTCTGGTGATGCCGAAGTCGTTCTGGATTCGCCCGAGATCGCCGCCTTCCAGGGTGCGGAGCGCCTGTGGCGTTTCCGCCCGCGCCATGTCGTCTACCGGGCGGATGCACTGCCGCTTCGGTGGAATTCGCGCGCCGACGGGCAATCACCGAACGCGCTGATGACGGGCGATTGGAAGGCCGCCGCCGGGCGCATCAGCGCCGCCGAAATGGCGAGCCGCTGGCGGCCGCTCAGGGTGGCACGGATCGTGGATGAGAGTGCCGACATCCGCTCGTTTCACCTGGAGCCCGTCGATGGCGGCGGACTGATCGCGCATGCGGCCGGGCAATATCTACCGATACGCGTGATTGTCCCCGGCGAAGATCGGCCGCTGATCCGGACCTATACACTGTCGGTCGCGCCGTCCGACAACAAGTATCGCATCAGCGTGAAGCGGGAGGGCGTCGTCTCGCGCCATCTGCACGACCACATCGGTGTCGGCGATATCATCGAGGCGCGTGCGCCGGGTGGTGTGTTCGGCATCGATGCGGCGGAGCAGCGGCCGGCGGTGATGCTGGCGGCTGGCATCGGCATCACGCCGCTGCTCGCCATGCTCAGGCATGTCGTCTACGAGGGGTTCCGCAAGCGCGGGATGCGGCCGGTGTGGCTGTTCTATTCCGCGCGCAGCAAGGGCGAGCGCGCGTTTGACGATGAGATCGGGGCGCTTGTCGCGGCTTCCGGCGGGGCGGTCAGGCTGGTCCGGCTGCTTGGTGATGTCTCCGGTGCGGTCGAGGGGCGAGACTATGACGCGCAGGGGCGGATCGACATGGCGCTGTTGCGCGCCGTGCTGCCGTTCAACGATTACGACTTCTACCTCTGCGGCCCGCCGAGCTTCATGCAGTCGGTCTATGACGGGCTGCGGGGGCTGAATGTCGCGGATAGCAGAATCCATGCCGAGGCGTTTGGCGTGGCATCGGTCGCGCGATCGGGTGGCGTGTCGGCTGAGGCTTCCGCCGTGAAGGCTAGGTCGGCGGCGGATGTGCCGATGCCTGTCTATTTCACGCAATCGGCCAAGGAGGCACGATGGGAGCCTGAAGGCGGCACGCTGCTGGAGCTTGCCGAGGCGCGCGGGTTGCAGCCGGAGTTCAGCTGCCGGCTCGGCAATTGCGGCAGTTGCCGGACCAAGGTTCTGGCGGGCGCGGTCGCCTATACCAGAGAGCCGACGGCCGAGGTTGCCGAGGACGAGGCTTTGATCTGTTGCGCGGTTCCCGCCAAGGGCGAGACGCGGCTGGAGCTCGATCTCTAGAGAATGGCGGGGCGACCGAGGTGCGGCAGGTGTTGCTCAAATATCCAGTTTCCTGCCAATATCCAGTTTGCTGTCATGGCGCGGCGTGATAATCAGCCGCGCATGACCCAGACCTCTTCCCATTCTCCCATCCACGTCGTCGGCGGCGGGCTCGCGGGCTCCGAAGCCGCGT
The DNA here is from genome assembly GCF_047304155.1 of Rhizobium sp. Rhizsp42. Lineage (NCBI taxonomy): Bacteria > Pseudomonadati > Pseudomonadota > Alphaproteobacteria > Hyphomicrobiales > Rhizobiaceae > Rhizobium > Rhizobium sp. Rhizsp42. The sequence goes on along the minus strand of NZ_JBGLYS010000035.1, from coordinate 42,358 downwards.
GGCAGATCGCAAACGCCGGCGTTCCCGTCATCCTGCACGAGATGCGCGGCGTGCGCGGCACCGATGCCCACAAGACGGACCATCTGGCCGAACTCGTCTGTTCCAACTCCTTCCGCTCGGACGATGCGACCGCCAATGCCGTCGGCGTCATTCATGCGGAAATGCGCATGGCGGGATCGCTGATCATGGCCTGCGCCGACAAGCACCAGGTGCCGGCCGGCGGCGCGCTGGCTGTCGATCGCGACGGGTTCTCGGAAGCCGTCACGCGCGCGGTGCATGATCATCCGCTCATATCAGTCGTGCGCGAAGAGATCACCGGTCTTCCGCCGAAGGAGTGGGACCTGGCGATCGTCGCCACCGGCCCGCTGACGGCGCCGTCGCTTGCGAGCGCCATCCAGGCCGAGACGGGTGCTGATGCCCTCGCCTTCTTCGATGCCATCGCCCCGATCGTCTACCGCGAGAGCATCGACATGGATATCTGCTGGTATCAGTCGCGCTACGACAAGGTCGGCCCCGGCGGCACCGGCAAGGACTACATCAACTGCCCGATGGACGAAGCGCAGTATAACGCCTTCGTCGATGCGCTGATCGCCGGCGACACCGTTGGTTTCAAGGAGTGGGAAGGCACGCCCTATTTCGACGGCTGCCTGCCGATCGAGATCATGGCCGAGCGCGGCCGCGAGACGCTGCGCCACGGGCCGATGAAGCCGATGGGGCTGACGAATGCGCATAATCCGACGGTGAAGGCCTATGCCGTCGTGCAGCTGCGCCAGGACAATGCGCTCGGCACGCTCTACAACATGGTCGGCTTCCAGACGAAGCTGAAATACGGCGCGCAGACCGAAATCCTCAAGATGATCCCGGGATTGCAGAACGCCGAGTTCGCCCGTCTCGGCGGCCTGCACCGCAACACCTATATCAACTCGCCGACGCTGCTCGACGGTTCGCTGACGCTGAAGTCGCGGCCGGGCCTGCGCTTCGCGGGCCAGATCACCGGCTGCGAGGGCTATGTCGAAAGCGCCAGCGTCGGCCTGCTCGCCGGCCGGTTCGCGGCTGCTGAGCGCAAGGGCGAAGCAGTCTCGCTGCCGCCGGCAACGACGGCGCTCGGTTCGCTGCTCGGACATATCACCGGCGGGCATATCAGCAACGACGAGGAACCGGGCAAGCGCTCCTTCCAGCCGATGAACATCAATTTCGGACTATTCCCGGAACTCGAGCCGGGCTCGATCGTCAAGCCGGAGGGCGTGAAGCGTTTCCGCGGCAAGGACAAGACGATCATGAAGCGGCAGCTGATCGCCAAGCGGGCTCTCGCCGATTGCGCGACGTGGCTTGGCGATACAACGCCGGTGGCGAAGACGGCCTGATCAGGCCGCTTTGCTCACAAGCCAAGACAGGTCAGTGGGTCACCGGCCCATTGGCCTTCTTCCAGGCGTCGATGCCGCCTTCGATGTGGCATGCCGATGCGATGCCGGCGTCGTGCGCGGCCTGCACAGCCATGGCGGAGCGTTCGCCGAAGGCACAGTAGAAGACCAGGCGCTTGGTGGTCGAGACCCCCAGTTCATGCAGAACGCCGCCGGCGCTGATGCTTTCAGCGAGCGCCGGATAGGGAAAATGCAGCGATGACGGAATGACGCCGTGGCGCTGGCGTTCGCTATCCTCGCGCAGGTCGATCAGCGCGACATCGGGCCGGCCCATGAGATCGAAGACCTGCCGGACGCTCAATGACCATCCGTGGCTGTCGACGTCGTGATGATCCATGCCGATCTTCATGTTGGCCGGCACCGCCACATCCATCATCTTCGGATTGGCGAGCTTCAGATTGTTCATCAGGTCGGCATATTCATCGGCCGAGCGCACCTGCAGGCGCGGGTTGAAGGCCTTCTCCTCGCCGATCGTCGAGACCGTGTCGCCCTTGTAGTCGTGGGCGGGGTAGACGAGCGTCGTATCGGGCAGCTTCAGCAGGCGGCCGAAGATGGATTCGAACTGGGCACGCGGATCGCCGTTCTGGAAGTCGGTACGGCCGGTGCCCCGGATCAAGAGCGTGTCGCCGGTGAAGACACGGTCGGGCAGGACGAAGCTGTAGCTATCGTCGGTGTGGCCGGGCGTATAGATGACATCGAGCGACAGCCCCTCGATGGTCAACCTGTCATTGTCCGACAGGCGCATCGAGACGACATCGGCCTTGGTCTGCTCCCCCATCACGGTCGTGCAGTGGGTCTTGTCGCGCAGGGCGCCAAGACCGGTGATGTGATCGGCGTGCAGATGCGTGTCCACCGCCTTGACCAGCTTCAGGTCGAGTTCGTGGATGAGCTGCAGGTAGCGATCGACCTTCTCCAGGACCGGATCGATGATCAGCGCCTCCCCGCCCCGCCTGCTTGCCATCAGGTAGGAGTAGGTGCTGGATGCGGGATCGAAAAGCTGACGGAAGATCATCTTCGCCTCCTGCGTTCTGTCCGAGATCGATGTCCCGCGATCGGGCTTAGCCCTTCGGCTGCGGCACGATGCGGATGTAGGGCTTGGGCGACACCCAGCCGTCAGGGTACTGCTTCTTGGCGTCCTCGTCGGAGACCGAACCGGCAATGATGACGTCGCCGCCATTCTGCCAGTTGGCCGGCGTCGCGACCTTGTGCTTGGCGGTCAGCTGCAGAGAATCGATGACGCGGATGACTTCGTCGAAGTTGCGGCCCGTCGTCATCGGGTAGACGAGGATGAGCTTGATCTTCTTGTCCGGGCCGATGACGAAGACGTTGCGAACCGTCTGGTTGTCGGACGCGGTGCGGACGGTCGGATCACCCGACACGGCTGCCGGCAGCATGTGGTAGAGCTTGGAGACGTTGAAATCGACGTCGGCGATCATCGGGTAGTTGGGGCGCGTTCCTTGCGTCTCCTCAATGTCGTTCATCCAGCCGTCGTGGCGATCCAGCGGATCGACGGAGAGGCCGATGATCTTGACGCCGCGCTTGTCGAACTCCGGCTTGATCTTCGCCATGTAACCGAGTTCCGTGGTGCAGACCGGCGTGAAATCCTTGGGATGCGAAAACAGGACCGCCCAGGAGCTGCCGATCCAATCGTGAAAATTGATCGTGCCTTCGGTCGTCTGCGCTTCGAAATCGGGAGCAATGTCGTTGATGGCAAGCATAATTACCTCCAATAAGTTGTAGGAAAATTCACAAGGTTTCGCTGAGTGCGCGAAACATGCTCCACTTTGGAGCGTTAGGCAATATGAAACGAAAGAGGTAGCGCGGCCTGAAAATCGCGTGGCTGTCAGGGTCGACAGGGGCCGATATGATCAGTGCATGCCGGCGGAAACCGACAAATCCCGCCATGCGGATTCGCTGGTTTTCACAGAGCCGGTTTGTTAGATTTGCGTTCGACATTCCACGCCACGACAGACCCACCACGCAATGCGGCACGACTTTGAAATGGCTGGCGGCTTTTTCACAAATCGGTCCTGATTTGGGAGCCACCGGCAGCTGAGGAGGAGAAGCTGAGCATGGCATACCAGGTATCGATCCACCCCGCGCTCGATGGCGGGGTCAAGAAGGGCCAGGCGAATTTCGGGGGCGGCACGCTCGTCTGCGCCTGCGCCAGCCGCCCGGTAAAAGTCTCGGTCAAGGGCACGGTCGCCCACAACCATGCCTGCGGCTGCACCAAGTGCTGGAAGCCGAAAGGTGCCGCCTTCTCGGTGGTCGCTGTCGCCTCGACAGACAACGTCACCGTTCTCGAAAATGGCGACAAGCTCGCCGTCGTCGACAAGGACGCGCTGATCCAGCGCCACGCCTGCAAGGAATGCGGCGTTCACATGTACGGCCCTGTCGAGCGCGACCACGCCTTCAAGGGCCTGTCCTTCGTCCACCCCGAACGCTTCCAGGAAGCAGGCTGGCCCGAACCCACCTTCGCCGCCTTCGTCTCCTCGATCATCGAGAGCGGTACGCCACCTTCGGCGATGTCAGGCGTTCGTAGCCGCTTGAACGAGCTCGGGCTTGCGCCCTACGACTGCCTGAACCCGACGCTCATGGATGTACTGGCGACCTTCGCCGCGAAGAAAGCCGGCACGCTGAAGGAGGCGTGAGGATCGAGCTCAGCGTTGACGAAGCCAGCGGCGTCACCAGACGATGACGTCGCTGGTTCCCCTCGCAAATGGTTGAAATATTTGGTACCAAGCCCCGCGCTCCCTCGTCGCCACGACGCGGCGGATCGGGAGCCATCGTACGAGCGCATCGACAGGACACCGACAAACACTCATGCACCATATCTACGTTGACGCAGACGCCTGCCCGGTCAAGCCCGAGGTCCTCAAGGTCGCCGAGCGGCTGAGCATCGAAGTGACCTTCGTCGCCAACTCCGGCCTGCGCCCCTCGCGCGACCCGATGGTGCACAACGTCATCGTTTCCAACGCCTTCGACGCCGCCGACAACTGGATCGCCGAACATGCCGGCCCGGGCGACGTCGTCGTCACCGCCGACGTTCCGCTCGCCGTGCGCTGCGTTGCGACGGGCGCCTTCGTCACCGGCCCCACCGGCCGCGTCTTCGACGATACCAATATCGGCATGGCCTCCGCCATGCGCGATCTCGGCGCGCATCTGCGCGAAACCGGCGAAAGCAAGGGCTACAACGCCGCCTTCGGTCCGAAGGACCGCTCCCGTTTTCTCGAAACATTCGATCGGCTGTGCCGCCGCGCCAAGGCCGTCACGCCACCACCAGGAGAATAGAATGAACATCATTTCCCAGGCGACCGCCTTCGGCGGCATGCAGGGCGTTTTCACGCATACGTCCGAGGCCCTGAAGTGCGACATGACCTTCGCGGTCTTCGTGCCGCCGCAGGCGATCGAAAAGCCCTGCCCGGTTTTGTGGTATCTCTCGGGCCTCACCTGCACCCACGCCAACGTCATGGAAAAGGGCGAGTATCGCCGCATGGCGGCCGAGCTCGGCCTGATCATCGTCTGCCCCGATACCAGCCCGCGCGGCAACGACGTGCCGGATGAACTGACCAACTGGCAGATGGGCAAGGGCGCCGGCTTCTATCTGAACGCCACCGAAGAGCAATGGGCCGAAAACTACCAGATGTACACCTACATCACCGAGGAACTGCCCGCCTTCATCCGCCCGCACTTCCGCATGGATATGGATCGCCAGGGCATCTTCGGCCATTCCATGGGCGGCCATGGCGCCATGACCATCGCACTGAAGAACCCCGGCCGCTTCAAGAGCTGCTCGGCCTTCGCGCCGATCGTCGAGCCTTCGACCGCCGACTGGTCCGCCCCCGCCTTCGAAAAATATCTCGGCTCAGACCGCGCCGCATGGCGTCAGTACGATGCCTGCGCCTTGGTCAAGGATGGCGCACGCTTCCCGGAATTCCTGATCGACCAGGGCAAGGCCGACGGCTTCCTGGAAAACGGCCTGCGCCCCTGGCTCTTCGAAGAGGCGATCAAGGACACCGACATAAAGCTGACGCTGCGCATGCACGAACGCTACGACCACTCTTACTACTTCATCTCGACCTTCATGGACGATCACCTGAAGTGGCACGCCGAGCGTCTCGGCTGATAAATGCTGAAAACACGATCGGCCCCGAAAGGGGCCGGTCGGTTGATGCGCTCGTCCCCGGCGCATCCTTCATGTTGCTTTGATCAGACGGCGCCGCGGGACAGGCCCGCGGCTGTCAGATCAGGCCTTGTTCTTGTCGATCGCAAAAGCGCCGGCGCCGGTGAACACCAGGGCCAGGAAGACGAAGCAATACAGGATTGCCGCTTCGCCGCCGTTCTCGGCCGGGAAGAAGCCGCGCGGCTGGTGCGCCATGAAGTAGGCGACCGCCATCTGGCCCGACAGGATGAAGGCAACCGGGCGGGTGAAGAAACCGACGAGGATCGCCAGACCGCCAATGGTCTCAAGCAGAGCAGCGAAAAGGATCAGCGGCGGCAGCGGACCGCCTTCACCCTGGGGAATCGGGAAGGCGAAAAGCTTCATCGTGCCGTGCTCGATGAAGAGCAGAGCGGTGATGATGCGGAGCGCGGCCAATGCGTACGGCTGGTACGCGTTAAGGCGTTCGAAACGGGGCATAAAACTCTCCTTAGGTCAAAAGACAGAGGAGCGTTAGCGATCTGGTTGAAAACAGAGAAGTCACGATATCGGCCATTCCCATCACATCCGCTTGATTTTCATTGATTTTCCACGGCTTCTTCACCTTAAAGGGGAATATTGTCGTGTTTCTTCCAGGGATTGGTAAGATCCTTGTTACGCAGCATCTTCAATCCGCGCGCCAACCGTCTGCGGGTCGAGTGCGGCATGATCACCTCATCGACATAGCCTCGCTCGGCCGCCACGAAGGGAGAGAGGAACCGCTCCTCGTACATCTTCGTATGTTCGGCGATCTTTTCGGGATCGGCGATATCCTTGCGGAAGATGATCTCGACCGCGCCCTTGGCGCCCATGACGGCGATTTGCGCCGTCGGCCAGGCATAGTTCAGATCCCCGCGCATATGCTTCGACGCCATGACATCGTAAGCCCCACCGAACGCCTTGCGGGTAATGACGGTCAGCTTCGGCACGGTCGCCTCGGCATAGGCAAAGAGCAGCTTCGCCCCGTGTTTGATCAACCCGCCATATTCCTGCGCCGTGCCCGGAAGGAAGCCCGGCACATCCACGAAGGTGACAATCGGGATGTTGAAGCAATCGCAGAAGCGCACGAAGCGCGCCGCCTTGCGTGAGGCATCGCTGTCGAGAACGCCGGCCAGCACCATCGGCTGGTTGGCAACGAAGCCGACGGTCGAACCCTCGATCCGCCCGAAGCCGCAGACGATATTCCTGGCGAAGCTCGCCTGGATCTCGAAGAAATCCCCCTCGTCCGCCGTCTTCAGGATCAGTTCCTTGATGTCGTAAGGCTTGTTGGCGTTGGCGGGCACCAGCGTATCCAGCGACGCATCGGCTTCCGTCACCGACTGGTAACATTCGATCTCCGGCACCGGAGAGGTGTTCGACTGCGGCAGCAGATCGATCAGCCGCCTCACCTGCAGCAGCGCCTCGACATCGTTGTCATAGGCGCCGTCGGCGATCGAGGATTTCGTCGTGTGCACCGAGGCGCCGCCGAGCTCTTCCGCCGTCACCGTCTCGTTGGTCACGGTCTTGACGACGTCAGGGCCGGTCACGAACATGTAGGAGGTGTCGCGCACCATGAAGATGAAATCGGTCATGGCGGGCGAATAGACGTCGCCGCCGGCGCAAGGCCCCATGATGACGGAAATCTGCGGAATGACGCCCGAGGCGAGCACATTGCGCTGGAACACCTCGGCATAGCCGCCGAGTGCTGCCACACCCTCCTGGATGCGCGCGCCGCCGGCGTCGTAGATCCCGATGATCGGCGCGCGGTTCTTCAGCGCCATGTCCTGGACCTTGATGATCTTCTCGGCATGCGCTTCCGACAGCGACCCGCCGAAGACCGTGAAATCCTTGGCGAAGACGAAGACCGTGCGGCCATTGACCGTGCCCCAGCCGGTCACCACGCCATCGCCGGCGATCCGGCTCTTCTCCATGCCGAAATCGTTGGAGCGGTGTTCGACGAACATGCCGAACTCCTCGAAGGACCCCTCGTCGAGAATGAGATCGATGCGCTCGCGCGCGGTCAGCTTGCCACGCTTGTGCTGCGCCTCGATCCTGGCCTCCCCGCCACCCTTGCGGGCGATGTCACGGCGGCGTTCGAGCTCTTCGAGAATTTCCTTCAAGGCGACCTCCCGGTTACGGCGCGCTTATTCCGAGCCCGGGCTGAGCGTGAAGATCGACCGGATACGCGCTGCGATGTTTTCAGCAAGAATTTCTTCCGATGCATCGGAAAGGTTCGAGCGGCTGAGCACGTCGAACGTCGACACGGCGATCACGGTGCCGTCTTCGACGGAAGCCGCGTCAACCGTTATCTTCGCCGAGCTCTGGCTCTTGTCATAGCCCTGCCCCGTCGTGACGGAGACGACGCGGATGGTGAGCACGACGCGCGGATAGACCTCGGTGCGAACCGTGGCATTGATCGCCTTGTTGACGCGATCACCCACGCCCGCGAGCACCGCGGGCGGCACTTTCGGGCCGGAAACGACCACGGCGCTGCGTACGTCGTAAATTGGTCCCGGCGGCTCCTTGTGCATCAGCGAGCCGCAGGAAATCAGCGCCAAACCCGAAACGAGCGCGATAAAAGACAGTAAAATTTTTGAAATAACCGACTGAAACATATTCATGACGAAAAACCGCGTCCACCCCATTAAGAGTCGCGATCTTCGTCATAAAGACGGTCATGGCAATCTATTTCAGCCCTTCAGTGCCAAAAAAGCACGCGTGGCCGCCAGAAAATCGATGAAACGCAGCGCGCGGCGCTCTTCCGCCTCTTCATCGCTGCCCCAGTGCTCGATCGTCCAGTCCTCTTCGAGATGCGCCAGCGACCACACCTCGGTTTCATCGAGCTCGCCTTCGGCAAAAGCCAGCGCCAGAAGTGCGGATCCCGTCAGCGTCGTGATCGTGTGCAGCACCGCGAGCGCGATCGCATTGTCGTGCTTGCGCAGCCCCGCCGAAAACGCGGCAATCGCGCTCTGCGGCTGCTGCTGATGCACGATGCCCTCGGCGAGGATGAAGCGCGCGCCGAGCGCGTTCGACGCCCAGTCGAGCACCGGATCCCAGAGCTTGGTCTGCCGCGCTACCAGTTCTTCCGGCCCCTCGGCGCGGTAGCAGAGCATATCGGTACCGGAAAAGCGCAGAATATCTTCGAAGACGGCCTGCGTGTCGGTCGAAACGCCGTCAATCGCCGTGTTGATCAGCTTGGTCAACGGCATGGCTGCAGGGTCGATCTCGTCGCCCTGTGCCTTCCACTCGTCAGCCATCAGCTCGGCAAGCTTGCGTGTCGGCGCAGCCAGAAGATTGCGGGCCGGCGTGCGCACGGCCTTGCCGTCGAGTTCGACGACGAAGCCGGCTTCGGCGCCTTGGGCCTCGCTCACCGAGACGTCCGTGTAGAAGCGCTTGGGGAGCGGCTTCTTCATCTGGATCTGCGCGCGGCGGATCGGATCGGGATGGCTCAGCCCCTCGGACAGGTCGTTCAACAGATCACGCATGGCTCACCTCAGGAAAAATGCTTCAGAATATCGGCCGGATGATAGGCGATGGTATCGGCGCCGGCCGCAATCAGATCATCGACGCTGGCATAGCCCCAACTGACACCGATCGCCGTGGCGCCCGCCGCCTTCGCCATCTGCATATCGTAAATCGCGTCGCCGATGACAATGGTATCGGCGGGATTCATCCCCGTTTCGCTGCAGCATTCCGTCACCATGGCCGGATGCGGCTTCGACGGGCAATCGTCGGCGGTGCGCGACACGATGAAATCGCGGGAAAATCCGTGCGTCTCCAGAACATGCACCAGCCCGCGACGCGACTTGCCGGTCACGGCGCCGATCAGCACCTCGTCCTTCTCCGCCAGCGTGCGGATCAGCTCACTGATGCCATCGAACAGCGGCACATCGACACCGGCTTCGGCGCGCACATCGGCGTAGATCGCCTTGTAATGCGCCGTCATCGCCACCGCCTCGTCGTCCACATGCGGCTTGCCCAGCATGCGCGCAATGGCGATATCGAGCGTCAGGCCAATGATCGCCTTCGTCTGCGAGAGTTCGGGCCGGTCATGACCGAAATGCACGAAGGTCCGCGCCATCACCTCATGGATCAGCGCGGCGCTATCGACCAGCGTGCCGTCGCAATCGAACAATGCCAGTTTCATGCCGGAATTCATTCGAAATCTTCCCGGTCAGCCTCAGCCAGATCGAGGCCGAGCAGGTTCCAGGTCTGGACCATGTGCGGCGGCAGCGGCGCGGTCACTCGCAGGCGCCCGCCATTCGGATGCGGAATATCGATCTTGCGGGCGTGCAGATGCAAACGCTTCTGGATGCCGCCGGGGAAATCCCAATTGTGGTCGTCGTCGAAATATTTGGGGTCGCCGATAATCGGATGACCGATATGCAGCGCGTGGACGCGCAGCTGGTGCGTGCGGCCGGTATAGGGTTCCATCTCCAGCCAGGCGAGGTTCTGCGCCGCCGTCTCGCGCACCTTGTAATAGGAGATCGCGTGGTCGGCGCCCTCCTCGCCATGCTTGCAGACCCGCATACGGTCTCCATCCGGCGTCTGTTCCTTCACCAGCCAGGTCGAGATCTTGTCCTCGTGCTTGCGCGGCACGCCCTTGACCAGCGACCAGTAGGTCTTCTTGGTGTCGCGCTCGCGAAACGCCGCCGTCAGCTTCTGCGCGGCACCGCGCGTACGGGCGATGACGAGCACGCCTGACGTGTCGCGGTCGAGACGGTGCACGAGGCGCGGCTTCTCGCCCTTCGGGCTCGTCCAGGCCTCCAGCATCTTGTCGATGTTGCGGGTCACACCGGAACCGCCCTGCACGGCAAGGCCGGCCGGCTTGTTGAGCACGATCACCTTGTCGTCCTCATGCAGCACCATGCGTTGCAGCAGCTCGTAGTCGCCGCCGTGCTTGAGATCGTGGCTGGCGATCGGCCCGGCCTTCTTGGCGTCGACATCGAGCGGCGGCACGCGCACCACCTGCCCCGGCTGCACGCGCGCATCGGTCTTCACGCGACCGCCATCGACACGCACCTGGCCGGAACGCATCAGCTTCTGCAGCGGACCGAATCCGAGGCCGGGATAGTGGATCTTGAACCAACGATCGAGGCGCATGCCCGCCTCGTCGGCTTCGACGGTAATATGTTCAATGCCAGCCATGTCTGTACTTTCGGAAAGAGTTGCCGGCACCAGGCGCGGCCTTTGCCGCTGGCTTTAGAGTATTTTACGCAAAAACGGAAACCTGAATCTCAGGTGCGCTCTCAGATCAACGCCCGCATGATCGCAAGCCCGGCGAAAACCGCCACCATCGACAGCCCCACGCTCGCCACCATATAGACCGCCGCCGACGCCATCGCCCCGCGCTCGATCAGCGAGATGGCATCCAGCGAAAAGGCGGAGAATGTGGTGAAGCCACCGAGAAAGCCGGTGATCAGCAGCAGTCGTAATTCGTTCGACGCATTGAAACGCCGCGCGATCAGCTCCGCGAAGACGCCGATCACGAAACATCCCAGAACATTGACGACCAGCGTCCCCCACGGAAAGTTCGGGCCCATCAGCCGCAACGACCACTGGCCGACGTAGTAGCGAAGCACGGAACCGATGGCGCCGCCGACGGCGACGAGAAGAGCCTGGATCATAGGCTTTGTGTAGCGCAGGCCGGATGCCTTGCCAATTGATGGCTAAAGATTCGGTTCACCGCTCCACCTCAATAGCTGCACGGCCGGTCGTTGTTGAAGCCATAGGCGCAGGCCGAGTTCAGCGGCATGCGGGCATCGCGGCTTTGCTCCGTCGAGGTGCAGGCCGTGGCTATGAAGGCGGTGACGACAAGCGCTCCCGCCAGGGCAAGAGAGTGAAAACGGCGCATCTGAACGTCTCCTCTGAAGGACCGGTACTGTTTTGTTGTCGAGTAATGCGGGAAGTAACGCGGCAATGAGGCAGATATAGCGGCGCAATACATTCGCACTATAGCTTAAGAGCCGGAATTAAGCACAAGAACAATCACGATCGATCATATTTTAGCGATATTCTTAGCGGGACAGGAAGGTCCGCTGTCCTAAATCTGTCACATGACAGTTCTGGTTGGTTCCATTTCGGCAAGTACGGCGGCCGCGGCGTTTGAAGCGCTGCGCATCCCCCCGCGCGTGTCGGCCAGCACTGCCGCCAAGGATGCCCGCAAGGTGGCCGACATCAAGCGCCGGACCGATGCCGGCCAGGATACCGATGAATCGGCCGCCGTCATCAACTCCACCGAAGTCGCGCTCGACCTGATGACCATGGGCCAGCGCCAGCCGCAGGCCGCCCTGCAGCAGGCTCTCAAGCTTTACGAAGAAGACTGAGACCACCCGTCCCGATCGATCCGAAATTCGACCGACCAAGAAGACCGCGACAAAAAATTGCTCGCCGGCGACATTCCCCCTTGCCAAGCACCGCCATCGCCAGATAATTGCGCTCAACCTTGTTGGGAGAAGCCGGCTCGTCGCAGCCGGTGCCGAAGGAGCAACCGCCCCGGAAACTCTCAGGCAAAAGGACCAGCAAGGGGCAGACGGAACTCTGGAGAGATGCGTTCTCGAAACGCACGCCGAAGGGATAACAATCTCAGGCAAACAGACAGAGGGGGCTCGAAACAAGGCGCAACCGCGCCCGAATATTTGAGCCCGCGCATGGAACCCACGCGCAAACACCGGAGGCGTCCTTGGACGATACTGCTGCCCTGAAGAAAACCCCGCTGCATGACCTGCATCTGTCGCTCGGCGCCCGCATGGTACCGTTTGCGGGCTATGACATGCCGGTGCAATATCCGGCCGGCGTGATGAAGGAACATCTGCAGACCCGCGCAGCCGCCGGTCTCTTCGATGTGTCCCACATGGGCCAGGTCGTCATCAAGGCGAAATCGGGCAAGTATGAGGACGTCGCACTCGCGCTCGAAAGCCTCGTTCCCGTCGACATCCTCGGTCTTGCCGAGGGACGCCAGCGCTACGGTTTCTTCACCGATGAAAACGGTGGCATTCTCGACGACCTGATGATCACCCATCTTGACGACCACCTCTTCGTCGTCGTCAACGCCGCCTGCAAGGATGCCGACGTCGCGCATCTTCAGAAGCACCTCTCCGACACCTGCGACATCACGGTGCTCGACCGCGCGCTGATCGCGCTGCAGGGCCCGCGCGCCGTCGAGGCTCTGGCCGAACTCTGGGCCGACGTCGCCGCCATGAAATTCATGGACGTGCGCCACTGCCGCCTGCACGACGTCTCCTGTCTCGTCTCGCGCTCCGGCTACAGCGGCGAGGATGGCTACGAGATTTCGATCCCCTCGGACATGGCCGTCGACGTCACCAAGCGGTTGCTCGAGCATCCCGACGTCGAGCCGATCGGCCTCGGCGCCCGCGACAGCCTGCGCCTCGAAGCCGGCCTCTGCCTCTACGGCAACGACATCGACACCACCACGACCCCCGTCGAGGCAGCCCTCGTCTGGGCCATCCAGAAGGCTCGCAAGACCGACGGCGCCCGCGCCGGCGGCTTCCCCGGCGCTGAGCGCATCCTCTCCGAACTCGACAACGGCGCCACCCGCCGCCGCGTCGGTCTGAAACCCGACGGCAAGGCGCCGGTGCGCGGCCACGCCAAGCTCTACGCCGACCAGGAAGGCAAGACCGAAATCGGCGAAGTGACGTCGGGCGGCTTCGGCCCGAGTGCCGAAGGCCCGGTCGCCATGGGCTACGTGCCGGTCGGCTCATCCGAAGTCGGAACGATCGTCTACGCCGAGGTTCGCGGCAAGTACCTGCCGGTGACAGTCGCGGCCCTGCCCTTCGTCGCTCCGACTTACAAGCGATAAGACCATGAGCGCGGCGGCGATCCATATCGTTGCACTGCCTGTTCAGGCGCACTGTTCGCAGGCCGCTATCGTTAGCGATGCGCGCGGATTACCCCCCTCTGCCCTGCCGGGCATCTCCCCCACAGGTGGGGAGATTGGCTGGGCGCGCCCGCTCGCTCGACCTTCATTGTTTGGCGTAGACCTCGCCACTCGCCGATCTCCCCCCTTGTGGGGGAGATGTCCGGCAGGACAGAGGGGGGTATCGCCAGGCACAGCCTTCAGTACCTACACCACCCAAACACCCCATTCCCCAGAGAGGATCATCCCATGCTGAAATTCACCGAAGAACACGAATGGCTGCAGATCGAAGCCGGTGTCGCCACCGTCGGCATCACCACCTACGCCGTCGAGCAGCTCGGCGATCTGGTGTTCGTGGAACTGCCTGAAGTCGGCGCCACCTTCGGCAAGAACGACAACGCGGCCACCGTCGAATCCGTCAAGGCCGCCTCGGATGTCTACTGCCCGCTCGCTGGCGAGATCACCGAAGTGAACCCCGCCATCGTCGCCGATCCGTCGCTGGTCAATTCCGACCCGCAGGGCGCCGGCTGGTTCTTCAAGCTGAAGCTCGCCAATGCCGCCGATGCCGACGGCCTGCTCGACGAAGCGGCCTACAAGGAGCTCACCGCGTAATGACGACGCCGACGGAATTCCAGTTTACCGACTACCAGCCCTACGACTTCGCCAATCGTCGTCACATCGGCCCCTCGCCGGCTGAAATGACCGATATGCTCAAGGTCATCGGCTATAACAGCCTCGACGGGCTGATCGACGCGACCGTCCCGCCCTCCATCCGCCAGAAGGCGCCGCTCCTCTGGGGCGCGCCGATGACGGAGCGCGAGGCGCTCGACAAGCTGCGCGAAACCGCCAACAAGAACAAGGTCCTGACCTCGCTGATCGGCCAGGGCTATTACGGCACGATCACACCGCCAGTCATCCAGCGCAACATCCTGGAAAACCCGGCCTGGTACACGGCCTATACGCCCTACCAGCCGGAAATTTCCCAGGGCCGCCTCGAGGCGCTCCTGAACTATCAGACGATGATCTGCGACCTCACCGGCCTCGACGTCGCCAACGCCTCGCTGCTTGATGAAGCGACCGCTGCCGCCGAAGGCATGGCGATGGCAGAGCGCGTCTCCAAGTCGAAGGCCAAGGCCTTCTTCGTCGACGCCGCCTGCCATCCGCAGACGATCGAGCTGATCAAGACCCGCGCCGAGCCGCTCGGCTGGAGCGTCGTCATCGGCAACCCCTTTACCGATCTCGACCCGGTCGACGTTTTCGGCGCCATCTTCCAGTATCCGGGCACGCACGGCCATGTGCATGATTTCACCGGCCTGATCTCGCGCCTGCACCAGACCGGCGCCATCGCCATCGTCGCCGCCGACATCCTGGCGCTGACGCTTCTGAAGTCGCCTGGCGAAATGGGCGCGGACATCGCCATCGGCTCGTCGCAGCGCTTCGGCGTTCCCGTCGGCTACGGCGGCCCGCACGCGGCCTACATGTCGGTCAAGGACGCCCACAAGCGCTCCATGCCCGGCCGCCTCGTTGGCGTTTCGGTCGATGCCCGCGGCAACCGCGCCTATCGCCTGTCGCTGCAGACCCGCGAACAGCACATCCGCCGCGAAAAGGCGACGTCGAACATCTGCACCGCGCAGGTTCTGCTCGCCGTCATGGCCTCGATGTATGCCGTCTTCCATGGCCCCAAGGGCATCAAGGCGATCGCCCAGCAGGTCCACCAGAAGGCCGTGCTGATGGCCAAGGGCCTGGAGAAGCTCGGCTACACCATCGAGCCTGAAACCTTCTTCGACACCATCACCGTCGATGTCGGCCACATGCAGGGCGTCATCCTGCGCGCGGCGGTCGCCGAAGGTGTCAACCTGCGCAAGGTCGGCGCCACCAAGATCGGCATGAGCCTCGACGAGCGTACCCGCCCGGCGACGCTGGAAGCCGTCTGGCGCGCCTTCGGCGGCAACTTCGCCGTCGCCGATTTCGAGCCCAGCTATCGCCTGCCCAAGGGCCTCGCGCGTACCAGCGAGTACCTGACGCATCCGATCTTCCACATGAACCGCGCCGAAAGCGAGATGACGCGTTACATCCGTCGTCTGTCGGACCGCGACCTGGCGCTCGACCGCTCGATGATCCCGCTCGGCTCCTGCACGATGAAACTCAACGCCACTGCGGAAATGCTGCCGATCACCTGGCCGGAGTTTTCGGATATCCATCCCTTCGTGCCGGCTGACCAGGCGCTCGGTTATCGCGAGATGATCGACGACCTGACCGAAAAGCTCTGCGCCGTCACCGGCTACGACGCCTTCTCCATGCAGCCGAACTCCGGCGCGCAGGGCGAATATGCGGGCCTCTTGACGATCCGCAACTACCACATCGCCAACGGCAACGGTCACCGCGACGTCTGCCTGATCCCGACGTCGGCGCACGGCACCAACCCGGCATCCGCCCAGATGGTCGGCATGAAGGTCGTTGTCGTCAAGGTTCGCGAAAACGGCGACATCGACCTCGACGACTTCCGCGCCAAGGCCGAGCAGTATGCCGACAACCTCTCCTGCTGCATGATCACCTACCCCTCGACCCATGGCGTGTTCGAGGAAACGGTGAAGGAGATCTGCGATCTCGTGCACAAGCATGGTGGCCAGGTCTATCTCGACGGCGCCAACATGAACGCCATGGTCGGCCTGTCCCGCCCTGGCGACATCGGCTCCGACGTCTCCCACCTCAACCTGCACAAGACCTTCTGCATCCCGCACGGCGGCGGCGGTCCCGGCATGGGCCCGATCGGCGTCAAGTCGCACCTCGCGCCGCATCTGCCCGGCCATCCTGAGACCGACGGCCGTTCGGGTGCGGTGTCGGCTGCAGCCTTCGGCTCGGCATCCATCCTGCCGATCTCCTGGAGCTACTGCCTGATGATGGGCGGCGAAGGCCTGACGCAGGCGACCAAGGTGGCGATCCTCAACGCCAACTACATCGCCGCCCGGCTGAAGGGCGCCTATGACGTGCTCTACAAGTCCGAGGCCGGCCGCGTGGCGCATGAGTGCATCATCGACACGCGCCCGCTGGTCGACAGCGCAGGCGTGACCGTCGACGACGTCGCCAAGCGCCTGATAGACTGCGGCTTCCACGCCCCGACCATGAGCTGGCCGGTTGCCGGCACGCTGATGATCGAGCCGACGGAATCGGAAACCAAGGCCGAACTCGACCGCTTCTGCGAGGCCATGCTGGCGATCCGCCAGGAAGCCCGCGACATCGAGGAAGGCCGCTCCGACAAGGCCAACAACCCGCTGAAGAACGCCCCGCACACGGTCGAAGACCTCGTCGGCGAATGGGACCGCCCCTATTCGCGCGAACAGGCCTGCTTCCCCCCCGGCGCCTTCCGCGTGGACAAATACTGGTCCCCGGTCAACCGCGTCGACAACGTCTTCGGCGACCGCAACCTGATCTGCACCTGCCCGCCGCTGGAGGCCTACGCCGAAGCGGCCGAATAAGGATACGAGATCGAAACGCCCGGCTTTGTCCGGGCGTTTTGGTGTTTGGGGGATGGTTGATCTGGTCGGGGACTGACGGACGAGGAGCGTGATACCCATCATCGCCAACCCATTGATCGAGCGCCACAATCCTCTCTCGACCGTCATCCTCGGGCTTGTCCCGAGGATCTGCCAACGCCCGCCAAAATCGTTACGGTCATGGACAAAACCACCGCTGGCACCCACGCCAATTCATCCGCACCGTTGCATTCCGGGCAACGTGCTTAGATCCTCGGCACGAGGCCGAGGATGACGCCGTGGGGATACTAACGTCCGGGAAACGTCGGATAAAGGGCCGGAAGATTGACTAGGCAGCACGGCAAGCAAAACAAAAACCGTACCACCGCCAACCCATTGATCGAGAATCACAATCCTCTCTCGACCGTCATCCTCGGGCTTGTCCCGAGGATCTGCCGACGCCCACCAAAACCGCTACGGTCATGGACAAAACCACCGCTGGCACCCACGTCAATTCATCCGCACTGTTGCATTCCGGGCGACGTGCTTAGATCCTCGGCACGAGGCCGAGGATGACGCCGTGGGGATCCTAACGTCCGAGAAAACGCCGGACAAAGGGCCGGAAGATTGACTAGGCAGCACGGCAAGCAAAACAAAAAACATACCACCGCCAACCCATTAATCGAGAATCACAATCCTCTCTCGACCGTCATCCTCGGGCTTGTCCCGAGGATCTGCCGACGCCCACCAAAACCGTTACGGCAGTGGACAAAACCATCCGCCGGCACCCACGCCAATTTATCCGCCCCCTTGAATTCCGAGCGACGTGCTTAGATCCTCGGCACGAGGCCGAGGATGACGCCGTGGGGATGCTAACGACCGGGAAAACATGGGACCAACGGCCGGAAGATTGACTAGGCAGCACGGCAAGCAAAACAAAAACCATACCACCGCCAACCCATTGATCGAGAATCACAATCCTCTCTCGACCGTCATCCTCGGGCTTGTCCCGAGGATCTGCCAACGCCCATCAAAACCGTTACGGTCATGGACAAAACCACCGCTGGCACCCACGCCAATTTATCCGCCCCCTTGCATTCCGAGCAACGTGCTTAGATCCTCGGCACGAGGCCGAGGATGACGCCGTGGGGATGGGAACGCCGAGAAAACGCCGGACAAAGGGCCAACCACACCCGCAACGGTCATTGACCAACACCCGACAACCAACAGGAAGCCAACAGCCCAATGCCCGACCTCAAAGGCTTCCACTACCGCGCGACATCAACCACCGACACTCGCCCACCGCTCCTCCTCCTGCACGGCAGCAGCCGCGACGAGACCGAACTCCCGCCGCTGGCGGAAACCGCCGCCCCCGGCTGGCCATACCTGTCGCTGCGCGGCCCGATCCCCTGGGAGAGCGGCTACGCCTTCTTCCGCCGCAACCCCGACCGCACGCTCGACCAAAACGACCTCGCGCTTCAGACCGAACGTCTGCGCACCTTCATCCAGGCAGCAATCGAGACCGGCCTGTTCACCCACCCACCCATCCTTTTGGGTTTCTCGAACGGCGCCATCATCGCCGCCTCCCTGACGATCCGCGATCCCGACATCGCAGCCGGCGCCATCCTCATCCGCCCGCTCTCGCCCGCCCCCGACGCGATCATACCGACCATGCCCGCCAAGCCCGTCCTCATCCTCTCCGGCGACCGCGACGACCGCCGTTCCCCCGAGGACGCCGTAACAGTCACCCGACAGTTCCAGACGGCCGGCGCCGACGTCACCAGCCATTCGTCTCCGACCGATCACCATCTCCACCCCGACGAACCCGCCATCATCCGCCAATGGCTGGCATCCCGCGTCTTTCCGCTTGCCCACGCCCGCCCGCCGCTTTAAGCAGGCCGCCACGCGACAACAGACAACAGGCGACCGGTCTCATGGCAAAATCCGACGGCGATCTCACCCAGCAGCCCTGGCCGAAGCCCGTCATGCTGGCGCTCGAGGAACCCGGCCAGTATGTGACGATCGACACGACCCAGGCCGCCTCCTGGGCGATGATCGAGGACTGGCCAACGGAAGACGGACCCGCGCTCGACAAGGCGCTTCTCGTCTGCGCCGACGTCATCAAGGGCAAGCGCAGCAACGACGACGCCCGCAAGGCCTTCATCGCCGCCGCCATCGAGGCCGGTATCGATATCAAGAAGGACTGAGCCTGGTGGCTTTACTCAGCCGGCACGGATAGCGGCGGCCCCAGAAATTCCACGTCCCACTTTCCGGCGAATAGATTGAGCGCTGCCGTATCCGGCCGCCCGTCGCGCATGACATCGGCAAGCCCGAGGAAGAAGGCTCGCGCATCGAGCCCGGGCGCGATCAGGATATACTGCCGCGCCGGCCGATCGGTGACATTGACGAAGGCATGCGCCGCTCCACCAGGCACGGTCACGACATCGCCCTCCTCGGCGTAGAACTGCACGCCATCCACTTCGAACAGATACCGCCCCTCCATCACCCGGAAGACCTCAGTCTCCTTGTGCCGATGGCGCGGCGGGCCGAAGCCGGGCGCATTGACCGTGTCGATGAAGCAG
This sequence comes from Rhizobium sp. Rhizsp42, assembly GCF_047304155.1. NCBI lineage: Bacteria > Pseudomonadati > Pseudomonadota > Alphaproteobacteria > Hyphomicrobiales > Rhizobiaceae > Rhizobium > Rhizobium sp. Rhizsp42. The sequence goes on along the minus strand of NZ_JBGLYS010000035.1, from coordinate 22,829 downwards.
AACGCCCCGTCGGTCGTCGACGGATCGACCCGAACGCCGAGCTCCAGCCCGATCGCCGGTATCTTGATGACCTCTTCGGTCGATTTGGAATGAGACGTCTGGATGGCCATGGCAGATTGTCCTCGGGCGAATTGAGACATGCGGCGCAACAGATTGCAGGCAAAAGCCCTATCAAGCCGCCGCCCGCGCCGCCAGCCTCCACAGCAAAAACATGCACGCACCGCGCGCCAAGGATGGCGCCGCAAACGCTTGATACCCTCTGAGATTGCTCTAATCTTCCCTAGTCCGCATGTTCACGCCGCTTTTCATACAGCCGAGGGAGCACTGCATGTCGCCTGTCATCAGAATGATCGCCCGGGAAACAGCGCTTTCCGCCCTGATATCCGCCGTTGCCGTCATCGGCGTGCCGAAGCTCTTCAACCCCGCCGCACCGGTCAATTACCCGCTGGCAATCGGCGTCTTCGCGCTGATGTCGCTCGCCTTCGCCGCCTATGAACTCCTCGTGCGTCGCCGCTAGTCACCAGCTGACGATATGATGCCCGCCGGGACTGTCTGCATGCGCCCGTCATCCCCCAACAGACCCGAGAGCCGATGTCGATTTCAGATGCGATCTACCGCCCCTTCGAGCGCCTGATCCGGCCGCTCGACATCCCCTACCGGCCGCTGCCGTCGAAGGGACCGGTCGCCGTTCTCCTGCACTTCATCGCCATGTTCCGGGGTGTGCTGATCGCGCTGGCGCTATCATCCATGGCCATCGAGGCGATGAACCTCACCATGGTCTGGGGCCTCTCCGTCATCGTCGACGGCGTCACGCAAAAGGGCGCGGCGCCCTTCCTCCGCGACGAATGGCCGTTCCTGACGTTCCTCGGCCTGCTGATCTTCCCGGCCATGCCGATCGCCTCCTTTCTGGTCAACACGCTGACCTCGCACACGCTTGGCGTCGGCATGCCCGCCGCCATCCAGTGGCAGGGGCACAAGGCGGTGGAGCGCCAGGACCTCGCTTTCTTCCACGATCTCTATGCCGGCCAGGTCGCCTCGCGGCTGCAGCAGGTGTCGTCGGCCGTGCAGCAGCAGATCATCGCCGCCTTCCAGTCGATCCCGCGTTTCCTGCTTCAGATGGTCGGCTCGGTGGTGTTGCTCAGCGCGCTCTCCTGGCAGCTCGCTCTGCCCGCCGCCATCTGGATGGCGCTCAACGTCGCGCTCGCGGTCAAGATGGCGCCCGTCTTCACCGAGCGCTCGCGCAGCACCGCCAAGCAGCGCAGCCTGGTCGCCGGGGCCATCACCGATCTCTACACCAACATGCATATGATCAAGCAGTTCGCCGCCGAAGACAGCGAGGCCGGCGCCATCCGCCGTGTCATCGGCAAGTCGGTCAGCACCCAGCACAGCGAGCAGCGGATCTACCGCACCTCCGAGCTCATCGTCGTCGCGCTCAACATGTTGCTCTGGCTGGCGATGGTCTCGATCGGCTTCACTGGTCTCGTGCATCAGTTCCTGACGATCGGCGAGTTCGTCGGCGCCATCTATGTGCTCCACCGCCTCTCCGGCCACACCTTCACTTTCCTGCAGATGGGCCAGCAGATCTTCCAGGCGATCGGCACGATCAAGGACGCCATGCCCGTCATGACGACGCCACCCACCACCACCGACCGACCCGATGCCGTCGATCTCTCCGTCACCAGAGGCGAAATCCGCTTCGACGACGTGAGTTTCGCCTACAAGACCGGCAAGCCCGTCATCGAAAACCTCCAGCTATCAGTTCGCCCCGGCGAAAAAATCGGCCTGGTCGGCCTCTCCGGCGCCGGCAAGACGACGCTGGTCAGCCTCCTTCTGCGCTTCTACGACATCGGCTCGGGCGCCATCCGCATCGACGGCCAGGACATCCGCGACATCACCCAGGCAAGCCTGCGCCGCAATATCGGCGTCATCGCGCAAGACGTGGCGATGTTGCACCGCTCGGTCGGCGACAACATCCGCTACGGTCGGCCGGAAGCCGCGCGCGCCGAGATCGAGGAGGCGGCGGAAACGGCGAGCGCCGACGCCTTCATCGCCGAACTGCGCGACGCGGACGGCCGCAAGGGCTACGACGCCTATGTCGGCGACCGCGGCATCAAGCTCTCCGGCGGCCAGCGCCAGCGCGTGGCGATCGCCCGCGTGCTGTTGAAGGACGCACCGATCCTCGTTCTCGACGAAGCGACCTCTGCGCTCGACAGCGAATCTGAAGCCGCCATCCAGGAAAAGCTCGATCTCGTCATGCGCGGCAAGACCGTCATTGCCATCGCCCACCGCCTCTCCACCATCGCCATGATGGACCGTATCGTCGTGCTCGATCAGGGCCGCATCGTCGAACAAGGCAGCCCGGCGGAACTGGCCGATGGGGACGGCCTCTTCGCGCGCCTCTGGAAACGCCAGACCGGCGGCTTCATCCCCGAGGAGATCGGCTAGATCGCTCTCCCGCTCACGCAGCAAACATCAATCGCTGTCGCGCCGGGCGACGTACTCAGGAAAGGCGGCAGCACCTCGGCTCAACGCCTTCGCCATCAGGATACCGTCGTCGAAGAAACCGTTGCGCGCATAAAAACGTCTTGCATCCACATTGGAAAGAACCGCCGCGATCCGAAGCAGCGCGCACGCCTCACGCTCGCCCTCCGCCTCGATCCACGCCATCAGCCCCGCGCCAATCCCCATGCCGCGAGCAGCCACATCGACCACGACATTGTCGGCCTCGACATATTTGCCGCACCAGAGCTGCGTGCCAATCCAGAAGCCGGCCGCACCAACCATCCGGCCATCCATATAGGCGGCGATGCAGCGATAATTGCCCTGCGCGCACATGGCCGAAAGCCGAGCGCGAAACGACGCCTCGTCGAGAGTGTTGACCTGCCGAAACAAGGGATAGATCGCCACGACCTCCTCAAGCCCGAAAAGCTCGCCTATCTCGATGTCCGAAGCCACGGCACTTTCTCCTACTGTCAGCCACCCAGCGCCACGGCAATACCAACCATGATCAAGCCAAGGCACGTCATGGTCACCCCCGCATAAAGCGGCCGTCCGCCGGAAAAGCGCGCCCAGGCATAGCCGGTGAAAAACAGAAGCCCGATCAGCAACAGATTGCTCACCCGCAACGCGCGCTCGGCACTGTCGATCAGAAAGAAAGGGATGACCGCGGGAACAGCCGTGGCCGCGACCAGAAAGAACACCGCCACCGCCGCACGCAGATCGCTTCCCGTCAACGAAACCCTCGATGGTTCGGACCGGACAGCAAGCGCCAGCAGTGACCGATAGAGCGCCTCCGCATCGGCGCTATCGACCACAAGCGCCGTCCCCTCCGTCGGAAACTCGTTGCGGATCACGGCAAGCGCCGTGGCCTCGTCCCGCGCCGCCCTGACCTGCCGGAACAGGTGCAACCGCCTGTTCCTGAAAAACGTCGTCCCCAGAATGCGCAAGACCGCGTCGATAATGCCCCATGCGACATTGCATCCGAGTGTGGAGATGATCAGCCCCCGAACATCCAGCCCCTCCTCCTGCATCACCAGGCGCGACCCGACCGTCCAGGTCAGCGCCATGATCAGCCCGAAGAGCACTTCGGCAAGCGCGTCGCCGGGATCGAGATCGTCGAAGATGGATGAGATCGTCTTCAGCGCCACGGCATTGTTCCAACCGGCAACCTCCACCCGTCGCCCTGCCGGGATGCGACGGCGCACTATGGTCGAAATGGGCGATCTCTTCATTGAGTGGGATCAAGGAACGAGCCGAAGGATGACGCCGAGAGCGGGAACGGCGCTCGTAACCTATTGAAGTGGCCAAGCTTTCCGCTTGCTCGGCGTCATCCTCGGCCTTTGTGCCGAGGATCTAAGCACGTGGCCCGGAATGCAACGGTCATGGATCATCCGCACGAGCCAAAATCCATGCACGTAGAGCCCAGACCAGATCCTCGGGACAAGTCCGAGGAAGACGTCGAGAGCGGGAACGGCGCTCGTAACCTATTGACGTAGCTGAGCTTACCTCTTGCTCGGCGTCATCCTCGGCCTTTGTGCCGAGGATCTAAGCACGCGGCGCGGAATGCAACGGTCATGGATCATCCACAGGAGCCAAAATCCATGCACGTACAGTCCAGACCAACCCTCGGCAGATCCTCGGGACGAGCCCGAGGATGACGTCGCGAATGGGGATTACACCGCGAAAACAAAACGTTACAGAATTCTGACCTCACCGTATTCCCGATACGGCGCCCGTCCCGCCCCAGCACAAAACGCAAAACGCCCGAACCAGAGGTCCGGGCGCCCGCTCATTCAGCCTGCGAAGCCGTCCTCAGAACTCTTCCCAATCCTTGTTGGCAACAGCCGCGTTGCCGTGGCTGGCGTAGACAGGTGCAGCCGCGCGCGGCGCCCGCGTCGGTGCAGCTGCTGGCGAAGCTGCGCGTGCCGGGGCGGCCGGTTCCTGCATGCGGCGGGCGACGTCGCGCAGCTGCGCGGTGCGGCCACCAAGCTGGAAGGCGCCGATCAGCGTGCTGAGGTTGGTGCTCTCCTGCGCCAGGCCAGCGCCCGCCGCATTCATCTCCTCGACCATCGCGGCGTTCTTCTGCGTTGCCTGGTCCATGTGGTTGACGGCGGTGTTGACCTCGCCGAGACCGACGGACTGCTCCTGTGCGGCCGTCGCGATCGCATCCATATGCGCGTTGACGTGCTGCACCAGCTGCTCGATCGCCGTTAAGCCCTCGCCTGTTTCGTTGACCAGCCGCACGCCCTCGGAGACGGCGATGGCGGAGTTGCCGATCAGGCCCTTGATCTCCTTGGCCGCGTTTGCCGAACGCTGCGCCAGTTCGCGCACTTCCTGGGCAACCACGGCAAAGCCCTTGCCGGCTTCACCAGCGCGTGCCGCCTCGACGCCGGCATTCAGCGCCAGAAGGTTGGTCTGGAAGGCGATCTCGTCGATCACGCCGATGATCTTGCTGATCTGCTGCGAGGAATCCTCGATCCGGCGCATGGCTTCGACGGCGTTGCGCACGACCGAGCCGGAGTGCTCGGCGCGGCTGCGGGTCTCGCGCACCGCGTCGCGCGCTTCGCCGGTCCGCTTGGAGGTGGCGACGACGTTCGAGGTGATCTCTTCGAGCGCGGCCGCTGTTTCCTCCAGCGAGGCCGCCTGCTGTTCGGTGCGCTTGGCGAGATCGTCGGAGGCGCCGGAGATTTCGCTGCTGCCGTTGCGAACCATGTCGACCGCGCTTCCGACGCCGACAAGCGCCTGGCGAAGCTGGATGACCGAGGTGTTGAAGTCGTGGCGGAGCGCTTCGAACTGCGGCGCGAACGCCGTGTTGAGCTCGCAGGTCATGTCACCAGCGGCCAGCAGCTTGAGGCCGGAAGCAAGCGCGCCGGTTGCCTGGTTGAGGCGGATTTCGGCCTCTTCCTCGGCGCGACGCTGCACTTCGATGCGCTCGCGCTCCGACTGCTGGCGGTTGACCTCGGCCTCGGCTTCCAGCTCCTTGTTGCGGATGGCGGCCAGACGGAACACTTCGACCGAGCGGGCCATGTTGCCGATCTCGTCGCCGCGCTCGGCGTAGGGCACCAGAATGTTGGTGTGACCATCGGAGAGAACGCTCATCGCCGTTGTCAGGCGTCCGATCGGACGAACGACGCGGAAGACGACGATCACGAAGGCGGCAACCGTCACGGCAACCGTGGCAACCAGCATCAGGCTGTAGAAGATGAGGGTCGCAAGCGCTGCCTGACGCGTCGTTTCCGCCTTGGCGGCAAGCGCATCCATCGCCAGCGAAGCGACATTGCCGATCGTGCCGAGTGCCGTCGTCGCTTCCGTGCGCCACTGGTCGATGCCCATCGTCGACGGACGGCCGTTGGTCAGGTCGGCGACGATGCCGGCGCGCTTTTCAGAAAACGAGCCGGAGAAATAGCTGGAGTCAGCGGTCGTGACGGCGCTCTTGATCGCCTCGGGAACGGAGGGGTGATCGGCCAGGATCTTGGTGGATGCCCAGGCGAAAGCGATGCGCACGTCTCCGGCGACGAGCTCGGAGGCTTCCTTGGGCGTCAGCGCCCGGTTGCCAGAGATTGCGCCATTGATGGCGACCGTCGCCGAACCGCCGGCGGCGCGCGCCGACCACGCGAAGTAGCGCAGTTGCACCAGATCCATCAGCGAATTGTCGAGCGTGCGGATTTCGGCCTCCGTGGCAGCCGACGTCGTCTCGAGCTTGGCAAGGAATTCGCTACCGAACGAAAGCACGCGTGGCGCAAGTGCCGCGTCGCGCTGGTCGACCGGCTCCGCCAGTTCGGCGTCGATCGACGAGCGTAGCGACACCAGCGATGCATAACCGGCATCGAGATCGGAGAGCACTGTCTTCAACGTGTCTGTGCTGAGGCCGGAAGAGATGTCCTTGACCTCGTTCAGCGCCGCATCGACGATGGCGCGCTGCTTGCGCACGCTCTCCATGCTCCCGGCAGCATCAGCCGTGGAAAGTGTCAGCGCGGTCGCGCTGTCGCCACGTTCGCTGCGGAAGGCCAGAAGCGCCTGGAACAGCGCCTTGTCGAGCTGCGCATTGGCGGCCACCTGGCCATTATTGGCATATGTGGCGTGCGAGGTCAGAAGCTTGCTGGTCACCAGGACAGTCAGTCCGGCTGAAATCACAAGAACGACGGCAATCAAAACATTACGGATCGAAAACAATTCGGCCTCCAATGAACGAAGTATCGATCACCGGTATCCGGTTTGCGCAGTTAACATTAAACTAATTTCTAATGACCGGATTTACCTGCAAGAAACCACAGGAAATGTGTTTGGCGCGAAGTTGAACAGAGCGAACAACAAGCAACGCCACCCATCTTGAGCTGTATTTTGGCGTAATTAGTATGATAATACGTTTCAATACTATCGAGAGTAGCGACAAGACCTCTCGCATGGCGTGCATCGGCTCTATGGATCGAGAAGTCGGCGATAAGGCCTGCCTGAGATCGGCGGCACGATGATGAAAATCCGCATCGCCGCAATGAAATCAGCGTCCTAATCGTTTTTTCATCCCCGCGCTCACCGCCTGCGTCACACTCACCCCGTCCCGTCTTCGGATACACCGGTTGCGTTACCGGCGAGGCGGGACCGGCGCTTTCGGGAAGCCCCTGACGCAGGGTGAAACGAGGGGCGTCGCGGAATGGTCCCGCCAGCGAAGAGTTGGTGTGCGGGGGTGAAGGTCGGTTCGCCGATACCACGCGCCTATGCACATAAGGGACGGCGACTGGCCGACCGTTGAGCCCGAAAGGGTTTTGCGGAACGGCGCCGGGGTGCTGCGGGCGACAGGTCCGCGGAGGCCCTCCCGGCGTCGATCAAGACGGCCCTTCGGGATGCCCGGGGAGCGAAAGCCTGAAGAACAAGAACAACCCCGCGAGCATATCTCTGAAAAGATGCCGATCACCCGGTAAAGGAACCAGGACACGATAGCAGACCGCCGAACGGGGCGCCGGAAGGTGTCAATAAAACTAAACTATTTACGAGGCAGCTTCTGGCGCCCCGTCCGTACCAGTGCCGTATCAACCGGGGGTGAAACCTGCCGGAGAAAAGTCATGCTCGGCCGGTGGCGGGAAAACGCGAGTATCGTCCCATTTCGATACATCCTCTCAATTTGAATTGTTCGCGCACCAAACCTGTAAGCAAGGCTTTTCAGGCTTCGATAACATCCCGGCGCTAAAAAGTCCGGACCGCATCATGGAGACGAGTGCAGTGAGCATATCTGGCGTGTTGAACATCGTATCATCGGGCATGCGGGCACAGACAACCAAAGTCGGCGTCGTCGCCGGCAACATCGCCAACAGCAGCACACCGGGCTATGCGGCGCTAAGCGCCAATCTTCAATCGACCGCCGGCGGCGGCGTTGGGGTCATGATCGCGCCTGCTGGCCAATCCGGCGAGGTCGACATCACAGGCCAGATGACCGATCTCATTCAGGCCGAGCAGAGCTACAAGGCAAGCGCCGTGGTCTTCGAGACCGGCGCCGACATGTGGGACATGCTGATGAGCATCAAGCGCGACTGACGCTTGCAACCTCAGCCAAGCAACGTATATGCCGCCGAGCCAAGCGCCACGACACCAAAGACGATCAAAAGCCAGCTCGTCGCCCGCATCACCGTCGTTGTGAAATCCTCGGACAACCGATCGCGCGCCAGGTTGACGGCACCGCTCAAGCAAAACCACCAGCCGAGCGAGCCCGCAAACACGCCACCGACGATCGCAACCGAGCTGAAGCGCCTCGTTTCGTCGAGTAGGCCGAATCCGGCAAACAGCGTTCCGAAGGAAAGGATCGTCGCCGGATTGGAAATAGTGAGCAGAAAGGTCGCGACCGTGGTGGCGAAGAGCCCGCCTGCCCTGATCTCGGCCGCCTCGACCGGATCATGCGTCAACCCGCGCCAGCCGAGAAACAGCAACAGCAATCCGCCGCCGATCGCCAGCGGCAAGGTCGCCATCGACATGGTCTCGGCAAAGACGGCAATGCCTGTCACCGCTACTAGCGCATAGCTGGCGTCCCCGATCGCAGTTCCGAAGCCACAGGAAAAGCCGGCCAGGAAGCCGCGCTCCAGCGTGCGGTTGATGCACAGCATGCCGATAGGTCCAAGCGGCGCGGTGATGATGACACCCAGCACGGCGCCCTTGAGAAACAGCAGAAGCATGAGATGCGGTCTTAAACGCTCTGGCGCGCACCGCAACGAAAAAAGCCGCCGAAACCGGCGGCCTGTGACGAAATGCTCAAGACAAGATGCCCGTGAGCCAAAGCCGATATAAAATACCGGCAGAGATTGAATGGCGGCAATGAGCGACCGCCGCCGCTCTGTTTACCGCGCCGGCACCACGGCATCGCCGCGCGCGGCCAAGGCAGCCAGATCGGCAGGCTTCAGCTCGACCGATTCGCCGCATCCGCAAGCCGACGTCTGGTTCGGATTGGTGAAGGTGAAGCCGGAGCGCAGCGTCGTCTGCTCGAAGCCCATCTCGGTGCCGAGCAGATAGAGAACCGCAGAAGGCTCGATCCACACACTCGCACCATCGCGCTCGATCAGATCGTCCTTGGCGTTGGGTTCGGTGACGAGGTCGATGGTGTATTCCATCCCCGCGCAACCGCCCTTCTTGATCCCGACGCGAATCCCCCTCGCCTCCGGTCCCGAATTCTCAACGATCGCCTTCACCCGCGCCGCGGCGGTGTCGGTCATGCTCATGACTGCAAAGCCCATAGGCCCATTCTCCTTCCACAACCGGGGTCAAGGTCCGGTGCTTCCATTACAAATATGTAGTCGCTCGCACGCGATCGATCAACAGGCCGACTTCACCGCATCTGCTTCGGCCAGTCGCGGGCGGCATGGATGACGCGAAGTATCACCACACCGCTATCCCGCACTCTATAGACCACCACGTAATTTCCCCGGGGCACCAATGCGGACGCTATACTTGTCCGTCGCATATGGAGCACCCGAATGCGGATGAGTTGCCAGCAGTTCGAACAGTTCCGTCATGCTGTCCTGCCACGCCAGCGCGGCGTGAGGATTGTGTTGTCCGATAAAGGAGATGATCCCGCGAATGTCGGCTCTCGCTTTGGGCTGAAGGCGATAGGCCATCAATCCTTGAGTCCGAATTCTCGCTCGAATTTCGCGCGTATCTCACGCATCGCCTCGGGCCCATCGATCGGCTCGCCGCTGGCTTCGCCCTCTTCGATCAGCCGCTCGAGTTCCTCGGGCGTGTAACCATGAACCAGCCGGTCGGAGTGCCAGTGATCGAGCGCAGTCAACACGACATCAGCTGTCGAACCGAACCGCCCGGAGCGCACAGCCGCATCAACGGCATCCGCCATCTCCGGCGTCAACTCAATGCTGATTGTCTCAAGGCGACCCATTGTGTGCACCTCATTGCCAGAAAGCATCATGCTAGTCGAAACGGCCGATCAATACCAGCCGACCGCCACCTGCGCCTCTTCCGACATCCGGTCCGGCGTCCACGGCGGGTCGAAGGTCATCGCAACCTCGACGCCCGAGACGCCCTCGACGGAACCGACAGCGTTTTCGACCCAGCCGGGCATCTCGCCGGCGACGGGGCAGCCGGGGGCTGTCAGCGTCATCATGATCTTGACCATGCGGTCGTCCTCGATGTCGATCTTGTAGATCAGCCCGAGTTCGAAGATGTCGGCGGGAATTTCCGGGTCGTAGACCGTCTTCAGCGCCATGATGACGTCGTCGCTGAGGCGCGCCAGTTCATCTGCGGGAATGCTGGAATGCACGATGCCTTCGCGCACGTCGATCTTCTGTTCGCTGTCGTCGAGGCTCATGTGGCCCACTCCTTAAAGCAATTCCAGGAAAAGTGCGAAGCGGTTTTCCGTTCGGAATTGCGTATACAAAACAAAGCAGAGCTGTTCTTCCATCCGAAGAAAGATGGAACAGCTCTAGCCAAAGAACTTGCGCGCATATTCCAGCGCATCGGCCAGGGCATCCACCTCGGCGCGGGTATTGTACATGCCGAAGGATGCACGGCATGTGGAGGTGACGCCGAAGCGTTTCAAGAGCGGCATGGCGCAATGCGTGCCGGCCCGAACAGCAACGCCGCGCCGGTCGATCACGGTCGAGACGTCATGGGCGTGCAGCCCCTCGATCTCGAAGGAGAAGATTCCGCCCTTGCCCGGCGCATTGCCGATGACGCGCAGCGAATTGATGTCGCGAAGCCGCTCGGTAGCGTAGGCCGCCAGATCCGCCTCATGTCTTGCGATCGCCTCGCGGCCGATCTTGTCCATGTAGTCGAGCGCATAACCAAGCCCGATCGCCTGTACGATCGGCGGCGTGCCGGCCTCGAAGCGGTGCGGCGGGTCGTTGTAGGTAACGGCATCCTCGGTGACCTCGAAGATCATCTCGCCGCCGCCCTGGAACGGCCGCATCGCCTTCAATCGATCCTTCTTGCCGTAAAGCACGCCGATCCCCGAGGGACCGTAGAGCTTGTGGCCGGTCATCACGTACCAGTCGCAATCGATATCCTGCACATCGACGGGCATGTGGACAGCGCCCTGCGAGCCGTCGACGAGCACGGGAATGCCGCGCTCATGCGCGATCCGGCAGATCTCCTTGACCGGTACCACTGTGCCCAGCGCATTCGACATATGGGTGATGGCGACGAGCTTGGTGCGCTCCGTGAGGCTCTTTTCGAAATCCTCGATATGGAAGGCACCCTCGTCGTCGACCGGAACCCAGACCAGCTTGGCGCCCTGCCGCTCGCGGATGAAGTGCCAGGGCACGATGTTGGAGTGGTGCTCCATGATCGAGATGACGATCTCGTCGCCCTCGCCGATATTCGGCATGCCCCAGCCATAGGCGACCGTGTTGATCGCCTCGGTCGAGGACTTGGTGAAGACGATATCATCAACCGAAGGCGCGTTCAGGAAGCGTCGCACCTTTTCGCGCGCGGCTTCATAGGCTTCGGTGGCGGCGTTGGACAGGAAGTGCAGGCCGCGATGCACATTGGCGTATTCGTTGGAATAGGCATGGCTGATCGCGTCGATCACCACCTGCGGCTTCTGGGCCGAGGCGCCGTTGTCGAGATAGACCAGCGGCTTGCCGTACACTTCCTTCGCAAGGATCGGAAAATCCTTGCGAATGGCTTCGACGTCATAGGCGGCCGGTGCAGTCTGATCCATGTCAGGCCCTTTCATATCGCGCTTCCGCGCCGTCATCCTCGCGCTTGTCCCGAGGATCCAATCACGTTTCCACTCGTCGCAACGGTTGTGGACAAATCCACTACCGTCAAATTCCCGGCTGGCGGCAGCAGATCCTCGGGACAAGCCCGAGGATGACGCCGAGCGCGAGGCGAACCCGCCGCCACACCAACCGCCACGTCGGCGACGACATTACAGCGAGGCCACATGCGCCATCGCCAACCATCGTCTCCCTGCACGAACTCTTACGGTCGTCATCCTCGGGCATGTCCCGAGGATCTAAGCACGTCTCCACTCGTCGCAACGGTTGTGGACAAGTCCACTACCGTCGAAATCCCAGCTGGCAGCAGCAGATCCTCGGGTCAAGCCCGAGGATGACGTCGCGTGTGGGGCGAACCCGCCGTCACACAAACCGCCACGTCGGCGACGACATTACAGCGAGGCCATATGCGCCATCGCCAACCATCGTCTCCCTGCACGAACTCTTACGGCCGTCATCCTCGGACTTGTCCCGAGGATCTAAGCACGTCTCCACTCGTCGCAACGGTTGTGGACAAATCCACCACCGTCGAAATCCCGGCTGGCAGCAGCAGATCCTCGGGTCTAGCCCGAGGATGACGTCGCGCGTGGGGCGAACCCGCCGTCACACAAACCGTCAGACTGAAGACGCAAGGCCACATTCACCATCGCCAACCATCGTCTCCCGTCACCAACCCTCACCGCCGTCATCCCCGGCACAAACCCGAAGGTCACGGCGAAAATTGCCGTTACGCGTGCTTTTCGAGCCAGGCCGAGATTACGCCTTCCAGCGCCTCGACCAGGGCTTCGTCTTCCAGTTCCTCGACGATCTCGGCAACGAAGGCGTTGACCAGCATGGCGCGGGCCTTGTTCTCCGGGATACCACGGGCCATCAGATAATAGAGATGATTGTGGTCGATATCGGCAACCGTGGCGCCATGGCCGCACTGCACGTCGTCGGCGAAGATCTCGAGCTCCGGCTTCACCGAGAACTCGGCGTCGTCGGACATCAGCAGCGTGTTGCACGCCATCTTCGCGTCGGTCTTCTGCGCGTCGGGTGCCACCCGGATCATGCCCTGGAACACGCCCTTGGCGCGGTCGAAAACGACGTTGCGGATGATCTCGGTCGAGCCGGTATGCGGCACGTTGTGGCCGAGCACCATGGTCACGTCGGTATGCGTCTCGGCGCCGAGCAGGTTGATCCCGCGCAGCGTCAGATCGGCACCCTCGCCCGTCACCTTGATGTGCAGCTCCTGGCGCACCAGCTGCCCGCCGGCATTGATGACGAACAGCTTCAGCTTGGCGTTTGCGCCGAGATCGATGCGGATCTGGCCGAGATGCGTGTCGTCGGCGCCCTGCTGCTGCACGATGATCCAGGTCACCTCGCTGCCTTCGCCGACCGTGACGTCGCTGACGTGCGAGACCAGCGCCGCATCCGATGCCACCGACAGGTGACGTTCGATCACGGTCCCCTTGACGGCCGAGCCGATGCTGACGGGAAGGCGCGTATGCGTCTGGCCGCCGGCATGCACGAACTGGATTTCCAGCGGCTCTTCAAGCACGGTTTCAGCCGGCACGTCGATCACGTAGCCGTCGCGCACGAAGCTGCCGTTGATCCGGCCGACCGCGTCGTCCTTGTCGAGCGCGCCAAGGCCATTGGCGGCCGAACCGTTCGACAGTTGCTCGGCATAGCTCGAAAGCACGAGATCGCCGGCGCGCGCCTTGTGATCGGGACGTCCCTGGATCACCGAGAGCACGGCCGAACCCTCGACCAGCGGATCGCGGGCGTCGGAGCCGGCGTCGCCTGCCTGAGCCGGCACGGCGCGCAGCAGCGTCTTCAGGTCCGTGTAGTGCCAGGCTTCGACGCGGCGCGTCGGCAGGCCCGATGTCTTCAGGTCGTCGAGCAGCCGGTCGCGAATGGCGATCACGGCGCCGTCGCCCGGCAGTTCGCCGATCTGGTTGTTGAACGCCTCGATCAGCGCCGCTTCCGCGGCGGTCAGGCGGGTCGTCGTCTGCATGTTCATGCGACCAGTTCCTTTCCGCCTAGATCAGGCCGCCGCTCCGATGATGTCGGCATAACCGTTGGCTTCCAGATCGTGCGCCAGCGTCTTGTCGCCGCTCTTGATGATCTGGCCCTTGTAGAGAACGTGAACGGTGTCCGGCACGATGTAGTCGAGCAGGCGCTGGTAGTGGGTGATGACGATGGTGGCGCGATCGGGCGAGCGCAGCGCGTTGACGCCATCGGCCACGATCTTCAGCGCGTCGATGTCGAGGCCGCTGTCGGTTTCGTCGAGGATGCAAAGCTGCGGCTCGAGCAGCGCCATCTGCAGGATCTCGGCGCGCTTCTTCTCGCCGCCGGAAAAGCCGACGTTCAGCGGACGCTTCAGCATGTCGGTGTTGATCTGCAGCTTGGCGGCCGCATCCTTCACGAGGCGCATGAAATCGGGCGTCTTCAGCTCTTCCTCGCCGCGCGCCTTGCGCTGCTCGTTCATCGCGACCTTCAGGAACTGCATGGTGGCGACGCCGGGGATTTCGACCGGATACTGGAACGCCAGGAAGATGCCCTTGGAGGCGCGCTCTGCCGGATCGAGTTCGAGAATGCTCTCGCCGTTGTAGAGAATCTCGCCCTCGGTGACTTCGTAATCGTCGCGACCGGACAGGATATAGGACAGCGTCGACTTGCCGGAGCCGTTCGGCCCCATGATCGCAGCCACTTCTCCGGCCCTCACGGTGAGGTTCAGCCCCTTGATGATCTCGGTGCCGTCTTCGGCGATACGGGCGTGCAGGTTCTTGATTTCAAGCATTGTGTTCTTCCTGTTCATGCAGCGGTTTCAAGGACCGCCGGGCACTCAATTGTAATCCGACCACTGTTCCGTTTGCGGATGAGGCCGATAGGCATTCTCGATGTCATCGATCCGCTCGTAGAGGTCGGCCCAGGTCGGGTTCAAGCTCTCTACCAGCTTGACTTTCCATTCACGCATGTAGCGTTTCAAGGACTTCTCCCGCTGTATCGCCAACACGATGTTTGGATGGCGCTCAAACCAGACGAGGTTCCTTGCTCGATACTTCCGCGTAAACCCTTCATGCACTTCGTTGCGGTGCTCCCAGCTGCGATCATGCAGATCACTGGTGACACCTGTGTAGATCACCCCGCGCGGCTTGTCGGACATCATGTAGACAAAGCCACTCATCCTTACGCCCCTTACGGTCGATCGCGTTCCTTTTCGTCGTCATCCCAGGGCTTGTCCCGGGGATTTAAGCACGTCTCCATTTTCCGCAACGGTCGTGGACAAATCCACTACCGTCGAATTTCCGGTTGGCGGCAGCAGATCATCGGGACAAGCCCGAGGATGACGCCGAGTGTGAGGCGACCTCGCCATCACACCGGTAACGACATCGCAGCAAGGCCACATCCGCCATCGCCAACCGTCGTCACCCGTCACCAACCTTCAACACCGTCATCCTCGGGCTTGTCCCGAGGATCTAAGCACGTCTCCACTTTCCGCTACGGTCATGGACAAATCCACTCCCGTCGAATTCCCGGTTGGCGGCAGCAGATCCTCGGGACAAGCCCGAGGATGACGCCGAGTGTGAGGCGACCTGGCCGTCACACTGGAGACGACATTACAGCAAGGCTACATCCGCCACCGCCAACCATCGTCACCCGTCACCAACCTTCACCACCGTCATCCTCGGGCTTGTCCCGAGGATCTAAGCACGTCTCCACTTGCCGCAACGGTCATGGACAAGTCCGCCACCGTCGAATTCCTGGCCGGCCGCAGCAGATCCTAGGGACAAGCCCGAGGACGACGCCGAGCGCGAGGCGTGCCCGCCGTCACGCTGCGCCGGCAGCCACATCACCCCACAGAGCCCTCAAGCGAGATGCTGATCAGCTTCTGCGCTTCGACGGCGAACTCCATCGGCAGTTCCTGCAGGACTTCCTTGACGAAGCCGTTGACGATCAACGCAATCGCCTCTTCCTCGGGAATGCCGCGCTGCAGGCAGTAGAACTTCTGGTCCTCGGAGATCTTCGAGGTGGTGGCCTCGTGTTCGAACTGCGCGGTCGAGTTCTTTGCCTCGATGTAGGGCACCGTGTGGGCGCCGCACTTGTCGCCGATCAGAAGCGAATCGCACTGCGTGAAATTGCGGGCGTTCGATGCCTTGCGGTGGGCCGAGACCTGGCCGCGATAGGTGTTCTGCGACACGCCGGCGGCAATGCCCTTGGAGACGATGCGGCTCGACGTGTTCTTGCCGAGATGGATCATCTTGGTGCCCGAATCGATCTGCTGGTGGCCGTTCGACACGGCGATCGAGTAGAACTCGCCCCTGGAATCATCGCCGCGCAGAATGCACGACGGATACTTCCAGGTGATCGCCGAGCCGGTTTCGACCTGCGTCCACGAGATCTTCGAACGCGCGCCGCGGCAATCGCCGCGCTTGGTCACGAAGTTGTAGATGCCGCCCTTGCCCTGCGCATCGCCGGGATACCAGTTCTGGACCGTCGAATACTTGATCTCGGCGTCGTCGAGAGCGACGAGTTCGACCACGGCCGCATGCAGCTGGTTTTCATCGCGCTGCGGCGCGGTGCAGCCTTCGAGATAGGACACGTAGGCACCCTCTTCGGCGATGATCAGCGTGCGCTCGAACTGGCCGGTGTTCTTCTCGTTGATGCGGAAGTAGGTGGACAGTTCCATCGGGCAGCGAACGCCCTTCGGAATGAACACGAAGGAACCGTCGGTGAAGACAGCCGAATTCAGCGTCGCATAGTAGTTGTCGGAGGTCGGAACGACCGAGCCGAGATACTTCTTCACTAATTCCGGGTGCTCGCGAATGGCTTCCGAGATCGACATGAAGATCACGCCGGCCTTCTTCAGCTCTTCCTTGAAGGTGGTGACGACGGAAACGCTGTCGAAAACCGCATCGACGGCAATCTTCGGCCGTTCGACACCGGCCAGAATTTCCTGTTCCTTCAGCGGAATGCCGAGCTTCTCATAGACCTTGAGAATCTCCGGATCGACTTCGTCCAGTGACTTCGGGCCTGGCGTCGACTTCGGCGCGGCGTAGTAATAGATGTCGTTGAAATCGATCTTCGGATAATCGACGCGAGCCCAGGTCGGCTCTTCCAGCGTCAGCCAACGCTTGTAGGCGTCCATGCGCCATTCGAGCATCCACTCCGGCTCCTGCTTCTTGGCGGAGATGAAACGGATGATATCCTCGGACAGGCCCTTGGGTGCCTTGTCCATCTCGATGATCGTCTCGAAACCGTATTTGTACTGATCGACGTCAATCTCGCGGACGCGATCGACCGTTTCCTGGACGGCGGGCATATCGTTCTCCAATCTCGCCGGAGAAAAGGTCCGGCAGCTTGTCGTTCGGGCAATTTTTGTTGCCCCTTATGTAAGTGGCCAAAGGGGACTTTTCAGCCCGAATGGCAAGTGGAAATTTGCGTTTTCGCAAATTTATCAGGCGGTCGTGACGCTTTGTCAGGCAATCACGCCGCCTCTCCCGCCGGCTTGCGCCGCGCGGCTATCTTCGTGAATGTCGCGACGGCCCTGGCGATATCCTCGTCCGTCGTCGAAAAACCGAGCGACATCCTGAGCGCGCCGAGCTTGGGATCACGCCCCATCGCCACCAGAACGTGGCTCTCGCCGACCTTGCCGGACGAGCAGGCAGCCCCCGCAGACAGCGCCACGCCTTCGAGATCGAAGGCGATCTGCCCGGTCTCGGCCTTCAGCCCCGGCAGGGTGAAGAAGGTGGTGTTGGAGACACGCTGTTGATCCGCGCCGTAAATGACGACGTCGGGTGCGGCGTTGCGCATTCCGTCTTCCAGCTGCTGCCGCAAAGCGGAGATGCGGGCATTGCGCTCGCCAAACTCCCGCACAGCCACCTCGGCAGCCGCGCCAAAGCCGATCACGGCAAGCGAATTCTCGGTCCCCGAGCGGTGACCCTTCTCCTGCCCGCCGCCATGGATCAGCGCCCTCGGCATCAGCACTTCGCCGCGCGACACAAGCGCGCCGGCGCCCTTAGGGCCACCGATCTTGTGCGAGGAAACGATGATGAAATCAGCGCCGAGCGCATTGATATCAAGCGCGATTCGGCCCGCCGCCTGCACGGCATCGACCACAAGCAGACCACCATGCGCCTGCACGATCTTGGCGACCTCGGCCACCGGCTGCACCACGCCCGTCTCGTTATTGACGAGCATGACCGCGACCATCGGCAGGCCGGTCGATTTGTCGTGACCGGCCAGAAGGCTCTGCAGCTGATCGAGATCGACGACGCCATCGGCCGTCACCGCGATCTCGCTCGTGCGATCCTTCCCGAAGCGTCCGCCTTCGCGGATCGCCGGATGCTCGATCGCCGAGTGATAGAGATGGCCGATCGCCATCGGCGTGCGGCCCATCCGGAAATCCGGCGTCAGCACCATGTTGGCGGCCTCGGTGGCGCCGCTGGTGAAGACAACATGGGCGGGATCGGCGCCGACGAGGGCCGCCACCTGACGGCGGGCGCCTTCGATCGCGGCGCGCACCGCGCGTCCCTCGCCATGGACCGAACTCGGATTGCCGAACATATCCAGCGCCCGCAGAACCGCGTCGCGCGCTGCGGGATGCAGCGGTGCCGTCGCGTTCCAATCCAGATAGAGCCGGGCCGGCGCCATGATCTTTTCGTCCTGCGCTTGGTTCTTGCGTGGCAAGCCGGTGCATTTTCCTTGAAAAGTCAGCCGGGCTTGCCTTATGACACATCCAACACTGCGTGGATTGCCATGCAAGTTTCGAATTGTTCTAAACTGCGTTTTAGAAAAGCTGACAACGTCCGTCAAGTCTGCGCAGGGCGAACGCGAGAAATAAAAGCCGGAGTACCGATGCCCGAAGTCATTTTCAACGGCCCCGCAGGCCGCCTTGAAGGCCGCTACCAGCCCTCCAAGGAAAAGAGCGCGCCGATTGCCCTCATCCTGCACCCGCACCCCCAGTTCGGCGGCACGATGAACAACCAGATCGTCTACCAGCTCTTCTACATGTTCCAGAAGCGCGGGTTCACGACGTTGCGCTTCAACTTCCGTGGTATCGGCCGCAGCCAGGGCGAATTCGACCATGGCGCCGGCGAACTCTCGGATGCCGCCTCGGCACTCGACTGGGTGCAGAGCCTGCATCCTGATTCGAAGACCTGTTGGGTCGCCGGTTATTCCTTCGGCTCGTGGATCGGCATGCAGCTGCTCATGCGTCGCCCGGAGATCGAAGGTTTCATGTCGATCGCGCCGCAGCCAAACACCTACGACTTCTCCTTCCTCGCCCCCTGCCCGTCGTCTGGCCTGATCATCAACGGCGACGCCGACAAGGTGGCACCGGAGAAGGACGTCAACGGTCTGGTCGAGAAGCTGAAGACCCAGAAGGGCATCCTCATCACCCACCGCACGGTGCCGGGCGCCAACCACTTCTTCAACGGCCAGGTGGAAACGCTGATGGGCGAATGCGAGGACTACCTCGACCGCCGCCTCAACGGCGAGCTGGTTCCGGAACCGGCCGCCAAGCGCATCCGCTGACGATGCGGATCGTTGTCGATACCAATGTGCTTGTCAGCGCTTGTATCGGCAATGGCCATAGACTCAGCGTCGTTCTCGAAGAGCGAAATTCATGACGATGCTGAGTTTTCAGGTTTCCAAGGACGTCGAGAAGAAGGTCGCGGACATTGCGGCCGAAAGCGGCAGAACCGTCGAGGATCTGC
Source organism: Rhizobium sp. Rhizsp42 (assembly GCF_047304155.1). Lineage (NCBI taxonomy): Bacteria > Pseudomonadati > Pseudomonadota > Alphaproteobacteria > Hyphomicrobiales > Rhizobiaceae > Rhizobium > Rhizobium sp. Rhizsp42. The sequence continues at coordinate 3,418 of NZ_JBGLYS010000035.1, read as the reverse complement.
TGAGCGACATGACTGCGCGGATGGTGCGGGACTTCGAGGCGCGCCAGACATTCGAAACGATGTCGGAACGTGGACGCGGTGAAGTCGACAAGGCGCTGGACCTGCTTCGCAAGCCCGACGCCAACGGCTGACCTAAGATAACGATCCGCTAGGCTTGGCGCATCTCGGTGGTCAGCTCGAAGGTCGGGCACGACATGTTGTCGATGATCAGCGGCATGCGGCCCCGCATGCCGATTTTCGTGAGAACACGCTGCGATGCCAGATTGTCCGGATGCGTGAATGCGATGAACTGGTCAGCGAATCTCTTGTCGAAGAACCAGTCCGCCAGCCCCTTCCCCAGTTCCGTCGCGTAACCCTTGCCCCACTCCTCGTGGCGGAGCGAATAGCCGAGCTCGAACTCGCCGCGATCTCCGCCATAGCGGGAAAAGCCCGCCCGGCCGATGAAGCAGCCGTCGTCGAGGCTGGTGACCTTGTATTTGGTCACGCCATCGCGTGCCTGCTCGGCAAAGAAGCTCATGAAGCGCTCCTGCGCCTTGGCTGAACTCCAAGGCGCTCCGCCAGAGAGATAGCGGGTCGTCTCGATCGTCGAATGCAGCAATTGCAGCAGATGGACGTCATATTGCCCCCACATGGACAAGGCGAGTCGTGGCGTCTTCAGGATAACAGTATCAGTCATGGCTTCCTCGCAATCACACCGCCGGTCACAGCCGCCGAAACGCCTGTCGTGCCGGGAAAGGTCAGCGGCAGTCCGCTGACGGAGCGTACCGCCAGGTAAGCCCAGGCCTCCGCCTCCATGGCGCCGCCGTCAAAACCGGCCATCTCCGCCGAGACGACCCGGGCACCCTTTGCCGCGGCGAGATCCGCGAACTCGCCCATGATGACAGGATTGAGTCGCCCGCCTCCGCAGACGACGTATGTCTTGGGCGGTTGCGGCAGGTGATCGGCGAGTTTGACGATCGAGGCGGCGGTGACATGCGCCAGCGTCCTTGCGCCATCCTCCAGCGACACCTCGCCTTTCTCGGGCGGCAGAAAATCGCCACGATCGAGCGAGCGCCTGATATTGCCGGAGAAGAACGGGCTCGCCAGATAGCGGCGCGCCAGATCGGGCACCACCGCCCCACGGCTCGCCGTCTCGCCATTGCGGTCGTAGGCCCGGCCGGTATGCACCTCGACCCACTGGTCGATCAGCATGTTCCCCGGCCCGCTGTCGAAAGCCGAAAGCACACCGTCGGCGCCGACATAGGTGAGGTTCGAGATGCCGCCAATATTGACGAAGACAACGGGCGCCGCGAAACCATCCGGCAGGTTGGCCGAAAGGGCCGCGTGATAGACAGGGATCAGCGGCGCGCCCTGCCCGCCATGCACCATGTCGTTGGCCCGCATGTCGTATACGGCGTCGATGCCGGTCTCGGACGCCAAGAGCGGCCCGTCGCCGATCTGCACGGTGACGCCGGCATCCGGCCGATGCAGCACGGTCTGGCCGTGAAAGCCGATGAGGTCGATATCCTCAGGCTTGAGGTTGTGGCGCGCCAGGAAGGATTTGACCACGGCGGCATGGCAGAGCGTCAGCACCCGCTCGGCGTCGGCAAGATCGCCCGGCCGATCGCCACGCTCGACCACGGCCTTGGCCGTCTGCAGCGCTTGCTTCCAGCGGCCGCGCAGATCGTCGTCATAGGGCACGTAGAGGCTCGGGCCGCGACGGATGATGTTTTCGCCGTCGGTCTTAAGCAGCGCCGCGTCGATCCCGTCCATCGAGGTGCCGCTCATCAGGCCGATCGCTGTCAGGATTTTCCCCATTGTCCCTCGATAATCTACAAATAAACGAGCCAATCAACCAAATGGTGACTGTGCGAGAAAACAGTGCTAAACGCGCCGCGTTGCTTCAACAATAGCCAATCCGAAAATCCTGATCCGAAAGCAAAAGGTCATGACCGAGTTCAAATCCGATTTCCTCCGCACGCTGAAAGAGCGTGGCTTCATTCATCAGATCTCCGATGAATCCGGCCTCGACGCCCTGCTCGCCAAGGAAACCGTGACCGCCTATATCGGCTATGACCCGACCGCATCGAGCCTGCATGTTGGCCACCTCACCCAGATCATGATGCTGCACTGGTTCCAGCAGACGGGCCACCGTCCGATCTCGCTGATGGGCGGCGGCACCGGCATGGTCGGCGACCCCTCCTTCAAGGATGAGGCCCGCAAGCTGATGACGGTCGATACGATCGAGGAGAACATCGCCTCGATCAAGAGCTGCTTTGCCAACTACCTCGACTACGACAAGACGGGCAATCCGGCGCTGATGATCAACAACGCCGAGTGGCTGCGCTCGCTGAATTACCTCGAATTCCTGCGCGATGTCGGCCGCCATTTCTCGGTCAACCGCATGCTCTCCTTCGACAGCGTCAAGACGCGCCTCGACCGCGAGCACTCGCTGTCCTTCCTTGAATTCAACTACATGATCCTGCAGGCTTACGACTTCGTCGAGCTCGCCAAGCGCTACGATTGCCGGCTGCAGATGGGCGGCTCCGATCAGTGGGGCAACATCATCAACGGCATCGACCTCGGTCACCGCATGGGGACCGAGCAGCTATACGCGCTGACCTCGCCGCTCTTGACCACGTCCTCGGGCGCCAAGATGGGCAAGTCCGCCTCGGGCGCGGTATGGCTCAACGCCGACCTGCTGCCGGTCTATGATTTCTGGCAATACTGGCGCAACACCGAAGACGCCGACGTGCCGCGCTTCCTGAAGCTCTTCACCACGCTGCCGATGGATGAGATCGCCCGCCTGTCGGCGCTTGCCGGCTCTGAGCTCAACGAGGTCAAGAAGATCCTGGCGACCGAGGTCACCACGATCCTGCATGGCCGCACTGCTGCCGAACAGGCAGCCGAGACCGCCCGCAAGACCTTCGAGGAAGGCGCGCTTTCCGACAACCTCCCCTCGATCGACGTGCCCGCTGCCGAACTCGAAGCCGGCATCGGCCTGCTGGCCCTCATCGTCCGCGCCGGCCTTGCCACCTCCAACGGCGAAGCCCGCCGCCACGTCCAGGGCGGCGCCGTCCGCATCAACGACCAGGCCGTCAGCGACGAGCGCAAGCTTATCGGCGGCGGTGAAGTGACCGCCGACGGCGTGATCAAGCTGTCGCTCGGCAAGAAGAAACACATCCTGATCCGCCCGGCGGCGTAAGGGCGGGTATGTGCTAGGATTGCGAAGAGGTCGGCGCGGAAGCGCCGGCCTTTTTTGTCGTGCGGCGGTGGGCGGCAAGGTCCATTGACGTTGCATTCCGGGCAGCGTGCTTAGATCCTCGGGACGAGCCCGAGGATGACGTCGCGGAGGAGGAAATGCTTGCATCCTCAAAGCGTTAGCGACGGCATCGATCCATCGCCGCGTCATCCTCGGCCTTGTGCCGAGGATCTAAGC
>NZ_JBGLYS010000034.1:0-60843 GCF_047304155.1 Rhizobium sp. Rhizsp42 | reverse complement strand
ATGCGCTCCAGCGACTGCTGGATCGACAGGTTCTCATTGAGACCTTCGACCACCAGTCCGTTCAGGCGGGTGTCGCGGTAGGCGGTCCACCAGGCGACCGTCGAGACGTCGCCGTCGGCCTTGGCCGAGCCTTCATTGAACTTGGCCGGGAGGGGCATCTGCGGGGGAACATGATCCGGGCCACTCACACAGCCCGCGAGAACGGATAATCCGGCAAGAATTGCGATGCGGCGCATGAAATCTCCATAGGCGATGACCGCAAGGCGGTTCGCTAACAATCTATTATCGCTTATGGTTAATTTTTACTTTCCATGTCGTGGAGCAACTTCACATGGCAAGCTAAGCGCAGCGGGGGCTCGGCGCGCTGATAGGGGGATCACCAGACAATGGGCGGATAAGAGTTCGCCAACTATCGAATGGCAGCTATGCACCAATATCATTGAATTCAAATCGATAGGATGTTATCTAATTCCATGACAACGAACATGAAGAAGACCTGGACCGAGTTCGCACCCTTGCTGATGATCTGCGGGCGTGGATGGCGCCGTGCGCTCAACGCCGTTTTGACCGACCACAAGCTTTCCGACGCCAGCGCCGCACCGCTCATCGCGCTCATCCGGCATGGTGACCGGATCCCGCAGAATGTGCTGGCTGAACGGGTCGGGGTGGAAGGGCCGACGCTCGTGCGTGTGCTCGACAGTTTGGAGAATGATGGCTTGATCTGCCGGGTCGCTGACGAGGCGGACCGGAGGATCAAGCTGGTGCAGCTTACCGGGGAGGGCACAGCGGTCGCCGAGCGCGCCGAGCGTTGTGCGGCAAAGTTGCGAGAGCAAATCCTTGGCGATCTCGACCCCGACCAGGTCGATGCCGCTATCGAGGTTTTGCGCGCCGTCGCGGATCGAACCGCGGCGATAACCGGAACGCAGGACAATGACGAGTAGCCACAATCCGATCTCCCCGAGCATCTGGGATGTCGTTTTCTCCATCAAGACTTTTACCGCGGCGATGCTGGCGCTTCTGATCGCGCTTTGCTTCGATCTGACGAATCCCTACTGGGCGGTTGGCTCGGTCTACATCGTGGCGCACCCGCTGTCGGGTGCCAGCACGTCGAAGGCGATCTATCGCCTGATCGGCACCGCCATCGGTGGCGCGATGACCGTCATTCTGGTGCCCAATCTCGTCAATTCACCGGAGCTCCTGACGCTGGCGATCGCGCTCTGGATGGCGTTCTGCCTTGGTGTCAGTCTGCTCGACCGCACGCCGCGCAGCTATTCCTTCATGCTGGCCGGCTATACGACGGCGCTCACCGGTTTTCCGATCGTCGCCAACCCCGAGACCGCCTTCACCTATCCGGTTGCCCGCGTCGAGGAGATCGCGCTCGGCATCATCTGTGTTGCGCTTGTGAGCCGTCTGGTCTTTCCGCGCCATGCCGGTCCCGTGCTCGCCGCACGTATGAATAGCTGGGTTCACGATATCGCGGCACTCGCCATCAGTACGCTGAACAGCAGCGACAAGAGCGACGCGCTGCAGGCGGCCGCCCGCAAGCTGGCTGCCGATGCGGTCGATCTGCACAGCTTCACCACGCATGTTGCCTACGACACGTCGGGTCTGCGCGACATGGTTGGGCGCACACGCACGCTGCAGCAGCGCATGGTCGCCATGCTTCCCGTTGTCTCCGGCCTGGCCGATCTCCTTCATGCCTTCCGCAAGGCGACCGACGGCAAGCTCACGGTCTCGGCCAATGAGTTGATCAGGCGCGTGACTGAACTGCTGTCGAACGAGGCCCCCTATGGCGAGGTCGAGCGGCAGGAAATTCTTGCGCTGATGGAAAAGGCCGAGCAGGAAGGCCGCGAGCAGCAGGAATGGAACGGCCTTCTCGCCCATAATTTCACCTCCCGTCTGCGCGACCTGCTGCAGATCTGGAGCGATTGTCTGGCGCTGCGCGACGACATCGAGACCGGCGGCCGCCGCGAACTGCGCTGGCAGCGTTTCGGTACGCTATTCGACCGCGCGCCGATCCACCGCGACTACGGCATGGCGATCCATTCGGGTCTCTCTGTGATGCTGGCGACCTTCATTGCCGCAGGGCTCTGGATCCTCACCGGCTGGTCACAGGGTAGCGCTGCCGCGATGATGGCGGGCGTGCTTTGCTGCATCTTCGCGACGATGGACGATCCGGCGCCGATGATGCTGAAGTTCATGTATGTGTCGATCTTCGCGGTCGCCGTGGCCTTCGTCTTCGAGTTCGGCCTGCTGCCGCTCGTGCATGGCTACCTGCCGCTGGCGGCTGCTCTGGGCCTCGTGCTCATTCCGGCCGGCGTGCTGATGCCAAAACCATCGCTGATGATTTACGGCCTCGGCTTCGGCGTCAACTTTCCGAACATGCTGGCCCTGCAGGATCGCCTGAACCCAGACCTGAGTTCGTTCCTGAATTCGAACATGGCAATGGTTGTCGGCCTGGTGATTGCCTGCGGCACCACGGTGCTGGTGCGCTCCGTCGGCGCGGAGTGGACGGCCTACCGCGTGCTGCGGGCCGGCTGGGCGGATATCGTTGCCGTGGCGCGCAAGTCGGATGCACCTGACTTCGCAAGGTTGCTCTACCGCATGGTGGATCGCTTCGGTCTGGTTGCGCCGCGCCTGGCGCGCATCCCGGTCGAATCCGCCGTCGCCCAGAACGACATCCTTGGCGATCTGCGCAATGGCCTGAACACGATGGAACTGCAGCGCCACCGGCAGCTGCTGACGCGCGACAGCCGAAAGGATGTCGACGAGGTTCTGTCGGGAATTGCCGGCCTCTACCAGCAAAAGCAAAAACATGGCCACGCCCAGCCGGGCGAGGGCCTCTTGAAGGCGATCGACACATCGTTGGTCGACCTCATCAACCAAAATCCGTCATCGGCCGTCGAGGGCGCACGACGGGCCATCACGTCGCTTCGCTACAATCTGTATCCGGATGCGAATTTCGTGATGCCTGACGCGACCATTCAGGCAGGCGGACAACTCGCAAAGGAGAACGCGGCATGAGACCGGAACTCGATCTCTATGGCGTCTTCATACCAACGCTCGCGGCAATCGCCGTTGTTGCCTTCTTTCTCAACTCCATCCTGCGGCGGATCCTGGCCTTCATCGGATTCTATCGTCTCGTGTGGCACCGGCCACTCTTCGATACGGCCATGTATTTCTGCCTGCTCGGCGCGCTCGCGCTGTCTTTGAACAAGGTGTCACTATGAAATCGCTTCTTGCTTATTCCGGCCGCTTCCTTCTGACCGGCGTCGTCGTGGCGCTGGCCGGTGTGCTGGGCTGGCATCTCTGGGACTACTACATGAACGACCCGTGGACGCGTGACGGCAAGGTTCGCGCCGATGTCGTTCACCTGGCGTCGGACGTTTCCGGCATCGTCAGCGAAGTCGATGCGACCGACAACCAGACGGTCAAGAAGGGCGACGTGATCTTCCGCATCGACCAGGCTCGCTTTGCTTTGGCGCTACGCCAGGCCGAGGCGCAGATGGAGAGCAGCAAGGCCGCGCTCGACATGGCCAAGAGCGATCTTGATCTCTACCGCAAGCTCGGCGAGAGCTCGGTGACCCGGCAGAAGATCCAGCAGGCGGAAACCACGGTTCAGCAGGACGAGGCGACCTATAACCAGGCCGTCATCAGCCGCGACACCGCGCAGCTCAACCTCGACCGCTCGGTCGTGCGCGCACCCGTCAACGGCGTGCTCACCAACTTCTCGATGCGTCCCGGCAATTACGTGACGGCGGGCAGTGCCGTGACGGCGCTGATCGACACCGATTCCTACTACATCTCCGGCTACTTCGAGGAGAACAAGCTCGATCGCATCAAGATCGGCGATGAGGCGCTGGTCTATCTGATGGGCAGCGAAAAGCCGCTCAAGGGCCGCGTCACCGGCGTTGCCAGCGGCATAGAAGACCGCGAGCGCAGCGATACGGGTGCGCAGCTCGCCAACGTCACGCCGACCTTCACCTGGGTTCGCCTGGCGCAGCGCGTTCCCGTTCGGGTGACGCTCGACGGGGCGCCGGGCGAAACCGCGCTGGTCGCCGGTCGCACGGCAAGCGTCACGATCATCGAGTGATCTAACCATGGCGTGAGGTAGTCGGTTCGGCGCCTGACGCATGACCCGACACGTTACGGCCCACGGGTCCTTCAAGGGCTGTGACGAGGCATGCGCGGATTAAGCCCGTCCGCGCATGCCTGAACCTACGAATGCCCGGATATTCTCAATGATCCGGGATCAGGAGACACCCGTGGACGATCGCCACGTCATCGAAATCACCACATGGCTGATGCAGAGCGGGCTGAAAGGCCTTTCCGAGGCCGACCTGCTCGACGGTTTCTGCGAGCGCTGCGTCGCGAACGGGCTACCAATCGGCCGGTCCGTTGCCGTCATCGATACGCTGCATCCGCTCTATGAAGGTCGCGCGTTCCGGTGGGATGCCTTGGAGGCGGTAGAGCGCATCTCGGCCTATGGCGTTGCCGGGGCGGGCAATTTCGCCGACAACTGGCTGCGCTCGGCGTTTCACTATCTTGAGCTCGAAGACGCCAACGAGGTTCGCCGCTCTTTCCTCCGCGGCGACGCCGCCGATTTCTACCTTCTCGACGAATTGAAAGCCGCTGGTTTCACTGACTTTGTCGCCATGGCGCATCGTTTTGGCGATGAGGGAGCGATCGGCGAGATCGACTGTTTCTTCTCGCATTTCGCCACGCGGGCGGCCGACGGCTTTTCGGAGCAGGATCTGGCCGCGCTGCGCGAACTGCTTCCCTGTCTGGCATTGGCCGTCAAATGCGTGACGGTCAGCGGGGTCGCCGGAACGATCGCCAAGGTCTATCTCGGCGACGACGCCGCCAACCAGGTGCTGCACGGCAAGATCACGCGCGGGCGCAGCGACCGGATTTCGGCGGCACTCTGGTTTTCCGACCTCGCCAATTTCACCCACATCTCCGACACGGTCGATCCGGAAGAGATCATTCCGATGCTCAACGACTATGCCGATGCGGTGATCTCCTCGGTGCAGGAGGCGGGCGGCGAGGTGCTGAAGCTGATGGGCGACGGCACGCTTGCGATCTTCAAGGACGAGAAGCCGAGCGAGGCCTGTCTTTCGGCGCTGAAGGCACGAACCCTGCTCGACAAGCGGCTGTCCGACCTCACGGCGCAGCGCCGCATCGAGGGCCGGCCGGTCACGGATGTCTATCTCGGCCTGCATATGGGCGACGTGTTCTACGGCAATATCGGCAGCAAGGACCGTCTCGACTTCACGGTCATCGGACCCGCCGTCAATGAGGTCAGCCGCATCGTGTCGCTCTGTCGATCGCTGCAGCGCAAGGTGCTGATGTCGGCGAGCTTCGCGGCGATCGTTCCCTCGACGCAGATCGATCTGACGTCCATCGGCCAGCACGCGCTGCGTGGCGTCAACCGCGCCCAGGAACTCTTCACGCTTCTGCCCACGCTGTGATGGTGGCGGTTCTGAGATTGCCATTGGCCAAATTAGACCTCGCAAAGTAATTCGGCAGCCTCTAAAACAGCACATCAATACAGCGGCCCCTCGGTCGAGGAGGCAGGGTCGCTTCATCGCGCAATGGGGAATTTTGGATGGATCTCTCGAACTGGAAGGGCGTGGAGCGCCCGGAGCGTATTGCTCTCGAAGGACGCTATGTCAGGCTTGAGCCGCTTGACGCGGGCCGCCATGGGCGCGACCTGCTCGCCTCGGCGCAGCAGCCCGGCGCCGACGATCGTTTCCGCTATCTCTTCGAGGACGCGCCTGCCGACATGGCAGCCTTCACCACATGGCTCGAAAAGGCCGAGGCGTCGGCGGATCCGATGTTCTTCGCCGTCATCGACAAGCGCACTGGCCGGGCCGAGGGGCGTCAGGCGCTGATGCGCATCGATGCCACGCATGGGGTGATCGAGATCGGCAACATCTTGTGGGGACCGGCGATCGCACGCAGCCGCGTTACCACCGAGGCGCTCTATCTCTTCGCCAAGCTCGCCTTCGACAAGCTCGGCTATCGCCGTTTCGAATGGAAATGCAACAATTCGAACGAGCCCTCGAAGAAGGCGGCTGAGCGTTTCGGCTTCACATTCGAAGGCGTGTTTCGCCAGCATATGGTGGCCAAGGGCAAGAACCGCGATACGGCGTGGTTCGCAATGATCGACGCCGACTGGCCGAAGCTGAAGGCCGGCTACGAGGCTTGGCTCGATCCCGACAATTTCGACGATGCCGGGCAGCAGAAAAGCAAACTGCGCTTCGATTGAGCTCTTGCTGACGACTTCGAGCGCTTGTTGAGCGATCTTTCAATGTGATTCCGAAATTCTCGGCAATCCATTGATATTATACATCTATTTTTAGCGTGTGCGGCGGCCTGGTTTCTGGCCGCCGCATTGCGTTTCAGACGGCGATGCGGCGCGCGGCCTTGTCGGACGCTTTGCGATCGTCGCCATATTGCTCGATAATTTGCTTGGCATCCTCGACCGAAATGCGGTGCTTCTTGGCAAGCGTGACCGCATCATAGGGTCCTTCGGACGCAGCCGTTCGTGTGGCTTGAGCCATCCTTTGTCTCCAATCCATTGTGTGGGTTATCGCGGAAGGCGGATCGCGGTTCGTCGCGATATCTGCTCCGTGGTCCAGACATATATGGGGATTGGGAAGACCGCGTTCCAGAGACGGTCTGTCGCAGCGAATTTGATTGACCTGTCATGGAACCCATCGAGTCCCGCAGGTGTTTCCCTGCCAAAGGAGACTTTGCATGGAAAAAAAGACTGGCATGAGAAAGAAGTCGAAGCCGCCCATCGTCGAAGTCGCCGTCACATCCGAGGAGGGGCGCGTGGCGGTGGGTATCATGAACGCGGAGCAGGCGCTTGAGCTTGCCGACAGCGTCGATGTCGAGGTGTCGCATCCCGATCACGAGGCGGGGAAGACAGATGTGTTTATCGCGGCGGACGAGCTTCGCGAGCATCCGGCTGTCGCCGCGTCGTCGACTGCGTCGATGAAGACCAGCGAGGCTGCGGGGGCGAAGAAAGGCAAGCCGGAAGGGCTTGAGACGGAGGCCGCGTTGCGGGAGCACCTGGCTGCTCTTGAGGCCGATGCCCCGGCCGAAGAGGGCCAGCAAGGACCGCCGGCCGATTATGTGCTCGAAGACGATCACGTGGCCGATGCAGACATGCTCGACGAGGAAGGATCGCTGCGGCGGCTGCAGGAGGAGGTCGACAATCTGCGCGCCCGGCTTCACGTCATCCGAGAGCAGGCGGGCACCGTCGTCAGCGCCAATGCCAAATGGGCGGATGCCAGCGCTCACGAGCAGCTCGGATCATACCCATGGGCGAAGCTTGCCGGCGCCATGGCGTTTACCTTCGTTGCGACCAGATTGCTGCGGCGATTGCCACTCGGTGCGGTCGCAAGTGCCGCCCTGCCTTTGGCGGCGGCAGAGATGCGGCGGCGTTACGATCGATAACGCCGATGTTTTGTGGTCCTGAGCGATGTGCCGATCAGGGGCGAAGCAGGGGAACGTGCGGAGCGGCTGTCTCCGGCATATGGCCGGAGAGGCGCGGATCGTCGATCACCTCGACCAGGAAGGCATAGGGTTTGAAGCCGGCCTTCTGGTAGAAGAAGATCGCCCACGGATGATCGAAATGGCAGGTGTGCAGCCAGAAGCGGTTGATCGGCCGCGCCCATGCGCGCGCCACCGCTTGGGTGATCAGAAGCTTGCCGGCGCCCTGGCCGATCGCATCGGGAACGAGGCCGCAGAACACGAGCTCGCATTCGCCCGGCTCGCGGAAATCGAGCTCAAGCAGGCCGATCCGGCGGCCTTCTTCCGACAGGATCGTGTAGATCTCGACATCGGGATCATGGATGATCGCTGCGAGCGCTTCGTCGCTGATGATCAGCCGCGAGAGCCAGAGCCAATTCTCGCCGACTTCGCGAAACAGCTGGCGATAGTCCTCAAGCGAAGGCGCCTGCCAACGTTCGAAACGCAAAGCACCTGGCGCAGGCACGCTGACGTCGGGCTTCTCGCGCATTTCGAGACACGTCACGACATTGGCGAGCTTGCCACGCGGCAGTTCGGAATAGCCCATCGGCAGCGGCGGATTGGTCTTCATTCAAGGCGTCCTTGCTCATCGTCGTCGGCGCCTGCAAGTGCTGGCGAAACGACCGATCTCGCATTGTCTCCGAGCCCTTGGCAACAGTATTTTCAACGACCACTTCCCTTCCTCAGGCTTTCGGCCTTACACTCTCTCTCATCTCCCGCTGGATGAATGCTCATGCTGTGCAACAGGACAGTATCGCTCACATCATTCGTCATCGCCGCCGCGGTCGCGGGCCAGGCGGCCCCGCTATTGGCGCAGGAGAAAGCGGCCAGGCGCACACCGCCGGGCGCCATGATCTCCGTCCGCGACGTCATCAAGCCCAACCCGCACGATGGCGCGCTTGCAGCACCTGTTCTGTCCGATACGTGGTGGATGCGGATGGGGGCGGGGCAACAGCGTGTCGTGCAGCCGACCGGGCGCGGCGGCGACGCAATTCAGGACGCCGGCCCGGTTGGTAAGCCGCAGTGATTTCGACGCTGCCTTCCCCGCAAAAATCCACCTAGGTGGCGCGCCGAGCCTGTCGTGCCGGCGTAACGTCGCGTTGTTTACCGTTGCGTACTTACGCCGACGGGACACTGCCTCTAGTCTCTCTCGATTACCCTTGCGGGGAGGCCTTCACGACGATGAACAGGCAGGGAGGGACAGGCGGAACGACCGGCAACGCGGCGCGGCGCGGCCTCGCGCGCCTGATGTTGAAGTTGCCCGCATTGCGCACGAGCCTGCAGGCTGCCGCATCGCGATCGCCTGATCTCTATGAGCTCTTCGAAGCCTATGAGATCGCCGCGGTCGCGCTCGAGACTTTTCGCAGGGCAGGTGACCAGGTGCGGACCAGCGAATATGAAGGGCTGTGTTCCGGCATCGAGGATGATGTAACTCAGCACATCCTACGCACGAATTCACATATCCGAAATTGAAGCGTACCTGTCACGAAATGTATCATTTATTTGGCTTGTTAGCGTTTCGTATTGCAACTTAATGTTAAGTGCGCGATAGTTTTCCTGTTCTGCTTTAGTGGTCAGTGCGTATCGGGGGGCAGCCCATGAGTGCTGAAGTACACGGTGAGAGGGCATGCGAGGTCAGCCTTGAAGAGGCCGAGGCGGAGCTGGAGCGGCTCCTTGCGGATGGCCGCTTCCGGGTGTCGGACCGGCAGCGCGACATATTGCGTTACCTCGCCGAGCGCCGGTTTGCAGGATGCACCGAGGGTGTGAAAGCCTATTCGATCGCGCTCGACGTGCTTGGGCGCTCCAGCAACTTCGATGCCTCCATCGACCCGATCGTCAGGATCGAGATCAGCCGTCTCAGAGCCGCGCTCGACGGTTATTATGCTGCGTTCGGCGCTGAACTGGGCGTCTCCGTCCATATTCCGAAAGGCAGCTATGTCGCGCTGTTTCCGCAGGCTGCCGTAGGCGGTCGTGCGCAGACAGCGCCAACGCAACTTGCCCATCATGCATACACAACGCTGGCCGATAGCGGGCCGGATGACGCCGCGGTGTCATTGCCACGTTTTGCGATATCGCGGCGCTGGATGCCGGTGGCCCTTTGCGTCGGGCTGCTTGCGCTTGCGGGCGTCGTGGGTTGGAAGGCGATCGATCGTCCCGTGGTTACGCTGAAGCCTGCCGTGACCATCCTGATGAGCGCGGCCTCGCCTGACATGGCGGGCGAGGCGAGTGTGGCCCGTGACACGCTACTGACCGCGCTCTCCGCCTTCGACACGATCGTGGTGACGAGGCCCGGCTCGCCGACGCAGCCGGCGCGGCGAGGCTACGAGGTCGATCTCAAATATTACGCCGACAGCGACGATCGCTCCGTCTGGTGGCAGGTCGTCGATACCGCGAGCGGCACATTGCTCAAATCGGGGCTGGAGCGGGTCGAGACCGAGGGCAAGGAGCCGGCGACCATAAGGCTCGAGATCTCCGGCGCGGTCGCGCGGCAGATCGCATCGTCGCGTGGCGTGATCAACGCGCTTGAGGCGAGGGAGGCTCCGGCGGATGCTCTAGGCAATGCCTGCGTTGCCAGGGCGGAATTCATGCTCGACGGCAGTGAAAGCGGCGGCGGCGTGGAGGGGCTTCGCGGATGCCTGGAGCGGACGCTTGCGGGTGATCCCGAGGATCCCGACACCAGCGCAATGCTGGCACGGCTCTATGCCCGCGATACCGCAACCATTCCGCAAGCCCTCGAGATGGCGAAGTCCGCGGTTTCCACCGCGCCCCTTTCCGATCGCGCGCAAGGGGCGCTGATGGCGGCGCGTTTCGCCAGCGGACGGCTGGATGCGGCGATCGATGCGGGAAACAGGGCGATGGCGCTCAATCCCAACAATTCGGCCAATGCCGCGTCGCTCAGCCTCGTGCTCTTTGCCGCCGGCTACTTCAAGGCGGCGAACGACCTCGCGCGGGAGGCTGTCGCAATGGAGGAGACGCCGCCGCGCGACGCCTCGCTGGTGCTGGCACTTGAAGCCTACAGGAACGCGCGGTGGTCGGAGGCGTCGCTTGCCGCCGAGCAGGCCGTCGGCAACGACATCCTGACGCGCGCCATTCGCGTGGCTGCGCTTGGCGAGCTCGGCGCGGAGAGCGCGGCGCAGCGTCTGGGGGAGGCTGCAACTGATCGGGCGGCATTTATTGCGGCTTTCCGGCAGGCGGCGAAAATGGCGCAGCTTCGGCCGGAGCTCGTCATAAGCCTGGAGACGGGACTGGGGAAGGCGGGCGCGAGCTCCGAGGCCGTCGCGAGCATTGCGGGGCAGTGATTTACGGGCGCATTTGCCGTTGCGTACTTGCGACGGCGAATGGGGGGACTGAAGGTTTGTTGCAGGTCCGGGGCAGCCGAAAGGCAGGGCCATGGGACGAATGAGGGGACGAGCATGAAACTGAGATTTCTGACCGGAGCGCTTCTTGCCGGCGCATCGATGCTGGCCTGCGCGCACATGGCCACCGCCGCCGAACGCGGTGCCGGCTTCTATCTGCTTGGTTCCAAGGGCCCGGCCGCAGGTATCCTCCCACCACCCGGCGTCTACCTTCAAAACGACATCTGGCTCTACAAGGGCGATCTCGGCGGCGGCACGCAGCTTCCGACCGGCGGCCGCGTCGCCGTCGGCGTCGAGGGCAAGGCGGCGCTCGCGGCACCGACCGTCATCTGGGTCGTTCCAGAGGAAGTGATGGGCGGGCGGCTCGGGCTCGGCGCGACGATCCCCGTCGGCTGGGAAGAGACGATCGCCGACCTTACGCTATCGGGGCCGGGCGGCGGCGTGCTGTCGGGCGCCACCAAGGACACGGTGTTTACCGTCGGTGATCCGCTCGTCAGCGGCACGCTCGGTTGGGATGCCGGCAATTTCCACTGGACCACGGGCGTTCTCGTCAACGTCCCGATCGGCGATTATCAGGATGGCGAGATCTCGAACATCGCGTTTCACCGCTGGGGTGCCGATGTCAGCGCTGCCGGAACATGGCTCGATCCGGAGATCGGCCTCGATCTCTCGGCGGCGATCGGCGTGACCTTCAACGGCGAAAACCCCGACACGAACTATCGCACCGGCACCGAGTTCCACTTCGAATGGGCAGCCGTGCAGCATTTCAACGAGCAGTTCGACGCGGGTCTGGTGGGCTACTATTACGACCAGCTGACGGGGGATAGCGGCGAGGGCGCCTTCGGTCCGTTCAAGGGACGGGTTGCTGCGATCGGTGCGACGATCGGCTGGAACTTCAAGGCCGGAGAGTTGCCGATCTCGGCGCGGATCAAATATTTCCACGAGTTCGCCGCCGAGAACCGCGCGGAAGGAGACTCGGTGTTTCTGACGATCTCGATGCCGCTGTCGATCACCAAGCCGGTCGCGGTGCAGTAGGCCGCGCGATTCATCCGGATCACTGGTCGAAGGCGAAGACCTTCTTCCAGTCGTTCGTCATGTCGACGACAAGCCAGTTGCGGCGTTCGGCCTCGTCCAGCGCCTTGTCGAGCTTGCCGAAGGCGGATTGGCGGTCATAGGCATATTCACGCGCGCCATCGGTGTGGTGCACGATGAGAGCGAAGCCGGGCGTCTTGGCCGTGACCCAGCGCAGCATCTCATAATCGCCATCGGAATTGCCGGCCACGAAGATCGGCTTGCGGCCTATGAACTTGTTGATCCCGGTGGGCTTGCCGGGGCCGTCATCGATGAAATCGATCTTCGGCAGGCGCTTCATCACCGGCACATCGTCGACAATGGCATACTGCGTGGCGATGGTGCTGCCGACGACCTGTTGCGGCGGGATGCCATAGAGCTTTTCCGTCACCGGCCGCATGAACTCGACGCCGCCGCCGGAGACGATGTAGGTCGTAAAGCCGTTGGCGCGCAGATAGTCCAGCAACTCGCGCATCGGCAGAAAGGTCATCTCGGTGTAGGGCCGGCCGGATTTCGGGTGTTTCGCGGTCGCGAACCAATCGGTGACGATCTTTTCGAACTCGTCCGTCGTCATGCCGGCATGCGTTGCCATGCCAAGCTCCACCATCCCCATCTCGCCGCCCCGGGCGATGCCCTTGACGTCGCCGTTCAGGATGCTGGCGAATGGTTCCTTGGTCTTCCATTCGGGATGCTCAGGCGCCAGCGTCTTCACCCGGTCGAGCATGAAGCCGAGCTGGATATAGAAGGGCTGTTCGGTCCACAGCGTGCCGTCATTGTCGAAGACGGCGATGCGATCATCCGGAGCAACGAAACCGGCGCCGCCCTCGGTCGTCGTGGCTTTGACGAAATCGATGATCCGTTGCCGGGCAGGGGTGTCGTTCCACGAGGCCAATGGTTCCTGCGCAAGCGCCACCGCCGGTGCGGCAAGCAGGGTCACGGCGAGCAGGCAGGCGCGGGCGGCGGCCAGCAATTGTCCCATCGCGGTCATCGCGCGTCTCCCTTGCTGCCAACCCGCTTGATGCAGCGGAAGCCGACATGGCTCGTTGAAGTGTCCTCCGGTTCGGCGTGCCGGGCGGCCGGGCGGTAGCGGCGGCAGTAATTCGGCGCGCAGAGATGCGAGCCGCCCTTCAGCACGCGACGCGGAATGCGGATATCGGGCAGGCGCGGATCGTAGCTCGCCTCCGCTTCACCCCCGCGCGGATTGCTCGGGATGCAGCAGGAATGTTTCGCGGGCTCCGGATGGCGCGTTGTCCAGTAGTCCGATGTCCATTCCCAGACATTGCCGATCATGTCGTACAGGCCGTAACCATTGGGCGGGAAGGAGCGAACCGCCGATGTCCGCTCCTCACCCTTTGGCTTGGTCGTCTGCGTCGGGAATATGCCCTGCCAGGTGTTCGCCATCGCCTTGCCATCGGGGGAGAGTTCGTCGCCCCAGGCATATTCGCTCTCCGATCCGCCGTGCGCGGCGAATTCCCATTCCGCTTCGGTGGCAAGCTCGAGGCCCGCCCAATCGGCATAGGCTTTCGCATCCGACCACGCCACGTGGACGACCGGATGGTCGAGTCTGCCGCGCAGATCGCTGATGCCGCCGAGCGGGCGCCGCCAGTTGGCGCCGAACTTGAAGCTCCACCATTGCGAGATGTCGGTACCACTCACCGTCTTCGGCTGCGTGAAGAGCAGGGAGCCGGCCCGCAGCATGTGCGGCAGCGCGCCAGGATAGTCGCGCGCGTCCGGCGCCTTCTCCGCCATGGTCACATGGCCGGTTGCCTTGACGAACTCCATGAACTTGCGGTTGGTGACGGGCGTTTCATCGATCCAGAACCCATCCACCGTCACCGGATGCGCCGGCGCTTCCTCGGGATAGTGGTTGTCCGAGCCCATGGTGAAGGTGCCGCCCTCGATCCAGACCATTCCCGCCGGTGCTGCGTCGATGTCGATGGTGTCGCTGAATGCAAGCGTCATGTTTCTGTCCTCAACGATGCTTCACGGTTTCGACGTCGGGAAGTACCCATTTCTTGGCGAAAAACTCTTCAGTCGGCCCGTAGGCCCGGAACATCAGCTCGAACTTTCGCTTCCCGTCCGTCGGGATCCAGTTTGCATCCTTGCCCCTTGGTGCCTTGGGGCCAAAGTAGAGATCGACAGAGCCGTCTTCATTCTTCTCAAGCTCGGCGATCTGCGATGAGCGGCTGGCCCGAGGCATGTTCTTGATAAGCGCATGGGTCTCGCGGTCGTAGGCGGTCACGGACCAGTATTGCTGCACGGGAACATTGGGTGGGACCCGCAGGCGATAGGACTTGCCGCCATCGAAGTCGCGGCCATCCTTGTCTCGGATCGAGATGGAGTAGAATTGTCCGGCGCCCAGTCGTTTGATGCCGATATAGGCGTAGTGATAGGCGACGCCACGGTCGTCAACGGGATAGGCGTCCGGCTCCTTGAAGTCCGATGCCGCCGCCTTTATCAGGCTCGGATAGGCCGGGTAGGTCCACCGGCTTTTGTCGGAAAAGAACGGCGGAAGGCCTGCGTCATATCTGGCCGCTAGAAAGGCGTGGGCTTCCTTCACAGCCCTGTCGAGCAGTGGCTCGGTGCGCGCGTCCTTGGCGAACGGCTTGCCCTTTTCGATGCCTATTGTCCGCAACTTGTCGATCATGATCTTGTCGCGCTCGATCCATGGCTCCTCCTGAACAACCCTGTCGAGATTATCGAACAAGCTCGCATCCCATTTGATCGTGCTATCGAACATGATGTCCTTCACGTCGGAGAAGCTGGTCTCGGGCGGGCTCTGAGCCGCCGACAACGGATAGACCTTCAGCCTCTTGCCGTAGGCGATGGAGGCATTCACATCGGCGTCGGAGTGGCTGGCGAGGTTGGAGCGAAACAGCATGTAGCCGCCATAGACCTCGGATTTCAGCGGCGTGAAGCCATCAGGCACCGATCCCGTGAAATCGGGAGGCAGGATAACGAACTTTGCGCCCTTGCCCTTGTCGACACCAAGCAGGCCTGCATCCTCCAAAGGAAGCTGCCATGCCGTCACGATGTTGCCGTTGAACGAGGCACGGCCATCGGCCGGGGGCAGATCGAGGACGACTGGTCCGTCCTTCGTGGTGAAAAAGACCATGAAGTAGAGCGCATCCGGATTGGGCGTCAGCGTCTGGTTCTTCCAATCCAGCGGGCGTCCCCAATAGATGACGCCGCCGACTTTCCCGGGTGTCTTAGTCAGCATTTCCTGGCGCATGAGGTCGTAGTTCACGGCCGGCATGCCCCAAATCACTGCCTCAACGGCGGCGCGTTCCAATTCTGCGTCGAAGATCTTGCGGGCACCATGTTCGGCCGCGGCAAGAGGGGTGGCAAGAAGGAGCGTCAAGGCAAGCGCCAGAAGTCTCATTGCATGGAACTCCACTCTTGTTGCTTGTGCACTAGAGGCCATCCACGCGTGCGCGCGTAAGTACGCAACAGTAAATAAGCGCGTAAATTTACGCTGGCGGGGCGCATGGAGACCGTGGCGCCGTCCCGCGCTCCGCGATCGAATGCTGTACCGGGCGCGATCGTGCCGCGCCCGGCAATTCGGCTTTCCGCTATTTCGCGCCTGGACCCTGGTCGATCGAGTTCATCAGCGCCGAAATCATCTGGTCGACGCTGAAGCTCGCAGGCCGCTGGCTCGGCGGGTATTCGCGGAACGTCTGGAGGAACGGAGCGACCTTGTAGACGCCATACTGCACGAGATAGGCGTTCTTCATCATCCAGTCGTAATATTGATCCGAGACGACATCGGCGCGCTCGTAGGGGTCCATTCTGAGGTTGAACACCTTCGGCACGCGCAGGCAGGTGAACGGATTGGCCCATACCACGAAGCCACCCGGCTGCCGCTGTTCGCAGAAGACGATCTTCCAATTGTCGTAGCGATAGGCGACGAGTTCGCCATCGTCGTTGAAGTAGAAGAACTCGTCACGCGCGGACTTCGGTTGCTCTCCCTTGAGATACGGAAGCTGGTTGAAGCCGTCGAGGTGAACCTTGAACTGGTTGCCGCTGATCGAGGTGCCTTTCGCAAGCTTCTCCTTGATGTCGCTTTCGCCGGCAGCCGCGACCAGGGTCGGGAACCAGTCGAGGCCCGACATCATCTCGTTCGACACTTCGCCGGCCTTGATCTTGCCCGGCCAGCGGATCATCGCGGGAACACGGAAGGCGCCTTCCCAGTTGGTGTCCTTCTCGCTGCGGAACGCGGTGGTTGCCGCATCCGGCCAGGAGAACTGGTTGGGGCCGTTGTCTGTCGTGTAGACGACGATCGTGTTGTCGGCGACCTTCAGGTCGTCGAGCGCCTGCAGCAGCTTGCCCACGTCGCCGTCATGCTCGACCATGCCATCGGCATATTCGTTGCCCGGCATGCCGCTCTGGCCCTTCATCGAGTCCCTGACATGCGTGAAGACATGCATGCGGGTCGTGTTCATCCAAGTGAAGAAGGGCTTGCCGGCCTTGACCTGCCGGTCCATGAAGTCGATGGCCGCAGACGTCGTCTCGTCGTCGATGGTTTCCATGCGCTTGGTGGTCAGCGCACCTGTATCCTCGATCTTGCCGTCGGCCGACGCGTTCAGGACGCCGCGCGGCGCATTGGACCGCACGAATTCCTCGTCACCCTTGGGATAATAGGGTCGTTCGGGCTCCTCTTCGGCGTTCAGGTGATAGAGGTTGCCGTAGAATTCGTCGAAACCGTGTTTCGTCGGCAGGAACTCGTCGCGGTCGCCGAGGTGGTTCTTGCCGAACTGGCCGGTGGCGTAGCCGAGCGGCTTGAGGGCCTGGGCGATGGTGATGTCACGCGGCTGCAGCCCGACGGTCGCGCCGGGGATGCCGACCTTGCAAAGGCCGGTGCGCAGGCAGACCTGCCCGGTGATGAAGGTCGAGCGTCCCGCGGTGCAGCTGTTCTCGGCGTAATAGTCCGTGAACATCATGCCTTCTTTGGCGATGCGGTCGATATTCGGCGTCTTGTAACCCACCAGGCCGAAGGAATAGGCGCTGATATTGGTCTGGCCGATGTCGTCGCCGAAGATGACGAGGATGTTGGGCTTGGACGTGTCCTGTGTCGCCGCAGATTCCGCTGCGGGAGCGGGGGCAGCCGGTGTGGCCTGCTGGGCTCTGGCCGGAGAGAGGAAGGTGGTCGACGTCAGCGCCATCGCGACCGCGACCGTTGCCGAAAACAGCTTCTTTGGAAGGGAGTTCGTCATGACGCGCTCCTCACCGATGGATCGTTCAACATTGCGGTCTCCCTTGTGCCAGGCGGCCGGTGCCGCCGGATCTTAATCGTCGTCAGCCGACGCGAGGGGAGCCTTTCGCTTTATGCGCACGCGCGTAAGTACGTAACGGTAAATGGCGGTGTAACCGGTGCGTAAACGGGGCGGCCTGTGTGTGGGGCCCGTAAAGAAGAGGGCCACGCGCCCGACCGCGCCGGCGGGGCAGGAGGGGTGCTGGATCAAGACCGTGCCGGTCGCGGCTGGTTCGCTTACATCCGGATCTACGGCCCGGACAAGCCGGCCTTTGACGGCAGCTGGAAGCACGGGGATTTCGAAGAGCTGAAATAGTGGAAGGCGTCGTCTACTTCTTCAAGCTCAAGCCGACGCCCTTGCAGGAGAAGCGGGTGTCCAAGGCCTTCGTGTAGTCGGTGTCGGGCCTCAGCAGCCTGAGCGCGACGAGTTGTTTGGCGAATTCGCCGTAACGCGCGGCGGTCATGCAGCCGATTCCCTTGTCGAGCGCGTCACCGCTGTCGACAATCCCGTATTGCTTGATCTTGTCGATCGCATAGTCGATCTGGCCATCCGTCATGTCGGGGTTGGCCTTCCTGATCAATGCGTTTGCCGCTGCATTGTCTCCGTAGAGATAGTTGTACCAACCCTCTATTGACGCATCGACGAACCGTTGGACAAGATCGGGATCGGTATCGATCAACTTGCGCTGGACGGTGATCATCGTCGCGTAGGGTGCGTAGCCGCTGTCGGCGAGCAGGAATATACGGGGCTCGATGCCCGTCTCCACTTCGACAGCATAGGGTTCCGATGTCACGAGGCCCTGCTGGGCGGCGTTTTCGTCGGCGAGGAAGGGGGCGGGGCTGAAGTTGTAGGGGCGGAACTGCTCGTCGCGGAAGCCTTTGAAATGTGCCTTCATCCATTCGAAATAGGTGCCGAAGCCGCCCTGCGTCATGAATATGGTCTTAAGGCCGGCGAGATCCTCGAAGCTGTCGATACCGCTGCCCGGATGGGCGAGGATGACCTGGGCGTTCTTCTGATAGATCGCCGCGACGTCGACCAGCGGGATCTCCTGTTCCTGGCCGACAAGCTGTTCCTGCTGGGTGCCGAGATAGACGTCCAGCCGGCCCGCGAGCAGCATGGCCCGGTTCTGCGCGCTTGGGCCACCCTGCACGATCTCGACGTCGAGGCCGTATTTCGCATAGGTGCCGTCGGCCACCGCCTGATAGAAGCCGCCATGATCGGCCTCGGCGAACCAATCGGTGCCGAAGCGAATCTTGTCGAGCGCCAGGGCTGGCGAGGTGGCGGACAAGGCGGAAATCGACAGCGGTATGGCCGTCGCAGCGATGCGGGACAGGATATTGAGGGGCATTGAAGCGTCAGGTGAACGACATTGTGATGTTGTCGACGTTTTCAGTTTATCTTCTTGAAATCAATGATTCTCTTTGCTTCGTCCAGATGTGGAGCCGGCGATTTCTCGCCGGAATACGTCCGGCATTACCGGAAGAGCGACAATATCCCTTGAGCGCTGCTATTGGCGATCTGCAGGGATTGCACGGCCAGTTGCTGCTGGGTCTGTTGCGCCGCTAACCGCGCCGAGGCTTCCTCCATATCGGTATCCACGAGGCGACCGACGCCCTTGTCGATGCTGTCGCCGAGACTGCTGGTGAAATCCGTTTGCATGTCGAGCCGCTTCTGGGCGGAGCCCAGAACGCTGCCGCCGACCACGACCCTTTTCAACATCGCGTCGACGCCCGAGAGATAGTTGGCGATATCCGCCGAGGCGTCGGTGATATCGACGTCGAGAATGTCGAAATCCGCAACCGGGCCGAGATTGTCGGTGACGTCTCCGAAGTTCATCGAGGAGCGCCTGCCCATCTGCGGGTATGCGGCACTATCAACCTCAAAAGAGATAACGCCTCCGGTTGCTGTGATGTCGATGCCTGTACCGGCTGCGGCCGCGCTTAGTATGCTGACAAAATCAGCCGCTGAATTGATCATGCCGTCGTTTGTGCCGAGCACGCTGTCGACGAGGTTTCGATCAACGACAACCCTCTTCGCGGGATCACCGTCAACGCCGACATCAAAGGAAAAGCTGACGTCTCGGTAAACGCGAAACGGTGCAGTGAAGTTGAATTGGGATTTCGCGTAGGTTCCGATCTGTTCCATGTGGGGAGCCGCAGTCAATCCGCCGGCATTTCCCGCAGGAAGCTGCTGCACATTTGAAACGGAAATGCTCGATGCATTGCTGCCGGACTGTTCTGTGGTGACGAAACTGACCATCGGTATCGCTGGAATTGACGAGTCGACGGCCCATTCGACCCAAGCGGAGGAGGCCAGGCCGGCGTCTGCAAGCGCTTGGTTGAGAACCAATGCGTACCGACGATAATCGGGAATAGCACCGTCCGAGGTTCCGAGTGCCGCATCAACTGTCGATTTGCTGACGGTTATCGAATTGTTCGGCCCACCGTCGATCGACAAGTCAAACGATATTGTGTCCGAGCCCGTCAATGTGATCGGTCCTGTTACCGCCCATCCCTGGCGCCCGTAATTAGACGCGCTGGAAAGCAATGCATTGCGCAAGCCGCCGATATCGCCAAGCGAGCGGATGTCCTTCTGCAGCGCGCCGCCGCCGCCGACATTGAAAAGGCTGACGTCGGCGAGATCGACCTGCGTCTGGCCGACGCTGACCGTGCCGTCGGCGCTTCGGATGAAGGACGAGGTGAGGTTGGCGGGCAGCGACGAAAGCTCGACCAGGTTTCGCGGATCGTCGGTGTTCAGCCAGTTCACGCCGTTGAAGCTTGCCGAAGTCGCGGTCGAAACGAATTGGGCTTTCATCTGTTCCAGCTCGTCCTGGATTTTCGATCGATCGACGCCGTCTTCCGTCGCGGCCACAAGCTTGGCCTTGAAGTCGGATAGGACCTCAATTGTGGTGGTCACGCCAGCGCTTGCGGTGTCGACTTTGGCCGCACCCAGCCCGAGCGCATCCGACACGGCCGAAACGGCCATGCGGTCGGAACGCATCGTCGTCGCGATCGACCAGTAGGCGGCGTTGTCGGACGCGGTCTCGACCCGCAATCCGCTGCTGACCTGGCTTTGTGTCTTGGAGAGATCGCTGCCGACGGTGCGCAGCGTCTGCAGTGCGTTCATGGCGGACGTGTTTGTAAGCAGGCTGGTCATGCTAAAAAGCCCTGGACACAGGCTAGCGGTCGGACGTCAGTATCGGTCCGGCGGATGAGCTAGCGATGATGAGGACATCTTTAACGGTTAACCACGAGGGTGCCCGCCATAATGGCGAGACCGTCACCCCGAACTGGCGAGCGAACCCGTCACTTCAAGGCTGCCCGGCGGAAACCAAAAAGGCTCCACGGCCCGAACACTTGCGCTCATGGTTCTGCACCAGACATGGTTAATGAATGGTTAACGCGGCTGATGCCTGCCTTGGCGGACAGTGTCAATTGCCATTATTTGCCAGACGCAGATGCTGCAAGAGGGCGGTGCCGACCATCTCGATTTCGGGCTCGAAGTCGGTGACCAGCCGGATCAGCTTTTGCTCGGTCTCATCAGGGTCGCGGATATCGTCGAGAACAAGCGAATTCATCCGCAGAAACCGCGAATAGAGCCGCGATGCGTCGGCGGACTTGGTCTCGAACCGGATGCGCTGCCAATCGCCGGCGGAGGCCGCCAATGTGACTGCCTCGATCAACCGAGCGCGAGCATCATGGTCGGAGATGGGCCCGACTTCGGCGTTGAGCTTCAGATAGCCGCTCGTCCCGTCATTGTTGGCGCGCACCTCCACCCAGGTGATGAACGGATAGCCTGCCCACCACTTCTCGCAGCCTGGAAACCGGCCCTTGGCGCCATCCACCGCATCGCGCCAGCGCGCCGGGAGAAAACTCACGAGATTGTCTGACTGCGATGAGTAGATGAAGTTGCGGTTGCCGATCCGCACGGCTTTGCCAGGCCGTGGTTCGGCGCCGAACACGCGCCGCACGGCTTCGGGAAAGCCCCAGCCGGGACTGCGCTCGGTGACGAGACCCAGCACCTTCCTGTGATCCCGATAAAACCGTCGCGCCAGCTTCTCCAAGTCGGAGTTGTCATTGCTCAAGTCGGCGTGTCCTCATGGGGCAGGGCTTCGTGGTGTTGATACTTGGGTGTCGGTTCCGAGTCAGTGTCGCCGCATAAAGGCGAATTGAGGATCGTTGAATTCGTTTGATTTTTTTCAGCAGCCAGTTAGCAAAAACGCGAACTGAGAACTCATAAGTGCGAATTGGCTATAGCGCCGTCACCATAAGCGCGGATTCACAAAAAATGTCCGTCTCAGGTCGAGTCTGACGCTCTCAAAACAGGATGCGTGATTTCGACTCGACGTGCAAGAGTTCTGCTCCGGCTAACATCCATCCACGAGATTAGGTTGCGCCGGCGAAGGGTGACGCAGATCCTTGTGATAGCAACGATAGTTGGAGACTGCGATGGACCGCGAGCGGATCGAGCCGATACTAGCATCAATGACCGAGAGTTTGGAGAGGGGCGCATTCCCCGAGCTCAGCTTTCAGATCGACTTTTACGGAGCCTTAATTCGGGCCAATGGCTGTGACGATGCAGTCGTACGACTGATTGAGATATGCGATCAAGCACAGGTCGGGTTTGATTTCGAAAAAGAGCACGGTCAGTGGTCACTGATGAAGCATGACCACCCCGCAACCGTCGAGCTAAGAAAACATGGCTTCTATAAGGACCTATCGTCTGAAGCCGCTTGATTCATTTTTCAGCTTTGCTTCGTGAGCAGCGATTGCCCGGTAGACCGCAGCCTCGTCCAGCAGTTCGAGTGAAAGTCCTTTTCCGACGAGGAAGATACGCAATGGAATCGTTGAGCGGCGCCCCTTAAAGACGCCAATGGCAAAGTAGCCGCTCGGCAATACAAGACCGGTTACCCAATCCACGTATTCTTCTTCGTCCTTGAGGTAAAACTCCTCCTCAATTTGGATGAAGTCGCTGGTCAGCGGAACGTTCAGCGTCAACGTCAGGCGTCCGTCGTCGTTGACTTCGATGAAGACCGTGTCCTCGAAAACTCGGCTATTAATCTGGATATGCATTGGGTTCTCCGTTTCCGGCCTGATACCCTGATTTTCATAACCTCCAGTTATCAGGATCGAGCGCATTTTATCCGCGCGGTTGTAAATGAACGCATGCCTGATCACGGGCATGCGTTCATAGCTTCCTATGGCATCTTGTAGCGGAAGTAGGCCGCCAGTTGCCCGAGCTGAATCGTAGCCCTTTCCACCTCGCTCTCATCGCGGATAACCGCCTTGGCGACCACTTCGCCGTCCCGGCTCTTCCATTTGAAGGACGTAAGCAATTCCCGGAAGACCTGCGAATTCGCCACGTACACCGACCAGATACGGCGCGAAGTGGGTGCGAACGTCGCCTTCAAGACTAGCCCCTTATCTTCGAAGAGAACTCTAAACGAGAACATCCTCGATGACGTGTAGATATAGGTGGCTCCATCACCTGGCAATTCAGGGATTATGAACGACGGGCAGTTGGCGGCGCCGTTGCGGATCAGAGCGCGCCAGAGATCCATGGCTTCGTCCTTGGGGCGATAGAGTGGACCGATCCTTGCCTCCAGTTCTTTCCGCTCAGCGAAGTATGGCCTTATGGAGTCGTGCTTGAAGGCCAAGGGAAGATCCATCTTCTTCAGCGCCCAGATCGCCTCTATTGCGATCATCCCTCTGCCCATCATGTATCTGACAGGATTCACATAGCGCTGGTGAAAGGCCATCGCGGACTTGCGATCGAGTAGTCCCCGTTTTGTCCCGAACTTTTTCACGAAGCCTTGCCGAACGAGTTCCCGGGTTCCAATTGCGTCGGCGCCTGTTATTCCATGAAACTCGCAACCGAGCATCGCTCCAGCGGGAACTTGGGTTCTGCCAACCGGGGACGGTTTGCCGCCGCGTCCTAACTTCTCAGGTCGCGTTAGCACGACCTTGTCGAGGCGTCTGTTTGCCCCTGCGAATGCGGGAAGCTTCCCTGAGACGACGTCCGCCAGAACGCGACTTTCTCCGAGGGCATGATGGCGGCCATAAGTTCGCACGCCCACCGTTCGGACTGCGCGAGGCTCAGGCGGCAGGGATCCGATCACCTGCAGCATCTGATCCAACTCCGTCTTGATGACATACAGAGCTGACGTCTTGGCCGTCTTTTTAAAAACAGAGACGGAGCGTCCGTCCACTGACAGACAGCGCGCCATGTTCTTGGCTGCGGGTTCGCTGCACCCCAGCAGTTTCGCAGCCTCTCGCAGGGGCACGGCCTCCGCGGCCACTCTCCTGACTTCGTCTGCAATGTGCTTCGGGATGCCGATTTTCGCATCTTGTTCCGACATCTCGGGCCATACCTTTCGTAGGAGCGCGTCCACTCCATAGCGGGTGAGGGCGGTCTGATCCTTCAGGGCGCCGAGATGAAGCGGTACATCGACGCCAGGCTTTGTGCGAAGAGATGGAACGAGCACACCGTGGCGCGCGGCGCCGGCAAGTTTTGCGGCGCGGATCCTATCCTTCAAAATACCGTCTGGAAGTGGCATCTGGCGAAAGTATCCGAACTTGTCGAGGTTGACGTGCCGAAGAGATTCGATGGTGTGATTTGCCACGAGCCAGTCACTGATTGCTTGTTCCAGATGCTCAGCGTCCCGCTTGAGTGCGCCGAACCCCTTCGCCCATCCGGTTGATGGCATTCGTGAGGCCTTGGACTCGGTTCGCGGATTCGACAGAAAGCGTCCAATCTCATGAACCGCTTTCATGACAAGATCCAAAGGCTGGTCATCCAGAAGCGGGCAGGGCGCGGCGGGCTCGACTGCTCCGAGCCGACGCAGGAGATATTCCTCGTAGCTGTCACGTCCCTTTCGCGACAAAGCTGGCGGGTCTGTGTCGGCGGACACAGGGACTCCGTGAAAGGTCCAACGCGTGTAGTCCTGATCGCGAGGCTTGATAGGCCGCGTAAGCGGAATATCGTGAACGGGGCAAATCTCGAATCCTTGGAGATCCCACCAGACACGGTGATATGGAGTTTCCCTGACACATTGCTCGCACTTACGGTCCAGCTGAGCAAAGCGTCTCGCGGTGATCTCGTGGCCGCACAAGATCCAAGATTGGTTCTCGTGAATGCGCATGGGGGTCCATCGGATGAGGCTTGCCTTCTGTTGTTGGGTGATCGGTAGGCGAAGCAGTTCCTCCAGAATTCGCTCGTTGGGGTTGGGGCCGGACAAAAGTCCGGCCTGATCTGCGAAAATTCTTGGTGAGCAGTCCTCGCTGTCTGCGACAAGCGTCGAAAAGTAGGTCGTGCCTGACTCCCCGAAGCTCGGCCGTACACGCCAGCGTGAAAAGATCCGATCTGCGCGGAAGCGATTATGCAGCATGGCGGAGATACCCGAAGTAGGAGTAGCTGTCGCCAGCATCGACACGGGTCGAAACGGCTTCCCTCAGGTGCTCGATGGTCACCGATGCCGCTCTTTTGTTGAGCGCGATATACGCTGCAGGCTCGATGATGTTCATCACGCGGCCGATCATGCCCCCGGAGTACCGATAGAACTGTTCGGCGATATATGTCTGGTCAAGGCCGGAGAGATTGGCGAAGGGCAGGCGGCGGTCGATGGATCCGAGAAGCTTCGCAAACCGCTCCATGTCGGACTGCCCGGCCGAAAGCGGCTTCAGGACCTTCCAATTGTACTGGCGGTTGGCGAAAGGCCTGATTGAGAAAACATAATCATTGATGCGCTCCTCGCCGACAAGCATAACTGCGAGGCAGTCGTAGTCGATGATCGCCTTCACGAGCTTGAACATGTTCGCTGCAGTTTTGTCTGTTCGATCGAAGAACAGATACTGCGCGTCATCGATGATCAGCAGCTGCGTCTGTACCTTGAGAAGCCTGAGCAAGGCACTGTCGACGTACACGCCGCTGCCGCCGGACTTCTTCTCGTAGCGAGCGGCAGTCAGGCGATTGAGCTGATGAGCGAATTCGACAGGCGTCATCTTCACCGTGGCCGTCATGTGGACGACCGGAAAAATCTCGCCCTCTTCATCGTAGTGCGGTGGATGCATGGCCGCATAGTAGCTGCACACGGCTGTCTTGCCAGTGCGGCTCTCGCCGAGCATTGCCCCAACCGTTCCGGCTCCCGGCATGCCGCCTTCGACCGGAAAATGGTTCCCTGCGATGATGTCATAGCCGTCCTTGAAGACACGATACTTCACCAGGAGGTTCTTGATCATCCACTGCCTGGTCGTGACGGGCAGCTTGCTGGCGGCGACCCTCTCCTCGTCGCTTTCAAAGGCATCCGTGTGGAAGTGCGGAACCGCGACAGGAAGAGAAGGCGTCCGTGCAGCCTGCTCGGCGGCGTACTGTTCAAGTGTCTTGAATTTCTCTTGGAAGTTCATGGGTCTACTCCTTACTAAAGATCCCAATCAGCCAGGTCGTCTGGCAGGCCGTCGTCAAATTTGTCGAAGGCTGGCTTGGGGATGTGCTCCCCGGCGATTGTTCGGGGCACCGTGGCTTTCGGCTCTGCGACGGGTGTCTCCCGGGCGGTGGGCATGACTGCCACGGCTCTGACGTTCACGCGCTCGGGCACCTCGATCGAGGGCATGGCGGCAAGGTTCAGACGACCTTCCGAATACTCGACGCGGCCCATCTCGGTGATCCTGCTGCGCTCCTCTTTCTGGAGATTGGTATTGTAGAACCGGGCCATGAGCTGCGCCGTATTGTACTTTTTGCGGTTCGCGTGGACCTCGGTCAGCTTGGCCTCGAGTTCGACCTGAGCCTCGACCAGCGTGAGCTTGCGATCCGCCTCCTTCGCCTGATCGCGGAGATGCTTCATGATGATCCTATGCGCCCAGAGCTTCATGCCGCGGGCGTAACCGAGATCGGCGTCGCGAGCAGGTACATCGATCCAGTGTTCAGCCTGGACGTAGGGGTTCTTGACCCTCAGCATTCCCAGATCCGACGGGTCGCGACGCGCCTGGTATTTCCGGCCTGCGTAGTGCTCCGGGTTGGTTGTCAGGACGAGCAGTTCGGCGCAGCTGTAGACGATGTAGTCCAGGCGGACGCCGACGTCGGAAATGGTGACCTCGTTGATGTCCCCAGCGAGTCGGATCAGGACATCCGGATCGATGATCGGGGCGTCTGGAGCATTGGCAATCTCGTCCTCCCACCGCTCGGCCGGAACGCCTTTCAAGGTCGCGAGCGGACCGAGTCCGGCCGTTGGCTTGAAGTGGTGGATGCTCGCGAAATAGAAATTCAGGAAGCCATAGAGTTCCTGAATGCTCAGCACCGGCTTGGCGCGCTCCTTCTCCTCGTCGAATTCGTCCCGGCGCTCATGAGTGGATTCGGTCGATCCCGGAAGACGATGAATCCTGCGGCCGAGGATCGCGAAGAGATGCTCCAAAGCACCCTTTTCCCACGGACGCCCCGGCCGATAGGCCTTCAGCCGGAAGCCAAGTTCACGCGCGGCTCCCCGGATGTTCATGCCCTGCAAATGCTTGGCATTGTCCGCGCCGAGTTCGACGGGCACGCCGTGCCAGGGCCACGGCACCCCCGTACTCAGGGGATCCTTCTCGAAAATCATGTGCTTGAGGCCCTCGAGAAATGTGTAGTAGCTCGGGGCTCCGAAGGAGATCGCGAAGCCGATCACGATTCCACTGAACCTATCGCGAAAGAGCACGATATCCGGGCGCCCAAAAGCAATCGGATACTCGCTGTCGAACACGACGATATCGAGGGTGGAGTGATCCACATCGACCACCGCCAGTGGCGCATCCGGACGGATCTGGGTCAGGTACCGCTGATGGATTCGTTCCGCGTAATCCGGCCCTTCAAGGAGGAAGTCCCTGACGTAGTGATTGAGCTTCCCCAAGGTGCGTTGCATCTTGCGGTCTTCAATCTTGAAGTTCCCGTCCTCATCGACGATCTGCTCGCGCAGATGATAATTGATGCCATTTGGTTTGATCGTACGGATCAGGATGGCGCGGACGCTCTTCCAGTCGCCGTTCAAGCTGACGGCTTCCTCCGCGGCAGCGCGGATCGCGGCGGCCACCGCACGCCCGTATCGGAACGTGCGGTTACCCTTGTTCTCGTGATGGTCGACGAAGTCGAGCAGGCGGTCGAACTGGTTGCCTTTGCGCCCGATCTTGAGGAACTTGTACCAACTCGTACGCTTAGGCGGTTCATCGTCGCCGATACGCTTGGCGACCTCATTCACGACCCTTTGCTTCTGCTCGTCGGTCAGCGACTTGACCTTGAGGATTTGTCGTTCCTCTTCCAGGGCATCTGCATAGGCGAGGCGCTTTTCCGCGCGCTCACGCGCCTCGCCTTCCACGGCAAACGAGGAGCCGGGCCGATCGCGCGGGCCGTCGTCCGGCCCCATGACGGGCCGGATGCGTCCATGTTTGACCAGCTCCGAGATCTGCTGGTTCGACAGCAGGATCATGTCGTTGGTATCGTTGTGCACGAACTTCGACAGCGCGACGGAATCCCTCGCTGCCTGCTGGGCGCCCCTGTACGTGAAGATGCCATATTTTGTCCGGCGAGGATTCAGCAGGATGTAGTTCTCTGAATTCCGCATGTTCCACTTCTGCGTCGTCGTACCGTCGCGGTGAACGGGAAGCTCGAGTTCGTGGTAGGTCCCGATCTTGCGCCAATTGAATTCGTCAGCCATTCGCCTTCTCCTTCCGGGTGACCAGGGTGTCGGACGAAAAGCGGCTGTCGAGATCCACTTCCAGCTCTCCGGCCATTGCCAACTGCATGACAGCGCTGAAAACCGGATTGCACTCAGACACGTGCTTTACGGCAGTGGTCGGTTCGTCGCTCCAGCGTCCAAGAATGGCATTCGACGGCATGGTCCGCATGAGATCGCCCACGGTGCAGCCGAGCTTGTGGTCGCGCAGAATCTGCCTGAGCGTTTCCATTCCGGTCGGTTCATGCGATAGCCGCTTGTGCCTCCACATGAGCCTGAGGTTCTGGAAGAGCGGGCGCAGGTGGATCGTCGTTTCGTCGAGGAGCATGTATTTTGCCCCAAGGCTCGCGTAGTGTCGCTGCAGCGAAGGCTTCCGGTTCTGGATGCCTCGCATCGTTTGCTGCACGGCACGCGGCATCACGTCGATGACGAAGACGGCGCCATCCGCGTCGAGCACGCAGAGATCCGGAATGTGCTCCTTCACGAGGATCGTGCCATCAAGCTTGTGATAGCGGTACTGGATCTTCACCGCAAACTCGTGGATCCGCTTGATCTTCGGATCAGTATCGAGGTGGATCAGAAGATCGGCGACCAACGGCTCGCGGGCTCTGATTTCACCCTTCGGGTTCTTCTTGCTTGGGAACCAGCTAGGCAACGTCCTGTAGTGCGTGCCGGGCTTGATCTCAATCAGCGGTGTGTTGTCTTTGCAGAAAACGCTGC
Source organism: Rhizobium sp. Rhizsp42 (assembly GCF_047304155.1). Classification (NCBI taxonomy): domain Bacteria; kingdom Pseudomonadati; phylum Pseudomonadota; class Alphaproteobacteria; order Hyphomicrobiales; family Rhizobiaceae; genus Rhizobium; species Rhizobium sp. Rhizsp42. The sequence continues at coordinate 32,209 of NZ_JBGLYS010000034.1, read as the reverse complement.
GCCAGTAGGCCTCGTTGGCCAGCTGCTGTTCGAAGGTCGCATCCGGCAGCGGAGGGAGCGTCGGGGCGACTTGCTTGTGGTTTTTCATTGTTCCAATCCTTTGTTTGTATTCTTCATGGATTTCGATGCGGCCGCCCGCTGGTCGTCGGCGGTCTTCCGTTCTGCGATTTTCCTGAATTCGACCTCGAACCATCGCTCGAGGTCGGCGATGGTCATCGTCGTCGACAGGCGCCGGGGTATTCGGACGGTCTTTCGCTTGTGCATGGCAAAGTCTCTCCTGCTCGCGCCCGGAGCCTTTCCGCAGCGCGTTGTTGTTGAGTTCTCGATGTCGGATTGCGCCTCGTGCTTCAGAGGCGCCGAAGCGTCAGAAAATGATGACGCGCTGGGCTATGCCGTACTTCCAATTTTCGGCAGGCGTGCTGCCCTCGATCAGAGGTGGGCGGTGGGCAGGTAGTGATGCGAGCAGCTCCCGAATGGATCTGCCAAAGCTCTCCGACACAAAGGGATTGCCCACATTCGCTCGTGACGGCGGTGAGTGATCATGCGATTTCTCTGACTTGGACATGGCTTCTCCGTTCCCGCTGCCGAAGGTCTTCCGGGCAGCGTGGTTGTGATGACTTCGTTGTGTTTATGCTTGTCCCCCGATCATCCCGGCGAACGGCTTTTAGACAAACACAGTTCCTCGAAAAAGCAATAGGGGGGAGATCTCAGCTGGCCGCTCTAGCCCTTTGATTTAGCTAGATTTTGCTGCATTCGACACTGATGTCGGACGACAGGACTCCGGATGCAATCCTGTCCGAAACCGAGCCAGGAAAGTATCCGGAAGTGCCGTCAAGAATATCGAATGCTTCGGAAAGAAACGCGTGCATCGCCACGTCGACGCCAAAAGCGAGGGCTGAAGGATTCGCCTCTGAAGGACTGAGTCCTGCGAAAACTGCGAGCGCGCTCCTCCGGCCACTGCCGCGAGAGTGCTGAGTGCCGCCTTAGTGAGCGGCCGAACGTATTCGCAATGCCTTCATGAGGCCCTCCATCATGGAGCGTTGGCTTTTGCAGATGCGGGCATATGTTCCTGGTTTGTTCGATATGTCAAGAGCCCAGACCGGTATTCTGATACCGGTTGCCGCACCGGGTAACCCGGGATACCGTCTGATTCTACATTAGGCGAAGCAACACCGGGCATGCGATGAGCGACAAGGGCTACGAGATAGATGGACTACCAGTCTGGTACCATCCGTTCCGGCTCGACAAGTGGTTTGCCCTCGGGGATATCCAGCGGGCGAACTTGAGAGAGCGCATACGGCAGGAGCAGGCAGCGGCTGGCGCCGATATATCCGACGAGGCTATAGAGAAGCTCTACAAGGTCGCGGAATATGCTGACAGACGAAAGCGCGGCAGCGAGTATCCACGGTCGTTTCTGCGAAGGATCAGGAGCCACCACGTCCAAAATGATGGCATCGTCTTCGATATGGCGCGTATCGGACCGCATTTGGAAGCAACGTGGTCCGATGACATTACTCTGAAGAATGTGATGCCGTGGAGAACGAGCATATACGTCCATATCGGCGCGACGCTGGAATACGACCATGACAATCCGGCCAGCTTGATCGAAGGCTTTTACGTGACGCATACCGATAGTCCGGTGCGAGGCTGGATACTGACATTCGTCACAAACTATCAGAACTGGGATCGTCGGGAGCACGATATGCCCGGCACTACGAAGGCAAACTTCGATCGTTTCTTCTCTTTCACCGTCCCCGAAGACGCTGATGTGGCCAAGCTCGACTACAAGCAGCTGAAGATCATTGGAGACAAGGCACTCGCAAGGAAGGCGAACCGCTGGCACCTCGCGCGGCTCGCGACGAACGCCATGCTGTATCTGTCCCGCGGCCGCCCCGACGTTCAGGGCACAATGTCGACGTTCAACGAGGAAACGAAGGACACCAAAAAAACCCGGATCTACGAATGCGGCGCCGACGAGCTGGACTGGAACATCGACTGGTCGGACGTGACGCTGGTTCCTGGCCGTTGGATCGTCGATGATCCCGGTGCCGAGGGGAGGCCAATGGTGACCAGATGGGTGCCGCCCAAGGGGCTGCTGCCGCCGGATCGGGAAAAGTACTTGAAGGATGGGGGCAAGGTGTTGGAGTTTAGGACCGGGCCCCTACGCTCTGAACGATAGAAATCGCGACTAGACCCTTGGCGGCATGGCCGCGCTGTCGATCCGGCGGTGAATGAGGGACACTAGCGAGAACAGGTCTTCCGCGTCCTCCTTCGACATGGTCCAGTTCACTTTGGCGGCGTGTGCGGTCGTGTTGCGGAACATACCGAACGTGCCCTTCAGCAAATTGGCAAAGCCCTTCTGTTCGCTCTTCTCGCTTTCAGTCATAAGCGCATTGATGGCAAGCATCGGTGGATTGCCTGCAAAAGCGTGATCGACCAGGCCACCACCGTCATCCGTCAGTCCCGTCCTTTGCCGGATTTTTTCGGCAACGCTCTTCACGGCTTCCAAGACAGCATGAAAATAATTGTCTGCCAACAGCTCCTCGCGGCAGAACTTGAGCACGTCGGGGTGCACGCCGCGTGAAACGAGGTCGTTACGGAGTTCCTGTGCCCGGCGTGAAGCTTCGCTCAACGTCTTGGCCTGCGACGTCGGCACCAATGTACCAGAGTCATCGACCGCAAGGCCGCTGAAGGCAAGTGCCCTGTTCAGGTGCGCCCTCATAGGTTCGAAGCGGTGGGGCTCGCGGGAGAAGCGAGCGGGCTTCATCGACTTCCGAATGAAGCCAATAATCCTGGAACGATCCTTACGATTGTTCTGGTCATGGGCGAACGCGTTGAAAAGTCGCTTCCGTTTCGTCAGCGTGGGATCAGTGTCTCGGATCTGTGTTACAGACAGGAGATGTCCGATTTCGGTACCTGTTAGTCCATCTTGAGTGTCGCCGAGAGCATCGGCGATCGCTTCAAGCTGAGACTGTTCGAATGTCGCCAAGCAAACCTCCTGCATCGATGCACGGCATGATATGGGCGCCACGTGCCGATGCAACTGCATGCGCTGGATCCGCCGGCGCTACCCACAACGAAAAAGCCCCCGGATTGCTCCGAGGGCTTCGTGGCGATGTTCTCAGAAGAACCTGCCGAACGTAGAGAGCGTCTCAAGCAGTCTGGGAACGATACCGTATCCGATCGACAACTTGATCTGCTCACCACGTGCATTCACGTATTCCAGAGATACCAGGCAATACATCCTGATACATCCTTTTCGGCTGAGTGGCTGCAAAGTCCCTTACGGAAGCCGCTATGCAGGCACTACAAGAGGCCGACGTCTTGGCACGGGTTTCCTCTAATGGCCGTTGATGAAACCCCTGCCGGGAAACGTCGCGGCTCTTTTCCGGAGATGCGAAAGCATCAGTGTGAAGGAGGTGGGAAGCGCCGAGTGCGCTTTCAAGGATGTAGCCAATAATTTGGCGCTGCTTTATCGGCTGCGCGTGATGAACCTTGCGCGTTCGAGAAGCTCATCGAAGGTGACGATATCTATGCTTCGCGTCTCGCGTCGGAACAGTTCAAACGTATCCCGCATGATCTGGGCATCTCTCGCGTTTCCTGACCTTGTGAATTCGTCTCTGGAACCGATCACGAGGATCGTGCGGGCGTTGCGGGTTCGAGCCTCCAGCAGTGAGGTGCCGCCCTTGTCGAAATGCTCGCCGCTCTGTGCAAACGCAAGCCATTCCGCCTTCTGCTCGACCGCCTGCGAGATCGCGCTCATGAACTCGGGGCTGAATTCCCACGTGCCAGCCCGTCCGCCGCGCGCCGCCCGGAATATCGGAGTGTCCGGCCGCTTGATCTCTACAAGCACAGTATAGTCGGTGAACGTCATGAGGAAGTCGACGACGGGCTTGTTGCGGTTGTCTGTTCCGCCGCCGCCTACCGTCATCTCGCGGCCGAACTGCCGCATAACGCGATAATCGAGGCCGTACCCGAACACCCAGGACTCGCGCTCGAAGTAATCCTGCCAATCGGTCTCTCCCCACGAGACTGAGCCGATCTGCACTTCGAACTCTTCCAGTCCTTGTTTACGGCCGAGAAGGATGTTTACGTCCTCGGCTGTCAGGGAGGACGCGAGGTTGGACATCAGTCCTGAACGCTCCGCATCGGTCATCTTTCGGATGCGTTCCACCAATGCGCGGTCGGAAGCATCGATTATGGTTTTGGGGCCGACGCCAGTCGAGATGTCCTCGATTTGGAAGTTGTCCTGATTGGAGAGATCGATGAACTTCATATGTTCGAGAAAGCCGAGAAGCCGCTGGAACTCGTCTCCGCGGAACGTGAACTCGTCTTTCTCCAGACTTTCGCCCCACTCGCCCTTGCGGGTCTTGAACGTCTGCAACGAAAGGCGCCGGACGCTCTTCTCGTCCTGAGTGACGAGTGCGGTCACTTGGGTCTTGCGGGTGTTGCCGGACACTCGGAGCGTTATTGCCCCCTCAATCTCGCCCAGAAGAACCTGATCGTTGCCTTCCATGACGATGCGGACGTACCGCTGCGGTTCGGGGCTGTTCCCGCCGAACGAGAAGACCTTCGAGATGAATGTCTTTGTGCCCTTCCGGAGGCGGAAGAACTCGTAGTCACTTTCATCGCTCATCGGCAGCTGTCTCCGCTCGGGCCATGATGAATGGTAGAAGGATTATGTCAGATTCGGTTGGGAACCCGTGAGGCTCTATTGACGATCACGAGCCAACATCACGGTCTCGTACGGCACGCCCCAGTTTTCGGTCGATCTCCCGAGCAGAGCCATCACATCCACGCCTTCCTCCGAAAGTTCGCCGTTCACGAGGATCTTCATTGTCTCACGGTGGTTGCCCCGTAATTCTTCCGGAAAGAGATAGAACCCAACACGCGCCTTTCTCGCCAAGGGCGGTGCTATAGACAGCGTATTAATGTGCTTGGGATCTTTATAGTTGCGGCGGACCGATTTCCTTAACTTGTGGAGTTGCCGCTCTACTGCACGCTGCTCCGAAGGACTGGCCGCGCTTAGCAGATATAGCCCCGTTGTTGTCCAACCCGGGGGGCTACGTTCGCAGAGGCGAGAGACGATTTGCCGGAAATACGGTGACATCGCCATTGTTGGCTTCGGGATATTCACGCCAGCATCACGGCTGTTGTAGTACTTGTCGATCGGCGCGGACATGCCCGATGGCGAGAAGATATGCTCTTTGTCGGGTTTCCCCGTATTGAAGCCCGTAACGAGGTACAGTCCCAAGAAATCGAGTTCATCGCCCATCAGCTGGTACGAATCCTGAAAGTGGATCCTTTCGCTCAGGTAGTGAAGCACTAGCAAAGGATTATCGAGAATGTCCATCACACAGAGGAGATCAGCCAATGAGATGGTCGGCGCGAGATGATGGTCTGCCGGTACCCATCCAACCTTTTTTAATTCGCCAACCGACGAACTTAAGATAGAAAAGTCGTCGAGGGTTACCGAGATCCTGATTATCTGATCGACATCGCCAGGAATGATCCCAAGCTTTTGAACGGTTGCAAGCGCATCACCATCGCCATTCTTTGCTTGCTCAATAAGACCCGCCAACCTTTCCGATTGGACAGAGGGATCCAAGATCATATCCCGGACATGCCGCTTGACTCGATCCGGCGCGCCGCGCAGCCCCTCTGGCGTCAGTCGATTTGCCTTAGCTTCTGCGATTAGAACGGTGCGATCCAAAACCATCAAAGCGTCGGTTTCGAACTGCTCCGACCCGATTTTCCATTTGGCTTCAGGCGTGATGACTGCGGTGGGGAAGGCAGTCCTTAGGGAGGATTCGAGCTTATTCTCGAGGTAGATGTTCCGTGCCTTTTCCAGCTTCTCTTTCAAACCCGCTTCAGTAGCCAATTTTTCCATGATGCGATGGACGTGGCTGAAAAACGCCTGGGGCATCGGAATCAAATACGAATCCTTCAGCTTGATTGCGGGCGCATGCCATATCGGGTTTCCAAGAAATAAATGCTCTTCCTTAGTGCCCGCTAGGCTGCCGGGATCAAGGGAGATCGACTTCAACATCGCCTCGCAAGCCGATGCGTCCTTGCCCGAGACGTCGGCTGCTTCTTGTGCTGTGAACGTCGAATTATCCTGATGACGCAGGTCCATGTGGCTCATCACGAGGGCCATTGCGCCTTCTCGATTGATGTTTGGAAAGCGAGACGCCAGGCTTTTGGGAGATCCCACAAGATCGGGAACATGTTCAAAGTAGAGGTCAAAGATCTGTTGAGGCTTTTTGCCTCTCATCACCTTCCCGAGGATATCAATGTGCTGACTGTGCCGTCGCTCAAGCTCTCCAAGAACTGATGCCATCACGTTGATCAGGTCGCTACATTTGAAGCCATGGTGAGCCGCAAACTCGATATCGAGGGGCGAGTACAGATCAAGGATTATTCCCATGACATCGCCCATGTAGCCCCAGTTTCGGATACCCAGCGTGTGCATTCTTATCCGCTCTTGAAGTGAGAGAACGGCCAATTGCTGCTCGTCCGTAACTTTCTGCCCCTCAAGCACTCGTTGAAAGAAGAACGTGTGCGCCAGTTTGGGCATGGTCTCGAAGACCGTTTCCATAATCTGTGGCGTCAGAGTTTTCTTTCCCCATTCCTCCAATGGAATCGTAAGCAGCAATGCCTGCAGAAGCTCCGCGTGATGAGGAAGGATGCCTTCGAGTGGTTTGCGATCAGACACGCCCTTTTTTCCCACGAAGACAGTAAGGCCGTAGGCGGTGAAGGCGGAAAGTATCGCAAGTGGATTATGCGTGCGAAGCGCATCCTTCAGGAGCTTGATAGTGTCGGGAAGCTCGGCGACGGCCGCCTCGGCCGCCTTCGTCATCGCAGCCTTGAATTCAGGATGGTCTTCCTCGCTCACGCCAACACTTGACACCTGAAAATCGGGCGCGACATTAAGCTTCTTCCTTACCGTCTTATTTGCGTGCCGCCTGCTCATGAAAACCTCCGATCCGGCTATTTCGGGCTATAGTCCCATAAAACTCCGAAGGTAGCGCGCTCGATTTCATCTCTGGCGTGCAATATTCTTGTTGACGCCATCCTTGCCGTTCTGTATTCGTTCCCGCCCATGAACACCCTCGCGCGCACCTCGCTCCGAATACGCTGACGACGTCCGGCTCTGTCCGGTGTCGCCTATTTTTGCGTTTCGATTTCGAGGGATGCCATGAAGAGTATCCATGATGGTCGCCGGAGCGATGCTGCTCCACGTCCGACCACGCTACCTGCAATTTCGCATACCGAAGCCAATATCAAGTGTGTCGGCCCGGCGGCTTTCCGCTCCGAGCAGGCGCGCGATTTCGCATGCCTGCTGGATCTCGATCCGGAAGTGGTTCAGTGGAGCCCGGCGCCGCCAATTCTCAGGGAAGGCGACGACCAATACCAGCTCGACTTCGTCGTCATCACTGAAAACGGATCCTTCCTGATCGATGTCGGTCGCGAAGAGCCGCAGCCGCCGCCGTGGGTGACAACGCTTGCCGAATCCATGGGGCACCAATATCGCCCCGTCGCGATGGCTGAGCTGGAAGGCAGCTTCCGCCTGCGGAACGCCAAGGATCTCCTTCGGTACGGATTCTATCGGCCGCCGTTGGGCGACAGGATTCGGCTTCTGGCAGCATTGGACGAAATGGGGTCGCTGACTGTCGCCGAATGCATGTCGGCAGTGAGGGAAGGGCGGCCGATGCCAACCGTGGCTGCGCTGATCCTCCAAGGATTCCTGGAGATCGATCTGGACGACGCCCTGATCGGTCCAGATACGCAGGTGCGCCGGATACGGAGCTGACGTGAAGCGCTGAGGCGCAGGATTCAACGTCATCATCCAGTTATTTCCAGGAACACGAAAAATGAAGATTTCTCGCACTCGGCAGGGATTCAGCCTGCCGGAATACATCGCCTATGCAGGCCTCAGCCGAGCCGTCCGCGCCTTCAAGAGGGCCGACCGTTTCGCCGTCGCTATCATCATCTCCAAATGGGAGGAGAAGGGCGCATACCTCAGAGCCGCAGCTGCCCATTTGAATCCTCGAGGAGACTTCCGGGTCAAGGATCGCGTCTACGTCGGCGACCTCAAGGAGGAGACCTACGACACGATCCTTGACGACCTCGCGAACAAGAAGACGATCATCATCTACAAGGACGAGGATGACATCCCCGAGGAGATCAGCATTGCCTTCGATGCCATCGTTCGTGTGGACGCCCCAACGACGCGACAGGTGATCGGCGCTGTCAAATGGGTCCATGGCGTCGACATCACGCCGGACGAGGCCGGAGTCCTCGCTCGTAGCAACTGGCGTCGCCTGAAGCTTGCAGTAGTGCGTGGCCGACCGATGTCGCGTGTGCTGACGATGCTCCAGAAGATTGAGGCACTCCGAGCGGCGGAAGAGACCTCGCAGGGCACCTTCGCGAGAGCGCCCGTCGCCAACGTGCATGAAGCCACGTTGCAGGATATGGCGGGCTACGGGGAGGCGAAGGACTGGGGTCTGGATCTTGCCCGCGACGTCGCCGACTGGCTCTCGGGCACGATCACCTGGAATGAGGTCGACAAGGGCATTTTACTCTCCGGGCCACCGGGCGTGGGGAAGACGATCTTCTCGCGCGCGCTCGCGGCGACATGCAACATGGAGCTCGTTCCGGCTTCGTACGCCAAGTGGCAGGCCAAGGGCCATCTCGGAGATTTTTTGAAGGCGATGCAGGCGAGCTTTGCGGAGGCGAAGAAGAAATCGCCGTCGATCCTGTTCATCGACGAACTCGATGCCTTTGGGGATCGAGCTTCCACGGGAACCAGCGACAACGCGAGCTACGACATCAAGGCCATCAACGGCCTGTTGGAACAGCTCGACGGACTCGACGGTCGCGAAGGTGTCGTGGTCGTCGGCGCCTGCAATCATCCCGACTGGATCGATGCCGCGATTACCAGGCCGGGACGCCTTGACCGTCACGTGCGCATCCCGCTGCCCGATCTTGAGGCGCGCGCCGGGATTTTCCGGATGCACCTGCGCGGCGCACTCTCCGATGAAGAGCACCAAGCCTTCGCCGAGGCGACGGCAGGCATGACTGGCGCCGGAATCGAGCAGATCGTCAGGGAGGCGCGCCGAACCGCTAGAAGGCGTCGGGAGAAGCTCTCAGGAGACGATGTCCTACGTCACGTCCCGCCGCTGGTGACCATCCCGCCGCAGGTCATTCGCGTGAATGCCATCCACGAGATCGGACACTCTGTGGTCGGCGCCGTGCTTGGAATGAACCTCGAAAGCGTCTCCATTTCCAAGAGCGTCCGGTTGGCTCCGCAGCATCAGTCAGTAGGGAAGGCTGTCTTCAAGCGCGATCCGTGGGCGCGGCGCACGAAGGAACACTATCTCGACATCATCGCGATGACCGTTTCGGGAATGGCCGCGGAGCAGCTTTTCCTCGGATCGTGGGACGATGGCGCTGCGGGTGGCGCTGGCTCCGATCTGCACGAAGCAACGAAAACCGCCATCGCGCTGGAGCGCTCCTTCGGGATGGGGCAGAAGCTGGCGTCGTACGGTCCAATCGACGGAAACATCGCCAGCGAGATCAAATCGCTAGACGCAGCTCTGATGGCGCAGGTCGACTCAATCTTGAGGCTGCAGCTCGAGCGTGCAACGACCATCCTCGGACGGCATCGCCACGCATGCCTTGGCCTGGCCGCCGAGCTTGCCGAAAGAGGGGAGCTGGCGGGCAGAGAGGTCTTGGACGCGCTTGATGAAGGTGAGGACGGCGATATCGTGAAGTTCGTTTGCGGTGCTTGATTTCGGAAAGCGGGCTCGATATGCAGTTCAACATGAAATCACGACCACCGGGTCGATAGGGAAACTTGTCGGACGGCCGTGAGAGCGACCCAAGGACTCCGGGACAGCGGTGCAATACCCGTCCTCCCGGAGTTTCGCATTCTAGGGACCAGGGGGCGGCGGTCGGGAGCGCCAGGCATATGGATGACACGCTTCCCGACGACGAGAGCTTCCTGAAGGTCGAGACCATTTTCAGTAAGCACCCTGATTTCCCGAGCGTTCTCGACTTTTCCGTTGTCCTGCGAAGATATCCCGCCGACGAAGACATTCCAGGGCCATCCCTGGCTCATCTCAGGGGCTTCCTCTTCCAACCGGGATACCTGCCCGAAGACGATGAAGACGAGGGTTATTTCGATGTGTTCGACGAGCGCAGCGGGCATGCGGCACTCGCCTACCAGACGCTGATCGATGACCGGAACTTGGTCGCCAAGGCGCTCAAGAAAGATGCCGATCTCGAAGATCTGAATGCGGTCGCATACCTTGAACGACTATGGGTAAACCCCTCTCTTCGTGGCCATGGTATCGCACTTCGGCTGTTCCGAGAGGCCCAGCAGATCCTTAGTCGACCGGGACTTCTGGTGATGGTCAAGGCGCATCCAGACGATCTCGGCGAAGGCGGGAATCGAAAGCTTGCGGCGTACTATCAGTCTGAAAAGCAGCTTCGTTTTCGGTCCATTTCCGAGAGGCACGAAGGATGGCTGGTTGCTGCTTGGCAGGATGTCGTCATCAACAAAGATGACAAGAGCTTCGTGATGCTGGACGTCACGGAGACGCCCGCGGTCGACAAACACGACTAGGAACACCGTTGCGATCAACCATCCCGCTCTGCGCAATAGGGCGGCGCATGGCCAAGCATGCATAGTCAGCGTCCCCGTTTGTCCGCCCTGATCTCTTGCCGTGTTGTCGATTGCTTCAAGACAACGGATCCTGAAATCGGCGAAGGCGTGCGGGAGAGCACCAATGCATTGGACTACGCGACTGCAGGAAATCAGAGATGGATTGGGAAAGATCACAGCTGAACTTGGCTTGTCCCACAGTCTAGGTCGGACGGACAACGGCCGACCATGCCTGTATTTCGACCGGAGGGACGAAAATGACGTCCTCTGGAGGTCGCCGTTGATGTTTATCTTTCCGGGAGTTGACGGAGCAATACCGACAGAGTTCGATTGGGATCTTGTCAAGGTGGGGTTCGCTGAGACCATTGCGCTTCCGATCGGAAATAGCGGGTGGACTATCTATAACGGCTTTCGAAATGTTGCTGGCGACCCCATCCAGGAAGGCAGCAGCATCCCCACGATCGAGGCTGCGTTCGAACTCGCTGGCGACGTTTTGCGAAACTATCCAATCATACCTCTGAATCTCAACGTCCCATACGAGCTGAACGACGGCGAAACATTCGAATTCTGGACGTGTTTTCTCGAGCCACTGCTGGCTTCCAGGGAGATCGAGGACATCGCCGTTTCGCGGGACGCAAAGGGTGTGGTTTCGTTCGCCTTTTCTCATCGCGACGCAGCGGTAACGTTGAGAACGGGCCGCGTTGCGGAGATAGCCGTCGACGGAGTTGTGGTCGACTCAGTCCGATACATCGATCAGGAGCGTCTCATCGACAGCTTGGAGCAGAGACTGTCGGAACTCGACGCTCCCGTTGCTACACCAAGGTAGTCCGGTCGCCTGGCCGAGGTAGGATTTGGCGCACAGGTGGCGATACTGCGATTTTGCCGAGAGGCCAACTGACTTTTTCATGCCGCCATAGTTTCGTGATTGTCCTTGGCAAATCGAAACAGGTTTGTATCGCCCCATTGCTTCAATGCGGCAAGGATAGGGGTCATGCTCTCGCCAAGCTCGGACAGGCGATATTCGACCTTCGGTGGCACCTGCGCGTAGACGGTGCGGACGATCAATCCATCCATCTCTAGTTCGCGCAGCTGGTTGGTCAGCGTCCGTTGGGTTGCGCCTGGTACACGGCGCCGGATCTCGTTGAAGCGCGCCGTCCCCTCGAGCAGATGGAAAAGTATGACGCATTTCCACTTGCCATCGATCAGGGAGATTGCGGCTTCAACGGAGCACCCGGGCGCGCAGTCAAGGCGAGAATGGCGGGGCTTGGACATGACGGTATCCTTTTCGACACTATAGGCAAACTTTGTGCGTATCGCAGTTTGGTAACATACGATCTATCTGTGGGTGGTGCAACACAGGAGAGCATCAATGAAAGCCGTTGGATACAAGACGCCCCAAGCCATTTCCGCTCCAGATTCGCTGGTCGACATCGAGCTGCCGACGCCCGTGGCGACGGGGCGGGATATTCTGGTCGAGGTGAAAGGCATCTCGGTCAATCCGGTTGACTACAAGATCCGGCAAAGCACGCCGCCTGCCGGGGCGGAATGGAAGGTTGTCGGATGGGACGCGTCTGGCATCGTTGCGGCGGTCGGAGAAGATGTCACGGGTTTCAAGGTCGGTGACGAAGTCTGGTACGCTGGTTCCATCACCCGATCCGGAAGCAATGCCGAGTTCCATCTCGTCGACGAGCGGATCGTAGGAAGGAAGCCGTCCACCCTTGACTGGGCTGACGCGGCCGCCTTGCCGCTCACGTCGCTCACCGCGTGGGAAGCGTTTTTCGATCGCCTAGACGTGAACAAGTCCGTACCCGGCGCGGCACGGGCGATCCTCATCGTCGGCGGAGCCGGAGGCGTCGGTTCGATTGCTGTCCAGATCGCCCGCCAGTTCACCGACTTGACGGTGATCGCGACCGCCTCCCGTCCGGAAACACGGGAGTTCGTCCGCTCGCTAGGTGCCCACCACGTAATCGACCACTCCAAGCCGTTGGCCGGCGAGGTCGAGGCGCTTGGGATTGGCGCGCCTGGATTCGTGTTCTCGACCACGCAGACAGACAAGCACGTCTCCGACATCGCGGATCTCATCGCGCCGCAAGGACGCTTCGGACTAATCGACGATCCGAAAGGATTCGATGTTATGCAGTTCAAGCGCAAGGCGGTCTCGATCCATCACGAGCTCATGTTCACTCGCTCGATCTTCCAGACTCCGGACATGGTCGAGCAAGGTCGAATCCTCGACATCATCTCCAAGGCCGTGGACGACGGCAGGATCAAGTCGACGGCAACGACGCGGCTTGGAGCGATCAATGCCGAGAACCTGAAGAAGGCCCACGCCCAGCTCGAAAGCAGCTCCACGATCGGGAAGGTCGTTCTCGAAGGCTTCAAATGAATGAAGCCATCTGCCATCGCCGGACACACCGCGGCGATGGCAAAAGCCTCGCAAGACAAAGGAGAATCGATATGCCTGCATTCGTCGTCTTCACCAGGGAAGAAACCCTCGATCAGTCCGAACTCGACACCTATTCGGCACGCGCCGGATCCAGCTTCGAGGGTCGGGATGTGAAGTTCCTCGCTGCCTATGGAACACTCGAGACCCTGGAAGGCCCTCCCGTGGAAGGTGCAGTGGTCCTTCAATTCGATACGATGGACGCTGCGCGGGACTGGTATGGAAGCCCTGCTTACCAGAGCGCTGCGCGGCACCGCTTCAAGGGTGCGTCGTACCGGGCGTTCATCGTAGATGGAATGGCGTGAAACAATAGGGTCCTGACTCGGAAGAGGCCCTACCGAGAGATGACCGCAAGACGTGCGATCAGATTGGTCAGGAACGGCATCTCCCTGCCTTCGGCCGCACCCTTTGCCAGGCAGTCCTGAAGAATGAGGCGGTCTTGCACGTTGACCTTCCCACCGTGGTGATAGCGGCCGAACTCCTGTAGATCGAGCGGCAGCATATCCTGCTCCCACGTCCTCCAGATCTCGACCAAACCTTGGGCCGTGGTCGCCTGTCGGGCCTTTTGTCCGACAGCGCCATGGATCCCCAGTCCCTGTATTTCGCGAGTTGCCTCGACACCAAGCTCCCACTCCGGGGAAGCTGGATTGATCCTCGTGGTGGGACTCCAATCCAGCAGCTCACAAGCGGCGAGCATCGCAAATAGCGGGGTTATCCCGACCGCAAATTCCAGAGGGGTCTGAATGACGCACGAGGATTCGCCGCTGCGGGCATACAGTTCCGCGAAGCCCCGCGCCACTGTTTCCGACGATTGATCCACGATGAAGCCGAACGGCCAGCAATGGCGATAGGCAAGATCTGCCTGGTGAAGAAGCTTGGGATCGGTCGGGCTGTGGAGCGGAAGATTGGCAGCGGCTACCGGATAGCATTGGATACCGAGTGCACCGTTCGTCACCTGATCGCCGGGCAATCCGGATTGCTCCAGAAACCAGTCGCGCAAGCTCGTGCCGATTGTTCCCAGCACAATCCCCGAATGCTGATCCTTTGCCGCCAATCCGATTTGACGTACGACTTCCACGCCCGCAGAGGCGCGGAGCGCGGCACCGTCGAGTGTGATCACGATGTAGTCATATCTTTCGCTGGCGATCCGTGTCGGCGTATCAATGATCGAGTAGTCGGAGAACGTCCGCAGCGTGTTGTCGTCATAGCTGTAGAGAATTTGCGGCCGCGACAGTTCAGGCAGTCGATGCGGCCGTACCAGAAACGTCACCTCCGCTCCCGCCAGTGATAGATGATAGCCGGTGGCCAGTCCCATCGACCCGGCGCCGACAACAAGTACCTTCGCGTTTTCCATCATTTCCTTCGAGCCCTTTCATGTCCGAGGTTTTTCACAACTCGGACTGAACGTAAGGGCCTGAAGGCGCTGCGATTACCATATCGAAATCGCAAGAGGTTATGAGTGGGACTCAGCAATGGCGTCAGTGGAGGGCTGCTCATTTGCTGCGGCACGGCCGATGCCGCCCTTCAGGACTTCGACGACGGCACGCATGGCGGGACGCATCTGTCGTCTGCTGGGGTAGTAGAGGTAGCAGGGTTCGTGCGGAACGGAAAATCCCGGCAGCACTTCCACCAGTTGCCCGCTGGCGAGATGCGTAGCGACCTGCTCCTTCAGAAGATAAGCTAGCCCGGCACCCGTTGTCGTCGCTTCGATCAGCACTTCCATGTCGTCGGTCGTGAAAACAGGCTCGACATCGACGCTCACCTTGCGATGGTCCTGCATGAACTCCCATTTCAGCAGTGCGCCCGAAGTTCGGTACCGCCATGCGAGACAGTCATGCTGGAGAAGATCGGCGGGCGAACGGACTTCCGGCCTCCCGGTCAGGTAGTCCGGTGCGGCAACGACCGCGGTGTGATATTCGGGACTGATGCGGACGGCAACCATGTCTCGGGCAAGCTGCTCGCCGTGCCGGATGCCCGCATCGAAACCATCGGCGACGATATCGACCATGGCGTCATCCACCCCGAGTTCGAGGTGGACGTCCGGATAGATCTTTCGCAGGATGGGGAGTTTGGGAAGCACATGCAGGAGTGCGGCGCTCCGGTGCGTGTTGATGCGGACAACGCCCGACGGCCTGTCTCGCTCCTCAGCAAGAGCCTCGACGCCCTCGGCAATCTCGCCGAGGGCTGGGGACAACCGATCCAGAAGGCGCTGGCCTGCAGCGGTGGGGGCTACACTGCGCGTCGTCCGGTTCAGGAGCTTTGTTTCGAGTCTCTGCTCAAGCAACCGGATAGCGTGGCTCAGTGCCGAACTCGATAGTCCCAGGCGAACTGCGGCTCGGCTGAAGCTTCGCTCCTCCGCGATGATGGCGAACGCCATAAGATCCGCAATGTCTTCCCGTTTCATTAATGAGTCTCACTCACAAGCTTATCCTGTTTATATCATCTAATCGGACAAAGCCTTGCTGTCTACCTTTGAAGCGTCGTAACCAAGCAAGGATTGCACGATGAAGCGTTGGGTATTGAAATCAGGTGCGAGCACCGTCGAAGGACTGGTCGAGGAAACGGCAGAAATGCCGCAGCCGGGGCCGGGAGAGGTTCGTGTTAGAATGGTGGCTGCGGCGCTGAATTACCGCGACCATCTCATCCTGTCGGGTGCCGACGGCCCATGGAGGAAGCCGATAGACCTGGTGCCTGTCTCGGATGGCGCAGGTGTCGTGGATGCTGTCGGTGACGGAGTGACGGAGTGGAAAGCTGGCGACCGCGTTGCGACCGTCTATCTTCGCAATTTCCTCACATGGCCACCTAACGAAGATATCGGACTGGGTCTCGGCTCGATCGACGAGCACGGGGTTCTCGCCGAGTACGTTGTCCTGAAGTCTGAACGTCTGACCCGAGCTCCCGACAGCCTTGGGCTGGAGGAGGCCGCGACGCTGCCGTGTGCCGCCATAACGGCGTGGAACGCACTTCAGCAGGCGAACCCGGTGCAGTCGGGTCAGAAGGTTCTGGCACTTGGTACCGGGGGTGTCTCGCTGTTTGCCATCTCCTTCGCCCGGGCAATGGGCGCATTCGTCTTCGCGACGACCAGCCAGCCCGACAAGCACGGCAGGCTTGTCTCCATGGGTGTCTCACAGATTTTCGACTACAAGAACGACAACGACTGGGGGCGTACGATCTACGCTTCAACGGGAGGCGTGGACAAGATCGTCGATACGGCGGGCTTCGGTTCTATCAACCAGAGTATCGCAGCGCTGGCCTATGGTGGCGACATCGGGATGGTCGGTCTCATGTCCTTCGGTGAAGCCATCGATCCGGGCCAGTTCTATGCCAAGGGCGTCAATATCCATGGCGTTCCTGTCGGCAGCAGGGAACAGCAGGTGGAAGCATTCAGGTTCATCGATGAGCACGGTCTCAAGCCAACGATCCACAAGACTTTCGGATTCTCGGAGGTGAGGGACGCCTACCGTGCGCAGCTGTCGCCCGAAACCTTCGGCAAGATCGTCGTCAGCATTTCCGGTGAGTAAGGGAGCGTTCCGATGATACTCTACGATGCAAATGCTCCGGGTCCGAACCCGGTTACGGTTCGGCTCTTCGTCATGGAGCGTGGCGGCCTGTCCCTTGACGTGGTCACGATCGATCTGGCGAACCTCGCGAACCGTGCCAAGGAATACCGGACGACAGTCAACGCGCGTGGTGAAGTCCCTGCGCTTCGTCTCGACGACGGCCGGGTGATTACGGAAATCACCGCGATTTGCGGATATCTCGACCAGGTTGCTCGGGACGGGCGCTCGCTTTTCGGCGGGACCCCAGAAGAACGGGCCGAGATTCAGATGTGGGTCAGACGAGTTGATCTCGGGATATGCCAGCCTTTCGTCACCTGGTGGCGGGGAACCGAGGCCGCCGAAGGGTTCTACAGAAGCAATCGCGTCCTGTTTCCGGAGGCGATGCGGAACAATCGCATCCTCGCGGAGACTGGTCTGAACCAGCTCGACGACGATCTTGAGGGAAGGGAGTTCATAGCGGGCGACCGGATCACCATGGCCGATATTCTTCTCTACGGCTTCATGGGCGCAATGATAGGGCTTATCCCATGGTTGAACCCTCCCGGACGACAGAACGTCGCCGCGTGGTTCGCGCGGATGTCGGCGCGCGAGGCGAGCAAACAGATGATGTCACCGTTGCCAGGGCGGTTCGAAAACTGATGTTACATGCGCGGGCGTTACTTACGCCCGCGCATGTTCACCTTTGCGACTTTTCGCGATGGTGGAAACCCCGTGCTAGAAATGCATCGCAGTTGCAGTGGCAGGCGTGCTTGCCCGTACCGACCGCGCATCGCGGATCGGCGGCGCACCGAACATGCGGCGATATTCCCGATTGAATTGCGTTACGCTCTCATACCCGACTTCAAGAGCCGCCGTGCCCGCATCCACGTTGTCGCAGACCAGCATGCGGCGGGCTTCGTGAAGCCGAAGGCTTTTCTGGAACTGTAGTGGACTCATGGCGGTAAGCACCCTGAAGTGATGGTGCAGCGTCGAAACGCCCATGCTGCAATGGTCGGCAAGAGCGGCGACCTTGAGGGGGGAGGCGTAGTTTTCACGCAGCCACGTTATCGCTTTGGCAACCCGGTTCCCTTCGGTCCCGATACGCACGATTTGGCGAAGTCTGCCGCCAGTCGGACTGGTCAACAGCCGGAACAGGAGTTCCCGTTGAATAAGGCCGGACATGATGCCGATCTCCTTCGGCCTGTCGAGTAGCCCCAACAGGCGCTCGACTGCATCGAACAGCTCTGGCACTGCGGGGCCAATGGCCATGGCCGTACCCTCGTCCTCATTCGAGAGGCCGTCAAGATCGAGATCGGCCATGATCTCCTTGGCGGCGACCAAGTCCAGTTTCAATACGATCGACAGATAAGGGCGTTCCGGTGTCGCCTCCACAACCCGGGTGATCGTCGGCAGGTTCATCGCCGTCAGAAGGAAGTGGGACTCGTCATAGGAAAACGACGAATCCCCCAGCACGACGTGCTTGCTGCCCTGCATGATCATCGCAAGCGACGGCTCATACAGATAGGGGGTCGGGGGAATAGGGTGGTCTCGCTTTACCAAAGCAAGACCATCGATATCGGTATTAAGTTCTTCCAGATCTCCGATCCGTCTCAGGATCAGGTTGCCTATGCGGGATCGAACGCCAGCGGATTGCTCCCGAAGGTTTCTGGTTTCGTCGCTGTTTCTGAGGTCCATGTCCGCTCTCCTGCCGAACACATAAGTACTTCGACGTTGTCTTCAAGGCTTTGTAGTCGCACAGAGCCCTCTCGCGACAAGATGATGCGTCGGAAGTGCTGCCGTGCCGAGGCCTCGCCGGGAATTCGTCGCTGCCAAGAGGATCAGGCAATAATTGGGAACGATCAGCGTCACGCTGCAGTCCCGGCTCCTTCTAGTTTGGTCTCGACGCGAGGCAGGGCGAATCCACGGATTGGTCGCAGCTTTCGCATCAGACCATCATCAACAAGGAGCAATCCAATGTCTGAATCGCTGAAAAACACCGTAGCCCTTGTGACTGGAGCTTCCAGCGGGATCGGTCAAGCGACCGCCATCCGTCTGTCTGACGCGGGCGCCCATGTCGTACTCGTCGGCCGCAATGCCGGACGCCTTCGCGAAGTGGCGGAAAAGATCGCGGCGGCGGGAGGCGAGGCGCTTCCGATTGAGGCGGATCTGCGCACGAACGCTGAAGCCGAACGGATTATCCAGCAGACGATCGAGCGGTTCGGTCGTCTCGACACCCTTGTCAACGCAGCTGGCGTGATGCTCAACGGTCCTTCCATAGAAAGCCCTCTACAGGACTGGGATGCGATGGTGGACGTCAATCTTCGAGGCCTGATGTATGTCACGAAGGCAGCCCTCCCGCATCTCGCGAAGGCGGTGTCGGACAGCCCGCGCAAGGTCGTGGACGTGGTGAACATCTCGTCGGTTGCTGGTCGCTTCGCCGCTGCACAGGTTGCCATCTACAACGCCACGAAGTTCGCCGTCACAGCGGCGACCGAGGCTTGGCGCCAGGAGTTCACCCGCCAGTCTATCCGTTTCTCGGTGATCGAGCCGGGTGCGACCGCGACCGGACTTTGGGACGCCAAGGGTCAGTGGGACGGGTTCAAGGCGATGTTTGGCGAAGTTGAGCGCCTTCACGCGGAGGACATTGCCGAGGCCGTCTCGTTCATCGTCACGAACCCCCGTCGCGTCGCCATCAATGAGATCGTCGTGCGGCCGACCGACCAGCCCTAAGCTGATCAGTCTCCCTCGTTTCCCAAATCAGCAACACCCGGCCGACGGACGAGGTCGGCTGGGTGCGCAGCTCCAAGGAGAAGAACAATGCAGGATTTCGAGAACAAGGTCGTCATCGTGACTGGTGGCAATTCCGGTATCGGACGTGCGGCGGCGCACATTTTCGCAAGACGAGGCGCTCGTGTTGCCGTGGTCGCGCGGCGCATGCCCGAAGTCGATGCTGTGGTGCAGGAAATACGCTCCTCTGGCGGAAAGGCTTTAGGTATATCGGCGGATATCGGAGACCCGGAACAGGTCGACGCAATGGTTCAAAAGACCGTGGCCGAGTTCGGACGTGTGGATGTGGCCTTCAACAATGCTGGCGTCATCGGAAGGTGGGCGCCGATCGGTGATCTCTCCGGCGACGACTTCGACAAGACAATCGGCATAAACCTGCGCGGCACATGGCACTGCATCAGGGCGGAAGTGGCCCAGATGATGCGTCAAGGTGACGGTGGCGCGATCGTGAATACGTCCTCTTGGCTGTCGCAGGGCGCATTGCGAGGGTCAGGTCTCTACTCGATGACCAAGGCTGGGATGGACGCGCTTGCGAGGTCCTTGACGTTCGAACTGTCCGAACACGGGATCCGGATCAATAACGTGGCACCGGGCGTCATCGATACCCCGATGACCTCGTCCAGCACGGAAGCCGACACGCTGTCGGCCTTGATTGCACAGACCCCCATGAAAAGGCTGGGAACAGCGGAAGAGACGGCGGAGGCGGCAGTATGGCTCTGCTCTCCAGCGTCCGGGTTTGTGACTGGACAAAGCCTTCTTGTCGACGGTGGCTACGCAATTCCCGGGAACAGGATGTAACCGTGGACTACCCGGGAGGCTTCCATGTCGGGCAGATCGCAAAAGCCAGTCTCCGCTGAGGCCAGGGGCGTCCGGCAGGCTCTGCTGGATGCCGTACAACAGTGGCCCGCCGGAGATCAAGGATTCGACGAAGCCGTACCCGGCCTCAGGGTCGTACGAGAGAAAGAGTCCGCCTTCAGGATTGGCCGAGTCCTTCAGCCTTCAATCACTCTCGTAGTTCAAGGCTTGAGGCAGATGACCATCGGCAGTTCGTCCTTCACCATCAGGGGCTTCGGACTCCTGGTCACTTCGTTGCCTTTGCCTGTGACCGTCGACTTGTCGACGGCGGGCGGCGACGAGCGATATCTTGCTGTCGAAGCGATTATCGACACCGACCTGCTGGAACAGGTTCGATCAGATCTGACGGGGAGGGTGTCGGACACGTCCTCGTCGATATCGTTGGCTGCCGACGCGCCTGCGTGGATGCTCGACTGTCTCACTCGCATGTTGGGGCTATCGGGCGAGGATCATCCAGCCGCCGCCCTCGTCGAGCTTATCCGGAAAGAGCTGTTAGTCCGCCTCCTTGGAGACACCCTCGGGACTGGCCTGCATCAGCTGGCTGTAGATGGCAGTCACGTCAATCGGGTGTATCGGGCGATCAAGTACATCGGCGAACGGTTCCGTCAGCAGCTGGTGATTTCCGATCTGGCTACCTATTGCGGCTGGTCGCCCTCTTCGCTGCACCACCACTTTCGGAGCCTGACAAGCACGACGCCGCTTCAGTTCCAGCAGTTTCTTCGTCTTAGCGAAGCACGGCAGCTCTTGTTGACCGCACAGGTGCAGGCCAGCGAGGCGGCGAGGCAGGTCGGCTATTCAAGCGCCAATCAGTTCAACCGTGAATACAGGCGGCTCTTCGGGGTGCCGCCAATGACGAGTGTGAAAAGCATGCCCCGATATCTGAAAGGAGATTTGAAATGACACGCAGACTCGAAGGAAAAGTCGCCATCGTCACAGGTGCCGCTCGCGGGATCGGCGAGGGGATTGCAGACAGGTTTGCCGCAGAAGGTGCGGCGGTAGTGGTTGCGGATGTTCTCGATATTGGAGAGGCCGTCGCCGACAGGATCCGTTCTCGCGGCGATCAGGCTACTTTCCAAAAGCTCGATGTCACCAGCGAGCAAGCCTGGTCGGATGCGGTCTCCGTTGCCTTGAAGGAGTACGGAAGGCTCACGACGGTGGTCAACAATGCCGCGATATTCAATGCGGCTGGGTTGATGGGGACGACGCTCGAAGACTGGAACAAGCTACTTGCAGTCAATTTGACAGGCACCTTTCTCGGCATGAAGGTGCCCATGGAAGAAATGCTGAAGACTGGGAACGCCTCGATCGTCAACATCGCTTCGCTATACGGGCTCGTCGCCACAACCGGGTACAGTGCCTACCATGCATCAAAGGGCGGCGTCCGCATGCTCAGCAAGGCGTCTGCGCTCGAGTTCGCGAAGAGTGGTGTGCGAGTAAATTCGATCTACCCTGGCGATACGGAGACCCCGGCCATGGAGAACTTGACCGAAGAACAGAATGCCGCGGTTCTTGCGCTGGTGCCAATGGGCGTCGCCGGAAAGCCCCTCGATATTGCCAATGGCGCACTGTACTTGGCATCAGACGAGGCACGATACGTCACGGGATCGGAACTTGTGATCGATGGCGGTTGGAGCCTTCCATAGTTTGAGGTCCGTCTTCCGCATGACCTTGATGAGCTACGGCACGATCAGGTTCAGTGTGGCGGGATTCTCTCCCGCCACAATCGCCGAAGCGCGAACGGAACCAGCCCCCATGCTGTGCGCTGAGGTTTGCGATCTACACGTGGAGCCTGTCACAAGCTATTCTTGGTTAGTGTCTGGACGGGCGCGGTGCGCCAAGGTCTTCAGTGAGACGCCGTCCACTGAGTGTTGAAGGGCTTCAGCGAACGATCTGTTCGAGATAGGTCTCCATGGACATCCGCACGACCTCATACTCACTTTCGCGGAGCAGCGATGATTTCTCGATCAGCTCAATGGTTTGCCCATCGCCGACGGTCGCACCATGCATCGAAACGGTCGCAAGGATCACCTGGGTGTCGCTCGGGCGCTCATCGATGATCAGATCGATCATGGCCCTCACATTGACAGAATCCTGATCTTGCTGGTTGGGGCTATCGATGACCAGCGGCGCTAGGAATGATCCCTCAAATTGCTGCATAGTCCGAACGAACGACAGGAAGTATGCGAGAACTGCGCGGGGTTGGTCGCTACCAGTCTCGACAATTCGACCATCAAGCTTTGCCGCTTCTTCGTGGTCGATGTTGGAGACGTCCAGTGTTCTAAGGTATCTCAGCATCAGTTCTGCATAGAACAGCTCGATCTTCCGTCGCAGCGCCGGATCTTTTAGAGCCGCAAGGCGTTCGTCGATCGCTCTCTCTCCCGCGATCAGTTCTCCGATCCTCCGATCCAATTCGGCGACCTGCTCATCGAAAACTATTGTAGCCGTCTGCTTGCCTGCGGCATCGATCACCTCCCGCAGAGTAACGTCACCTCGCTTGGCGTCGAGAAGGGCTTCAATCTCGGTAAGGCTCGCATCAGTCTCCCGTAGCTCGACTTCGGCCCTCCTTGCCTCATCCGCCAGCTTGTGGAGTTTGTCCCAGCCATCCGAAAGAAATTCAAAGCAAGCTTCCCTGTCGTCCAGGATCCCGAAGCGTGTGGAGAAGTCGTTTGCATGCATTGTGCCGCAGGTAGGGCACATCACTTGATCGACCTCAAGGTTTGCAGCGAACGAGGCATCATCGCGGAGTTCGTCGGCGGCCTTCTTGACAATCGAAATCTGGTCATCGAGCAATTGCCGCCTGTCAAGCACGTCAGCTAGAGCGGCCGCTCGCTTGAGGCGCGTGTCCCTGAGGCTTTTCAGGCGCACGAGTAGGTTGTCGATGGACTCCTCGTGGCCTTGGATCGACAATTCGAGCCCAGACGCCTCGACCTGCATCCGCAGCTTTTCCGCCGCCTTGCCAAGCGCCTTCCGATCTCGTTGGGTCTCTTCCCTGTCGTTCGCGATCTGGCGTTTCTCTGCTGCTGCTTTGTAATAATCGTTGCCAAGGATGCCGGAGTGATAATCGATGACCGAGCGCCTCCAGTCCTGATACTGGCCGAGATAATCGAAGGAATTGAAAGGTCTTTCCCAACCGCCTTCTTGGTTTACGTAAAACGGGAGGAATGCGAACGCCGGGGGCGGGATTTCAGGCTGACGATCCCTGTTGGAAAGCACGAGTCCGAAGTCGAGCAGAGATGCGATGTAAGGCCCAAGCTCCGACGTGACTGCAGTGGTCGCAAACAAGAGAGCGCCACTTGCCGAAAAGACACCATAGGTGTCCCTGCTTCGGACAATCGAATACGAGGTCTTGTCGATCGTTATCACCGTCAGCTTGGGATGAAACTCGAACGTCCTGCCTTTCTCCTCTGACAGGGACAGCAACTCGATCCTTTTGAAGCGCAAGCTTTTCATGGTTTCTTTTTCTTAGGTTCCGGATCAGGAGCTTGAATTTATCGGTTTCATTCATCGCTGGTACTCGTAGAGGATGGCCGCCTTCACGAAATCGTCGTCAACGGGCCCGAACGCTTCTTCCACCAGTGGTCTGGCAACTGCGAGTGCCGCGCTCACGCCTTGCATCAAAGTCTGGGCCGAATTCACTGTGTCCGCAACCGCGTTTCGCAACTTCTCCTCGAATGCGAACATGGATGCGTTCACTCTAGCCAGCCTGCGCGTTTCGTAGGCCCTCCAAGCTCTCTCGAGCGCCATCTCTTCCCGCCAGGGAAGATGAAGGTGGCCGGAGACAGAAGACCATGCTGGTCTATTGTCGCGCCGTCGTTTGAATGACGCCAATCGGCTATCTATGTCCTCGCGCGTCAGGAACTTCGATCGGAGAAGCTCATCGAGGCTCGCTAGGTCGGAGAGCCGTCTCGATTTCCGGCGGCATTCGTCAGAGAGCATCAGATGGAAGATCCTCGCGTGCTCGCCACCACCGATCATTCGTTCAAGAAACAGCGTCGTTTCCCCTAAAAGGGTCTCTTCGAAACGCTGGAGGTCGAGCCCGCACTCCAGAAAACCGTAGAGTGGGAGGTGTGCATGCTCGTCAAACCGCGGGCATTCGAGTTTGAGAGCGCTGACGAATTTTTTCAACTTTTTGGCATCCGCCCCTGACATCGGCACCTCGCCGACCGCACTCGGATAGTCTGTTAGGGGCCGATTGGTGACGAACGAGACTTTGCTCACGGCGTTTCCGAACCGGACGAGATTGTCGAACATCCTGCCAGCGTAGGATGACTTCGATCCCTGCGTTTTCCCCCTGAGCTGAGCGATCTGAGCAAGGCTCCAGCTTCCGGACTTGGTGGTCTTCACTTGGTAAAAGTTGATGACCTTTGGTGCACTTATGTCATCGAGTTCTGCGATATCGTCGTGAAATTCGAACGCCACAGCGTAGCCGCGGCCCTTCTCATGTAGCTCGAGCAACTTCAGCAAGCCCCAAGCCGTTTGATAGTCGAGGCGCTCTTGGGCAGTCTTCCCGCCCGTCTCTCGCTCCGGTACGCGCGTCAGATCTTCAGTCAGGTTCATCGCGTTCCCTGGAGGGCGAATCAAAGCATACCGCTTGGGTTGTGTTACATTAGTTTGCAGAGGATGGGGAGATGTCAGGGTCCATTGCGATAGCTCTCCATCCTCGTCCCGGTAAATGAAGCAAGGATTCAAATTAGTGCCGGGAAAGATTCAACTAATTGCTGCGACAGGACCGAGTCCTGATTACACGCTGACAGTTTACCGACGGCACCTCAAGGGAACGTCGTGAATCCATGAGGACGATGCGCCACCATTGTATTAACTTCGTATATCCGACCATCTGAAGAATATTGGAAGATTTATACTCACTATATAAATCGTAAATACTCTTATTTACAACGGCGTTGCTTTCAGACTTTAGCCGAAAAGTGCTGCAATAGAACGCTATACAATTGGATTTCGGGCGATCCATGGCGTTTTCGACGGCATTAACTGTTTATATACCATAAACCATCGCGAAGCGTATGACGCCTCTTTTGGCGTCTTTTTGGACGTTGTCAACATTTGTGAGGTGCGTTTAAGCCGCGAGGGTGCCCAAGCGCTGGGAAAGGCGAGAGCGCTATTGGTCGATGATTGGATGGAGCTACGCTGGCACTGCAGCGACGGAGCCCGCCGACTTCTTGCTTGCGGCGCCCTGTGACACACTGTCCGCCAGGCCTGATCGTCAGTTGGGTCTCGCGGACATTCCTGCGAGAGGTACTAAAGTTGCTGGTTTTTGCTGAAAATGGCGCCTTGGGGTGGTTCAGTTCGCGATTATGGTGTCGAGAATCCGCGAAGCGGTGGCGTCAGTCCGCGTTTATGTGGCGACACAGACCGAGAAAAATGGCGCACCCGACAGGATTCGAACCTGTGACCTTTGGAATCGGAATCCAACACTCTATCCAGCTGAGCTACGGGTGCATGCCTGAGGCGGGTTTGAATCGCCTGTCCGATGGGTGGTTCTTAGCCTAGCTTTTGGCCGGCTTCAATCACCAAAATGAAAAGTCCGCCGTTCTGTCGATCGGCGGACCTTCCTTGTTGTGGTTTGCTCGATCAGACCTGCATGGCGCCGGGGCCGGGGATGGCTTTGGGCGGGACCTTGCCGAGGATGATCATGCCGAGCACCTCGTCCTTGGTTACGTCCTCGGTGCGGGCGTGGCCCACCACCTGGCCGTTCTTCATGACGGAGACGCGGTCGGCGAGGTCGAAGACGTCGTGGATGTCGTGGCTGATCAGGAAGATGCCGATGCCTTCCTTCTTCAACTGCTTGATCAGCTCGCCCACCTGCGCGGTCTCCTGCGGCCCAAGCGCTGCCGTGGGCTCGTCCATGATCAGGATGCGGGCGTTGAAGAGGATGGCGCGGGCGATCGCCACCGATTGCCTCTGGCCGCCCGAGAGCGCCTTCACCGGCTCCTTGAAGCGGCGGAAGTTGGGGTTGAGGCGGCCCATCACCTCGCGGGTGGAGGCTTCCATGGCGACGTCGTCGAGCGTCCCCCACTTGGTGCGGATCTCGCGGCCCAGATAGAGGTTGGCGGCAGCGTCGACGTTATCGGCGACGGCAAGCGTCTGGTAGATTGTCTCGATGCCGTATTTCTTGGCGTCGCGCGGGTTCTTGATATCGGCGGGTTCGCCGTCGATCATGATCTCGCCGCTGTCGCGCTTGTAGGCGCCCGAGAGGATCTTGATGAGCGTCGACTTGCCGGCGCCGTTATGGCCGAGAAGGGCGACGACTTCGCCGGGGTAGAGATCGACCGAGGCATTGTCCACGGCGTGGATGCCGCCAAACGAGATCGAGATGTTCTTCAGTTCCACGAGAGGAGTGTTCGGGCTTGGGGAAGTGCGTTGATCAGTCATATCCAGGCTCCTCTTACTTCGACCGCGAGCGATAGACGGTGTCGAGCCAGACGGCAACGACGAGAACCGCGCCCACGACGACGTTCTGTATGGGGGTATCGACGTTTGCGAGACCCATGCCCGACTGCAGCGACTGCATGACGAGCGCGCCGAGCATGGCGCCGGCGATCGTGCCGGTGCCGCCGGCAAGCGACGTGCCGCCGATGACGGCTGCCGCGATGGTGTAGAGCTCGTAGGTCGTGCCTTGAGAGTTGGCGGCGGCGTTGAGGCGGGCGGTGGAGATCGCTGCGGCAACGGCTGCCAGGAAGCCCATCAGCGCGAAGATGCGCACCGTGACCCAGCGGGTCTTGATGCCGGCGAGTTCGGCTGCTTCAGGGTTGCCGCCGATCGCGAAGACATAGCGGCCGAAGCGCAGGCGGGTGGCGATGAAGGTCATGACGATGCCGACGAGAACGGCGATCAGGACAGGCACGGCGATACCGTAGGAGATGAAGAGCCCCGCTTCCGGCCAGGCGATGGCGTTGGCTTCTGCGTATTTCTTGGCGATCGCGACAGGCCAGTAATAGATGGTCGAGACCCAGATGGCGCCGAGCACCAGCGCGCAGCCGAGAACAACCAGGAAATACTCGGCCCAGAGCGGCCGGCGGGGGAAGTTGAAGCGCTTGCGCTGGTGGCGCGAGCTGATGATGCCGACGATGATCAGCACGCAGGCGATCAACCCGATGATCCAGCTCCATGTGGCGCCGACGGAGCCTTCGGCACCGCCGCCCATGATGCGGAAGGTGGTGTCGAGGGGGGCGACCGTTTGGCCCGATGTGACGTACCAGGCAAGACCGCGCCAGGCGAGGAAGCCGCCGAGCGTGACGATGAAGGAGGGGACGCCGAGGAAGGCGATGATGACGCCCTGGAAGAGACCGATCAGCGTGCCGGCGATCAGGCCACAGATGAGCGTGATCAGCCAGGTCCAGGAATTGTCGAAGCCGAGATATTGCGGCAGGAACTTCGCCTGGACGACGCCCATGATCATGGCGACGAGGCCGAGCATCGAGCCGATGGAAAGGTCGATGTTGCGGGTGACGATGACGAGCACCATGCCGGTCGCGAGAACCGCGATCTCGGTGGTCTGGACCGAGAGGTTCCAGAGGTTGCGCGGCGTCAGAAACAGCCCGCCGGTGTAGAGATGAAAGCCGATCCAGATGACCAGAAGTGCCGCGACCATGCCGAGCAGGCGCGTGTCGATCTCGGTGGCGCGCAGGAAGCGCGTGAAAGGATTACCCTCCGCCGAGCGCGGATGGCTCGATGAGGATTGCGTGATGTTTGCCATGGGTTTGCCGTTTCCCCCATTGTTTGGGCTCTGGCGCGGGCGCCCGAAAGCCCTTGCCGAGGTGCCCTGTTCTTCAAATCGACCACCGAGAGACTTCCGAAGCGGCCGCGTGGGGCGCGGCATCGTTGCGGCAGGGAATCAAAGCGTTCGCGGTGCGTTGCGAGGCGGGGAGCGCTTCATTGAGGCTCCATCCGCATCCGGCGCCGCGGCGAGATCGCCACGGCGCCGGTGTGTTGGCTCAGCTGGCGAGGATTAGTCGCAAGCCTTGACGCTGCCGGCCTTTACGCCCTGGCAAGCTTCAGCCTTGGTGATCCAGCCTGCGTCGATGACGACGTTCAGGTTGTCCTTGGTGATCGCCTGCGGCTTCAGGAAGATGGACTGCATCTTCACCTTCTTCGGACCGCCTTCGAAGGCGGTTACGCCGTCGATCTTGTCCATGGTCTTGCCGCCGGCGAGGTCGAGCGCGATTTCAGCAGCGCGCTTGCCGAGTTCGCGGCTGTCCTTCCAGACGGAAACCGTCTGGGTGCCGAGCGCGATGCGGTTGAGCGCTGCCTTGTCGGCATCCTGGCCGGAGACCGGAACGGTGCCTGCCATGCCCTGTGCATCGAGAGCAGCAACCGCGCCGCCGGCCGTGCCGTCGTTGGAAGCAACAACGGCGTCGACCTTGTTGTTGTTGGCGGTCAGGAACTGTTCCATGTTGCGCTGGGCGTTCTGCGGCAGCCAGCCGTCGGTGTAGGCTTCGCCGACGTTCTTGATCTTGCCCGCGTCAACGGCAGCCTTCAGGACTTCCATCTGGCCGGCGAACAGGAAGTCCGCGTTCGGGTCGGAAGACGAGCCCTTGATGAAGACGTAGTTGCCTTCCGGCTTGACCTTGAACACGCCTTCAGCCTGCAGGCGGCCGACTTCCTTGTTGTCGAAGGTGATGTAGAAGGCAGCCGGGTTTTCGATCAGGCGGTCGTAGCCGACGACCGGAATGCCTTCAGCGGCGGCCTTTTCGATGGCCGGGCCGATTGCGTCCGAGTCTTGAGCGAGAACGATGAGGGCGTTGGCACCCTGCGAGATCAGCGATTCAACGTCGGTCAGCTGCTTTGCTGCGGACGACTGGGCGTCTGCGGAGATGTACTTGGCGCCCTTGGCTTCAAGCGCCTTCTTGATGGCGGCTTCGTCGGTCTTCCAACGCTCTTCCTGGAAGTTGGACCATGACACGCCGACAACGAGGTCTGCTGCCATTGCGGCGGTATGCACCGATACGAGGATGGCAGCACCTGCCATCAGCTTCAAAACATGCTTCATAATATCCTCCCGAATAGAATGCGGCCAGCCCCAGCCAGTGGTTCCTCCGGCCGCCGCGATGTGCTGTCGGGAAAGGTTTTCATTATTTTCTCGACAGTCGAGAAATTAAGTGTCAGAGATTTTTTCAACTGTCAACACCGCACTACCTGTGAATGATCTCTCACGTGGAGGTTGTTGGAGATGCGGTGTGAACGAGGGGTGGAATGCACGCGGGAATAGGGCGGCCTTCATGCTGACCAGATCGAGCACGGAACTGGTGCGCCAGCGCAACAGCGTGCTGGTGCTTGCCGCATTGAGGCGTCATGGCGCGCTCTCCCATACCGAAATAGCTGATTTCACCGGACTTTCCTCAGCCACGATTTCGGCGATCACCGCCGATCTCGAGAAGGGCGAGGTGATCGAGAAATCCGAGCAGCAGGCGGCGAGCGGCAGGGGGCGGCCGCGCGTGCAGTTTCGCCCGCGACGCGACAGCGGCTATCTGATCGTCGTCATCATTTCGTCGGATGGCGTGCAATATTCGCTGGTGGATTACGCCGGCACGCTGATCGACCGGTTCGGCGAGGACCGCTCGCACGATCCCGATGGCGCGGCTCGATTCGCGGATGCTGTTGGTGAGGGGCTGGAGCGGCTGCTCGAGCGCTCGCGGCTATCGCGGGACAAGATCAAGCTGATCTCGATCAGCAGCAAGGGGCTGGTGAGCTCGGATGATGCCGTGCTCCTTTGGTCGCCGATCTTCGGCAGCGATCGGATCGATTTCGAGGCGGCGCTGAGGCCTGCGTGGCAGGCGAAGATCATCCTCGACAACGAGACGCTGCTGGTTGCCGCAGCGCTTGGCGCGCGCGAGGATGCGGGCAATCCAGACGGGTTGCGGTCGCTGGCGGCCTTGTCGCTGGGTCACAGCATCGGGCTCGGGATCGTCCGCAATGCGGGGCCGGCGGAGCGGGAGATTTCGGCTCCCAACTTCGGGCACATGCTGCATGTGGCCAATGGTGGGCTATGTCGGTGCGGGAGCAGAGGGTGTATCGAGGCCTATGCCGGGTTCTACGCGATCCTGCGCATGGCCTTCGAAGTGCCTGACGATACGATCCCGGCGAAGTTCGTGCCCGTCGGCGAACTCGACAAGATCGCGTCGCGGGCGCGGCAGGGGCACCGGATGTCGGCCTTTGCCTTCCGGCAGGCGGGGCTGGCGCTCGGAAACGGGCTGTCGCGGCTGCTCAGCCTCACCGAGCGGATGCCGGTCGCGATCACCGGGCCCGGCACGCGCTACTACGATCTGCTGCGGCCGGGGATAGAGGAGGGGCTTGCCCAGTCGCACATGGTCAGGATGCAGGGCATGCCCGAACTGCGCGTCGTGTTCGACGAGCCGCTCCTGGTGTTCGAGGGGCATCTCAACCGGGCACTATCCGTCATCGACGGCGACATCGTCCAGGGCGGGTTCGGCTAAGCTGCCGACGCCCGACGCCGGGTGAGCGTCCTGCCGATCTTCTGTCCCTGCATCTCGATGAACCTGTGACCGACCGCCGAAAGCGCATAAACGATCGGGATGGTGATGACGATGGAGAGCAGAAAGCGCTGGAAGTCGCTGATGTCGTGGCCATGCGCCTTGATGAGGTAGGCAATGACGGGCTGCATGACCAGCAGGTGGATCAGATAGGCGCCGAAGGAGAGTTCGCCGAGCTCGTGGCAGAACCTGTTGCCCATGAAATCGGAAATCCGGTTCAGCGGGTTTGCCAGCGGGCGCGGCAGATGGGCGTGGAAGATCAGCGCGAAGAAGGCGACAACGAGCCCGAGGCGCACGACCTCGCGCATGACGGTCATGCCGCCGCCGATCGGGATCGCTACGAAGGCCAGCGCCAGGAGGAAGTGAGCGAAGGCTCTTCCGCTTCGGGCATTGAGCGCGCCGGCGAGCAGCATGCCTGATGCGAAGACGTGCATCTTCAGCGGCAGGAAGGCCGGCATCGGGAAGTTGATGCCGACAAGGCGGAGCGCCATGGCAATCGCGACGCCGGCGACAACCACGCCGATACTCCCCCGCAGCCATCCGAGCCTGTGGATGAAGAGCATCAGGAAGGGCAGGGCGGCGTAGAACTGCATTTCCAAGCTGATGCTCCAGTCCGGCAGCGGCGTGCGGAAGGCATGCGCGGGCGAGAGGCCGAAGAGGAAGCTCACATGCAGCAGCACGTTCTCAAGGCTGCCGTCGAGATAGCGTTCGGGCAGCTGCGGCGTCACGCCAAGGAAGTGGTCGATCACCATGCGGCTGTTGAAGATGACCGGGCCCAGCGCGATGGCGATCGCCAGCATCACGTAATAGAGCGGGGCGATGCGGAAGAAGCGGCGGGTCCAGAAATTCGACCATGTCGAGATCTCCGACCACGGCTCCTTGTCCTGGCGCAACTGATAGTGAAACACCATCAGGAAGCCGGACAGCATGATGAAGAGATCGACGCCGAGATCGGGGTCGCCGATCAGCGGCAAGTGCCATCCGGTGAGCAACATCGCGTGCCCGATCAGCACCCATAAAGCGGCGATGCCACGCAAGCCATCGAGGCTGCCAATTCGCCCGGAAGAGCCCGAAATTTCCGCCATCTATTGGTCACCCAGTTCGTCGGAGGTGGCATGAATGGCCCGAAAACTGAAGGAAACCAATGCTAATTTAGATATTTAGCGCAGTGTTACATGCGCCGGACGCACGGAAAATTCGCTAATATACAAAGGCAGGCAATGCACTTGCGAGGACCGCGCCAAGGTGCGTTTTGTGATCGAGCCAGGCGAATGTTACAGGCGACGTCAGAGGGTAGGTGCCGTGACGGCAATGGCGCCGGAGGCAAAAACGAGAAATGGCCGGGTCGGGCCCCGGCCATCTCCTATGTGGCTTTCGGTCGGGAGAAAACCGTCAGCCGATCTTGATC
>NZ_JBGLYS010000033.1:0-64969 GCF_047304155.1 Rhizobium sp. Rhizsp42 | reverse complement strand
TGGTCGGTGTGCCGTGTAGCGACCAGTCGGACATTTCTACTTTGCATATCGGCGGACATTTCAACATGGCTGCCACACTGTGTGCATGTCGGGTGGGTTCAAGAATGAAGTGCAACATGCCAATGATTTCAGAGCCCTCCCTTCGAAAGATCGCATATCGGTTGTTATCACCAATTGACCCTCGCCGCAGGTCATGAGCTCATAACTGCCTTGCGGATAGAGGTGTATTGTCTCCGTCTGCGTAGACGTTGAAGGATAATGCGCCTGTCGTCACCCGTCATCGATTTGTCGAAACTGCGAGATATCGGCTGGTCGCTCTGGGATCCTATAGGCCTCATGCCCGAAGGATGGACATGGCGCGACGATGACGTAGCCGTCTTTCGAAGACGAATATGATAGCTACCTCCAGAACGCCGCCGCACAGCTTCGCCAAGGTGCGCCGGCCGCTGAAGTCGTCAACTACCTGGTGAAAGTCGAAACCGTATTCATGAGCCTTTCGCAGAGACCTGATACCATGCTCAGGGCGCAAGCGGTGGTTCACGCAATCCTTGCAGAGGCTTAGCGAGCATCGTTGAGCCGCGAAGGAAAAACGCCGCGCTACGCCCTATTCCCATCACCACATAAGTTGACATCCTCAGTGAACTTTTGCACTTACGTCCGTGCGATCCGGATGTCCGGCGCCATACGTACGTAGCCGGAGATGCCATCATGCCCGCCGATTTTCTCACTCTGTCGCAGATCCATTACGAGGCCAGCAAGAAGCATATTCTGCGCGGTGTCGATCTGACGCTTGAGGCGGGCCGCGTCTATGGGCTGGTCGGGCCAAACGGTTCGGGTAAGAGCTCGCTCTTGAAGACGATCGCCCGCCAGGTCGATCCGACCTCGGGCGCAGTTGCGCTTCAGGGGAAGCCGGCGGCAAGCTGGGGCGGGCGGGCATTCGCGCGCGAGATCGCCTATATGCCGCAGTTCACCCCCGCCACCGATGGCATGACGGTGCGCGAGCTTGTCGCGCTCGGCCGCTTTCCGTGGCACGGCACGCTCGGACGCTTCACGCAGGCCGATCGCGATCTGGTCGAGGATGCGATCCGGCGCACCGATCTGGAGCGCTTCGCCGATAGTCTTGTCGCCAACATGTCGGGTGGCGAGCGCCAGCGCGCCTGGATCGCCATGATGCTGGCGCAGAATGCCAGCTGCCTGCTGCTCGATGAGCCGACCTCCGCGCTCGACCTCGCCCATCAGGCAGGCGTCCTGTCGCTGCTGCGCGAGCTGAGCCACGAGCGTGGCCTGACGATCGTCGTCGTTCTCCACGACATCAATCTCGCAGCGCGCTACTGCGACGAGTTGGTGGCGCTGAACGACGGCAGGATTTCGGCGCGCGGCAAGCCTGCCGAGATCGTTCAGTCGGATGTGCTGAAGTCGGTCTTCGGCGTCGAAATGGGCGTCTTCCCGCACCCTGTTAGCAACGAGCCGGTCAGCTATCTGCTCTAGCGTAATGACGTGCTCGGCCGGCTGCCCTTGCAACAACATAGCCGGCCAAGCATCGGATTGAATGAGACAATCGCGATCCTCACCTTAGGTGAGGATTTCAGCGCCAAAGCTTACGCCAGATTCTTCTCGTCAGGCGCTCCATCATCGTCGGACGCGCTCGTCTGTTGCGCCATATGCAGCCGCCGATAGGGGCCAGCGCGCCGTAGCAGGTCACGGTGGCTGCCCTCTTCGACCACCCTGCCCTTGTCGATCACGCAGATCCGGTCCGCCTCGGTGATCGTCGCCAGCCGGTGCGCTATGACGAGCGTCGTGCGTCCCTGAGACAGCTCCGCCAGCGATTGTTGGATCGCCCGTTCGGTCTCCGTGTCCAGCGCCGACGTCGCCTCATCGAGAATGAGGATCGGCGGGTTTTTCAGGAAGATGCGGGCAATTGCGAGCCGCTGCTTCTGGCCGCCGGAAAGCTTGACGCCGCGCTCGCCGATGATGGTGTCCAGTCCAGCCGGCAGGCCGGCGATCACCTCGTCGAGACGGGCCCGGCGGGCCGCGTCGAGGATGTCGGCTTCCGTCGCGCCCAGCCTGCCATAGGCGATGTTTTCGCGCATCGTGCCTGCAAACAGGAACACGTCCTGCTGCACGATGCCGATGCTCGAACGCAGCGAAGAGAGCGTCATCTCTCTGAGATCGACGCCATCAATGGAAATCGCGCCAGTGGTGACGTCATAAAACCGCGGCAGCAACGAACAGACGGTCGTCTTGCCTGCCCCTGACGGTCCGACGAAGGCAATCGTCTCGCCCGCCCTGATCGTGAGATCGAGCCCGTCGAGGATCGGCTTTCCTGCCTGGTAGGCGAAGCGAACGTCGCTGTAGCGAATGTCGCCCGTCAGGCGTGGCATGTTGCGGGCGTCCTTGATATCGGCGATATCGGGATCGGTGTCGAGAAACGCCGTATAGCGCTGGAAGCCGGCGATCCCCTTCGGATAGGTCTCGATCACCGAATTGATCTTGTCGATCGGACGGAAGAAGACACCGACGAGAAGCAGGAAGCCGACGAAGCCGCCGGCCGAGAGTTCGCCCCTGGTGACATACCAGGCGCCGACAAGCATCACCACCACCTGCACGAAACGCATCGAGAGATAGGAGAGCGACGTCGAGGCCGCCATCGCCCAATAGGCCTGCAGCTTGGTCGAGAGATAGCCGGCATTGTTGACGGCGAAGAGCTTGCGCTCGTGGTCCTCGTTGGCGAAGGCCTGGACGACGCGAATGCCACCGACAGTCTCCTCGATGCGGGCGTTGAAATCCGCCACGCGGCCGTAGAGCGAATGCCAGGTCTTGGTCATCCGGCGGCCGTAGCGCGTCGTCACATAGGCCGTCAGCGGCACGATCAGCGCGGTCACGATCGCCAGCGGCGGATGCTCCCACCACATGAGAACGAAGGCGCCGACCAGCGTCATCACGGCGATGAAGATGTCCTCAGGTCCGTGATGGGCGACTTCGCCGATCTCTTCGAGATCCTTTGTCAGTCGCGCCACGAGATGACCGGTCTTCTGGTTGTCGAAATAGGAGAAGGAGAGCTTCTGCAGATGATCGAACGCCCTCGCCCGCATCTCCGTCTCTATCTTCAGGCCAAGCATGTGGCCCCAATAGGTGACGATCACCTGCAGTCCGGCGTTGACGACATAGATCGCCAGCAGCCCGATCGCCGCCAGTCCGATCAGGCCCAATTGGCCGGTCGGCAGCAGCCTGTCGATGAACATCGTGACGGCGACGGGAAAGGCAAGCTCCAGCAGGCCCGCGGTCACCGCGCTGCCGAAATCGAGCACGAAGAGCCCCCGATGCGGCCTGTAGTAGCCGGCAAAGCGTTTCAGCAGCGACGATGTGCTCATCCGCGAGCCCTCCCCAATCAAATAAGAAGCTTGCGGCGCGCAATCAGGCGCTGAATGCAACTGTGTGGAAAACAGTGCGCCCTGGCAAAGGCCAGCCGCTTCAAGGATTTGCCCGATATCCAAATCCGGCATCAAAAAGTCAAGTTACTTCTTGGTGAGACCGCGTCCCGAGGTTGTGCGTGGCAACGGCGCTGGGTGGATCTGCGGAATATTCAGGCAGGATCGAGTGCGGCCAAAAATTTGAGCAGCAATGTCTGCTTTTTCGGCAGGAAATTTATCGTTCGGTAAAAAATTGACCAAACGATAAATAAATTCAGCCCGATCATACGGCATCGCCATGATTTCGTTGATGTTTGTCAATCTGGCACGCCACCTGCATTGAAAATGCCGAACCAGATCCTTTGCGCCATTGCCTCAAGAGGAGAGCAGATATGGAAATCGGTGTTTTCATCCCGATCGGAAACAATGGTTGGCTGCTGTCGGAAAACGCGCCGCAGTATAAGCCGAGCTTCGAGCTCAACAAGGAGATCACGCTGAAGGCCGAGAAATACGGCTTCGACTTTGCCTTGTCGATGATCAAGCTCCGCGGCTTTGGCGGCAAGACGGAGTTCTGGGACTACAATCTGGAATCCTTCACGCTGATGGCCGGCCTTGCCGCCGTTACGTCGAAGATCAAGCTCTTCGGCACGGCCGCGACCCTGGTTATGCCGCCGGCGATCGTTGCGCGCATGGCGACCACGATCGACAGCATTTCCGGTGGTCGTTTCGGCGTCAATCTCGTCACCGGCTGGCAGCGGCCGGAATACAGCCAGATGGGCCTGTGGCCGGGCGACGACTATTTCGGCGACCGTTACGAATATCTCGGCGAATACACGACCGTCCTCAAGGACCTACTGACAACAGGCCAGTCCGATCTCAAGGGCAAATTCTTCCAGATGGACGATTGCCGGATGAAACCGGTTCCCGAAAGCGTGAAGCTGATCTGCGCCGGCTCGTCCGACAAGGGCATGGCGTTCTCCGCTGCCTATGCCGATTACAGCTTCTGCTTCGGCGTTGGCGTCAACACGCCCACGGCCTTTGCCTCGACCAACCAGCGCCTTCTCAACGCAACGGCAAAGACCGGACGCGACGTGCGCTCCTTCGTCCTGACGATGGTGCTTGCCGAAGAGAAGTCGGAGGACGCCTGGGCGAAGTGGGAGCATTACAAGGCCGGCGCCGACGAGGAGGCGATCAAGTGGCTCGGCCTGCAGAGTGCCGCCGATACCAAGTCCGGTTCCGACACCAATGTACGCCACATGTCGAACCCGGTCTCGGCGGTTAATATCAACATGGGCACGCTGATCGGCTCCTATGAGGAGGTCGCGGCCATGCTCGACGAGATGGCCGCGGTGCCCGGCACCGGCGGCGTCATGCTGACCTTCGACGATTTCGTCGAAGGCGTCGAGAAGTTCGGCAAATACGTCCAGCCGCTGATGAAGAGCCGCCGTCACGTTACCGAAATGCTGGAGGCCGCCGAATGAGCGTCGCACCTGTTGGATACGAGGCGCCGCGCGAGCGCACGCAGAGCGTCACCCTCCCCGCCCGCCCCGAGCCGATCACGCTGAAGCCGAGCGAAACCGCCGTCGTCGTCGTCGACATGCAGAACGCCTATTCGACCGAAGGCGGCTATGTCGACCTCGCCGGCTTCGATATCACGGGCGCCAAGGGCACGATCGCCAACATCAAGAAGACGCTCGACGCCGCGCGCGCTGCAGGCGTCCAGGTCATCTATTTTCAGAACGGCTGGGACAAGGATTATGTCGAGGCCGGCGGACCGGGCTCGCCCAACTATCACAAGTCGAATGCGCTGAAGACCATGCGCCAGCGGCCGGAACTGCAGGGTCAGCTTCTGGCGAAGGGCACATGGGACTATGCGATCGTCGACGAGTTGCAGCCGCAGCCGGGCGATATCCTGGTGCCGAAGACCCGCTACAGCGGCTTCTTCAACACCAACATGGACAGCGTGCTGCGCGCCCGCGGCATCCGCAATCTCGTCTTCGTCGGCATTGCCACCAATGTCTGCGTCGAGAGCTCGCTGCGCGATGCCTTCCACCTCGAATATTTCGGCGTGATGCTTGAGGACGCGACCCATCACCTCGGGCCCGATTTCATCCAGCAGGCGACCGTCTACAACGTCGAGAAGTTCTTCGGCTGGGTCGCCACCGTCAATGATTTCTGCGGCGTCATCTCACAAGCAGCGCCCACCGAAGCCTGATCAAAAGCAAAAGAAGAGGACACTTCATGCCAAAATCGATCATCGTCCCCGAGGGAACCCAGAAGCCGATCGCGCCCTATTCGCCAGGCACGCTTGCCGACGGCATCGTCTATGTCTCGGGCACCCTGCCCTTCGACAAGAACAACGATGTCGTCCATGTCGGCGATGCCGGCGCCCAGACCCGCCATGTGCTCAAGACCATCAAATCGGTGATCGAAACGGCTGGCGGCACGATGGAAGACGTGACCATGAACCACATCTTCGTCACCGACTGGGCCAACTACCAGGCTGTCAACGCCGTCTATGCCGAGTATTTCCCCGGCGACAAGCCGGCCCGCTACTGCGTTCAGTGCGGCCTGGTGAAACCCGACGCGCTGGTCGAGATCGCGACCGTCGCCCATATCGGCAAGAAGTGAGTAAAGTCAGCAAGATGCATTTCGACATATACGGCCAGACCCATGCCGGCGCCCGCACCATCATCCTGTCCTCCGGCCTTGGCGGATCGGGCGGCTACTGGGCGCCGCAGATCGAGGCGCTATCAGCCGATTTTCGCGTCATCACCTACGATCATCGTGGCACAGGCCGCACTGGCGGCGAAGTGCCCGAGGCGGGCGGCATCGCCGCCATGGCCGATGACGTGCTGGAGATCGCGCTGGAACTCGGCATCGAACGCTTCGATTTCATGGGCCACGCGCTCGGCGGCCTCATCGGGCTCGATATCGCGCTCCGCCGGCCCGACATGATCGGCCAGCTCATCCTCGTCAACGCCTGGAGCAAGGCGGATCCGCATTCCGGCCGATGCTTCGATGTCAGGATCGAGCTTCTGGAGAAATCCGGCGTCGAGATGTTCGTCAAGGCGCAGCCGCTTTTCCTCTATCCCTCGGTCTGGATGTCCGACAATGCCGAGCGTCTCGACGCTGAGGAGCGGCACGCCATCGCCCATTTCCAGGGCAAGACCAATATCCTGCGTCGCATCGCGGCTCTCCGGGCCTTTGATCTCGACGACCGGCTGTCGGAGATTGCGGCCCACACGCTGGTCATGGCCACCCGCGACGACCTCCTCGTCCCCTACACCCGATCGGCGCGCCTCGCCGAAGGACTACCGAACGCTGAGCTGGCGCTGACGGACTTCGGCGCCCACGCCGTCAACGTGGTGGAAGCCAAGAGCTTCAACGACACCATGCTGCGCTTCCTTCGTGACGCGAGATCCGAAATCCGTTAGGACCCCGATATGCAAGCATCAGCCAAAATGATCCCGGAGGCGCCCGCGACTGTCGCGGGTGCAGTTCCCGACCAGCGCAAGCAGGACTACCGCAACGCAATGGCCCGCCTCGGCGCCGCCGTCAACGTCGTCACCTCCGATGGCCCGGCCGGCCTTGCGGGCTTTGCGGCAACCGCCGTCTGCAGCGTCACCGATGATCCGCCCACGCTTCTGGTCTGCATCAATCGCGGCTCCTCCGCCTACCCAGCCGTCAACGCCAACCGTGTGCTCTGCGTCAACACGCTGTCGCACGCGCATGAGGACCTCAGCCGGCGCTTCGGCGGCAAGACCCCGGTGCAGGAACGGTTCGAAGGCGCCAGCTGGTCGGTGCTGGAAACAGGCGCGCCGGCGCTTGACGACGCGCTGATCTCGCTCGACTGCAAGGTGAAATCAGTCTCCGATGGCGGCACCCACGACATCCTGATCTGCGAGGTGGTCGCCATCAAGGAGAACGAAGGTGGTCAGGCACTGATCTATTTCGATCGTCGCTACCACACGATCTGATCCCTCATACGGAACAAGAGCTTAGGTCAACGCGTTCCCTGCCGGAATTCTGGCTCATCCCGTAACGTGACGTCCCGTCGCGCCACGGGGATGACCATCTTGGAGACGCCGATGCCCTGGATCGCCTTTATCGTTCACTTCTTTGCCGCCGCCATCATGACCAACGGCATTCCACACTTCGTCAACGGCGTCTGTGGCCGGCGGTTCCGCACGCCATTCGTGCGCATGTCAGGCGCCGGCGAGAGTTCGGCGGAGCTGAATGTGGTCTGGGGCTGGGCGAATTTCGTCGTCGCCTTCCTGCTCTTTGCCAATGTCGGGCCGCTCTATATCGGCACTCCCATCGACACCATCTTCATCGCCGCAGGTGTGCTCATAGCCGGCCTGATCCTGTCTCGAATATTCGCACGCGGCCGGCTCTGATTGCCTCTTTCCTTGCGCGCTGAAAGCCCTACAATCCAAGCGGTGGCGGCTATGGCCACGGGATAGTGGGAGATATGCCGATGCGCGCCTTCTTCGCAGTCCTCATCCTCAGTCTCACCGCGATCATCACGCTGTCTCAGGCGCGCGCGGAAGACCCGCTGGATACCACGCGGTCGATGATCGAGGCGCAGATCAAGGCCTTCCTGCAGGATGATCCGGAAGCGGCCTATTCTTACGCCGCCCCCGGCATCAAGGCCGTCTATCCCGATAAGAACGTCTTCTTCGCCATGGTCAAGAAGAGCTATGAGCCGGTCTACCACCCCGGAAATTACGCCTTCGGCCGCAGTCGCTCGATCGACAACGGCGCGATGATCTACCACGAGGTGCTGATCTCCGGCCGCGACGGCAAGGACTGGACGGCGATATATCAGGTCATCCGTCAGCCGGATGGCAGCTATAAGATCGGCGGCGTCCAAATCCTGCCTGATACTGCAAGCAAAGGCATCTGAGTCTTAGACCGGGTCGATATCGCCCTTAGCCCATTCTGCTTCCGTCTCCGCCATGAAATCGGCGAAGCGACCTTCGGCGATCGCCTTGCGGATGCCCTGCATCAGTTCCTGATAATAGGAGAGGTTGTTCCAGGAAAGCAGCATGCCGCCCAGCGCCTCGTTGGAGCGCACGAGATGGTGAAGGTAGGCGCGCGAATAGTCGCGAGTCGCCGGGCAGTTCGACTGCTCGTCGAGCGGACGCATATCCTCAGCATGACGGGCATTGCGGATGTTGACCTTGCCGCGGCGGGTGAATGCCAGGCCGTGACGGCCGGAACGCGTCGGCATCACGCAATCGAACATGTCGATCCCGCGCGCCACCGAGCGCAGCATGTCCTCGGGCGTACCAACGCCCATGAGATAGCGCGGCTTCTCGGTCGGCAGCACCGGCAGCGTCTCCTCGAGCATCTTCAGCATGACAGCCTGCGGCTCGCCGACGGCAAGGCCGCCGACCGCGTAGCCCTTGAGGTCGAGATCGGCGAGCGCTGCGGCCGAGCGCACGCGCAGCGCCGGAATATCGCCACCCTGCACGATGCCGAACATCGCCTTGCCCGGCTGGTTGCCGAAGGCCACCTTGCAGCGCTCGGCCCAGCGCAGCGACATTTCCATGGCGCGTTCGATCTCGCGCGGTTCGGCCGGAAGCGCCACGCACTCGTCGAGCTGCATCTGGATATCGCTGTCGAGCAGTCCCTGGATCTCGATGGAACGCTCCGGCGACATGTGGTGCAGGCTGCCGTCGACATGGCTTTTGAAGGTAACGCCCTGCTCGTCGAGCTTGCGCAGACCGGACAGCGACATGACCTGGAAGCCGCCGCTATCGGTCAGGATCGGCCCGTCCCAGCGGATGAGCTTGTGCAGGCCGCCAAGCCTCGCCACACGCTCGGCCGTCGGCCGCAGCATCAGGTGATAGGTATTGCCGAGAATGATATCGGCGCCGCCCTCGCGCACCTGGTCGAGATACATCGCCTTGACGGTGCCGACGGTGCCGACGGGCATGAAGGCCGGCGTGCGGATCGTGCCACGCGGCATGGAGACTTCGCCGAGGCGGGCGCCGCCATCGGTCTTCTTGAGGGTGAACTGGAAGTTCTCGGTCATCTAGTCTTTCCGGAAAAGAAGGCTGGAATCGCCATAGGAATAGAAGCGGTAGCCTGTCGAAATGGCATGTTCATAGGCCGCGTGCATGGTCTCCAGGCCGGCAAAAGCCGAGACCAGCATGAACAGCGTCGAGCGCGGCAGGTGGAAGTTGGTCATCAGCACGTCGACCGCCTTGAAGCGGTAACCCGGCGTAATGAATATGCCGGTGGCGCCCGCCCAGCCGCGGATCTCGCCGCTATCCTGCGCAGCGCTTTCGATCAGCCTGAGCGAGGTGGTGCCGACGCAGATGATCCGCCCGCCCCTCGCCTTCACGGCATTGAGCTTGGCCGCTGTCTCACCGCTGACATAGCCGCTCTCGAGATGCATCTTGTGGTCGTCGGTGTCGTCGACCTTCATCGGCAGGAAGGTGCCGGCGCCGACATGCAGCGTCACGAAATGCCGCTCGATGCCGGCCTTGTCGAGCGCCTCGAAAAGCTCGGGCGTGAAATGCAGTCCAGCGGTGGGTGCTGCGACAGCGCCGTCCTCGCGGGCATAGATAGTCTGGTAGTCGGCGCGGTCGCGCTCGTCCTCGGCGCGCTTGGCGGCGATATAGGGTGGCAGCGGAATATGGCCGACGGAATGGATGACTTCGTCGAGCGCCGGGCCCGACAGATCGAAGGCCAGCGTCACCTCGCCGCCCTCGCCCTTTTCTTCCACGGTGCAGTCGAGCGCGCCGAGAAGGCAGCTTTCGCCACCATGGCCAAAGGCGATCCGGTCGCCGACCTTGATGCGCTTGCCCGGCTTGGCAAACGCCTTCCAGCGATTGGCCCCGACCCGCATGTGCAGCGTCGCCGAAACCTGCTGGCCGCCCGCACCC
Organism: Rhizobium sp. Rhizsp42; assembly: GCF_047304155.1. NCBI lineage: Bacteria > Pseudomonadati > Pseudomonadota > Alphaproteobacteria > Hyphomicrobiales > Rhizobiaceae > Rhizobium > Rhizobium sp. Rhizsp42. Next base: position 54,660 of record NZ_JBGLYS010000033.1, on the reverse strand, counting down.
TCGCGGTGGCGGATGCCTTCGAGCTGCGCCGGAATGACCTTGGTGTCGTTGAAGACAAGCGCATCGCCGGCCTTCAGGAAGGACGGCAGGTCGGACACATGGTGATCGGAGAGCTGCGTTTCGCCATTGGGATCGACGACCAGCAGGCGCGCGCTGTCACGCGGCTCGGCGGGCCGCAGCGCAATCCGCTCATCGGGGAGCTCGAAATCGAAAAGGTCTACGCGCATAGGGGCAGTTCCAGGAAGGCTGGTCCAGGCAAAGCGAAACCCGCCCCGCGCTCTCGCGCAAGGGCGGGTTCCAGCAAACATCACAATCAGACGTCGGCGGCAACCCGCATCGAGACGATCGAATCCGGATCGACGACCGGTTCGCCCTTCTTGATCTTGTCGACGTTGTCCATGCCTTCGATGACCTGGCCCCAGACGGAATACTGCTTGTTCAGCCAGGGAGCGTCGGTGAAGCAGATGAAGAACTGCGAGTTGGCGGAGTTCGGGTTCTGCGAACGGGCCATCGAGCAGGTGCCGCGGATGTGGCTGACGGCCGAGAATTCAGCCTTCAGATCAGGCTTCTCGGAGCCGCCCATGCCGGCGCGACCCGGGTTGAAGCTTTCGCCGCCCTTCTTGCCGAACTTCACGTCGCCGGTCTGCGCCATGAAGTCGTTGATGACGCGGTGGAACACGACGCCGTCATAGGCCTTCTCGCGTGCGAGTTCCTTGATGCGGGCCACGTGCTCGGGCGCCACTTCAGGCAGAAGCTGGATGACGACATTACCCTTGGTGGTTTCCAGGATGATGGTGTTTTCCGGATCCTTGATCTCAGCCATTCTTAATCTCCTACTGGTCTTGAAACTTACTTCTTGGCGATGGTGACCTTGACCATGCGGTCAGGATTGCTGACTTCGCCGTTCTGGCCTTCGCCCTTCTGGATCTTGTCGACGTTCTCCATGCCGGAGATCACCTTGCCGACAACCGTGTACTGGCCGTTCAGGAAGGAGCCGTCAGCGAACATGATGAAGAATTGCGAGTTGGCCGAATTCGGGTCCTGCGAGCGCGCCATGCCGACCGTGCCGCGCACGAACGGGGTCTTGGAGAACTCGGCCGGAATGTTCGGCATGTCCGAACCGCCGGTGCCGACCTGGCCCTTGTCGAAGCCCTTTTCCATGTTGCCGTACTGCACGTCGCCGGTCTGAGCCATGAAGCCGTCGATCACGCGGTGGAAGGCAACGTTGTCGTAGGCGCCCTTCTTGGCGAGCGCCTCGATCTGGGCGACATGCTTCGGCGCGACATCAGGCGCGAGCTCGATCACGACGGGGCCGCTCTTCAGCTGGATCGTCATCGTGTCGGCGGCGAAAACGTCGCCAACGAACGAAGCGAGATAAAGCACGCCGGCAAATGCAATATAGAAAAGTTTCATGTGAGCTCCGTTTCGGCGAATATGCCTAGGATTTGCGCTTGGATTGAAGGGCTTTCAAGACGGCGGCAGGCACGAATGCACTAACATCGCCTCCCATGCCTGCGATTTGACGGACCAATGTGGCGGTTATGGGCCGCGAGGCCGTGCCGGCGGGCAGAAAAACGGTCTGAATATCCGGCGCCATCTGCCGGTTCATGCCCGCCATCTGCATTTCGTAATCGAGATCGGTGCCATCTCTCAAGCCCCGGATCAGAAGCGTCGCGCCATGCGTACGGGCAGCATCGACCACGAGATTGTCGAAGGACACGACCGATATGTCCGACGTCCGCTCCGGCAAAACCTCGGCCAGCGACTGGCGGATCAGCTCGCCCTTCTCCTCGAACGAGAATAGCGGCGTCTTGCCGGGATGAATGCCGATCGCGACGATCACCTTCGACGCAACATTCAGCGCCTGGACGAGCACGTCAACATGTCCGTTCGTGATCGGGTCGAAAGACCCCGGATAGAAAGCTGTCGTCATTGGCCCCGGCCATTTGTTTCGACGCCTTTTGTCACGGATAAGGCCTTGCCGCAAGTCATTTGCCCCAAGCGCCAGCCGCGCTTGATGGGGCCGGGCCAGGCGACTGCCCGACGACTGAATGCCGGATGAACGGCCCATTCAAGGCCGCTTCAGCCGCGATCTCTATAACAGGATGCATCAACGCCGCCGATGCCGACAGGGATCGGTTCACTCCTGGAAACCCACGATGCTCATCCTGCTTGTCATCACCTCGGTCGCCCTCTCCCTCGCCTTCGAATTTGTCTACGCCTACATCCTGGAAGTGCGTGATGCGGCTTGGGTGCGCAGCGACGTGAGGGAACATCACGAGATCGTACGCGTTATGGGTCGCGTCTCCTTTAAACCGATTAGAGAAGACGCATAAACCGATTTAGGAAGATGAACGCCAGATGAACGAGGCATTCAAAGAGGCTTCAGATCGGCGTTGGTAAACGACTTGTCAATGTCCTGCGGAACCAATTCCAAACGGACGCGTTCTTTCAATCGAAGCGTTGCGCAAATAGGCGCTACAAGGAAGATGAATATGCCAAACAAGATTACCATGATTAACGCAGTATGGATGGTAATGATGACGGGTATGCTTGCAGCAACTGTTGCGCTTTATGATCAGAAGGTAGATGCGTCCAAAGTATACGGCCCTTATGCGTCGGCTCGTACGACCGTTGTGAGCCAATACTAAGGGACGTGAAAGCAAAATCCTGGAGGATTGCTTATGTTCACGATCTTGACTGTGCTTACTGCCCTTATCAGCATCATGTTTATCGTATCTGTGGCATCGACCGTGACCGCCCTGCGGCGCGAAACCGAAGAAGATAAGAGACTACATGGCAAGCATAGCGTCTTTTGATCGGCTCTGAGCAGCCCGACAGCTGAAATACGAAAAGGCCGAGCGGCTCCCAGCGCTCGGCCTTTTTGCGTCTTGAGCAAGATGAACGAAACGTCAGTCGACGATCCGTCTGACCATGATGACGTCATCGACCTCACGGTCGCCTTCCAGCACGCCACCCGGTATCAGCCCGGCCTGGGCAAACCCCGCATTCCGATAAAAGCCGATCGCGGCCGGGTTCTCGGCGCTTGCAGTCAGTTCGAGCTGACGAATGCCGTGTTGCCGGGCATAGTCCACGACATGGTCGAGCAAGTCGCGCGCCAGCCCCGTTCCGCGCTTCTCCCGACGCACATAGACCATGATGATCGTGGCGCGATGCGCCATCTTGCCGGCCCGTTGCCGGAGCAGTCCCATGATCGCTACGGGCGCATCGCCGTCGAACGCAAGAAAGACGGGATCGGCAAGCAGTCGTCGCCGCCATTCATCGTCGGGAAGCTTTGCCCATTCATCAAAGCTGCTGGCAAAGGCGGATGGCTCCAGGCGCAGCGCCTCGAGCCGAATGCGCTTGAACGCCTCGACATCGTCAGCGCCCAAAATCCTGATCATGCCGCGCTCCCAAACAGCGTCCCGATCGATCAGATCGACTTCAGCGTCCAGTCGACGATCTCGCTGGTGACACCGGCGAATGCGCGGTCGAGCGCCTTGACGAAGGCCTCGTTCGAGCCGCCGCCAGCGGGTACCGTCTGCGAGAACACCTTCTGCGCCCGCACCGATCCATTGCGATCGTTGAGGATCTTGGCCGAAATCTCGACCACCGCCTGGCTGCCGCCACCGGTGCGGATCTCGAAGGCGCGGATGTCGGTCACGACCTGATAGTCGATCGCCAGCCCCTGCCCGGGAACGCCGACGCCGCCGAGCTTGCCGGAATTCTCGTACGCTTCGACAAGCTTGGCCTGAACCATACGCGGAAGCTTGTCGCTCCACTGCGCCTTGGCGAGATACTGAATCTCCGAAGACGAGACCTTGATGACGATCTGCTCGCTGTTCAGCGCCTGCAGCGCCGTTGGCTGCTGCACCAGGATCTGGCGCCCCTTCGCCGAAGGGCCGCTGCCGCTGACGGGTGCGGAGAGATCATAGGTATCGTTCTTGGCCGCCGTTCCGCATCCCGACAATGCCAGGGCAAGAAGCGGCAGAGCGAGCATGGTCTTCATAAGACGCGAACGACGCATATCCGACACAGCCATATGTTGACTTCCCCTGTTAACGCCTGGTCCGGCCATCATATTGTTTCACTGTGTCCCCGCCGAAGATCAGTCGCTGCGGGTCCTTGTCGAAATTGCTGATCGCATCGTTCAAATTCTGCACCGTCAGACGCGCATCGTTGATCAGCGCCTGAACGTTCTGCAGGCCGCCGCTCGAGAACTTCTGCAGATTGTCGGCGATCGGTCCGATGCGGCTGTTCAGATTGTCGGCGACCTTCTTGAACGAATCCAGCGTCTCGCGCGCCTGCGTGAACATCGACTGCGTACTGTCGTCTCCAAGCAGCGTATCGAGTTTCGCCAGGATGCCGTCGACGCGGGTCGATGCGGCGTTCAGCTTGTTGGCCATCTGCGTGACGTTCTGGATCGTCGAATCGATGTCCTTCTGGTGCGAATTCACCGTGTCGGCGACATCCTTGATCGAAGCCACCGCCGCGCGCGCATCCTTGGTTGTCTGCGCGATGTCGTCGACGGAGCCCTTCACCTTGGCCGGGTCGATCTGCGCCACCAGCGTATCGACCTTGTCGAGCGTAGCCTGCGCCTTCTTGCCGAAGTCGTTATAGGTGGTGGCCGTCTCCTGGAACTTCTGGATGGCGTCCTTCAGGCCGCCCGAGGCATCGGCGACATTGCGGCTCACCGTTTCAGCATTGGAGAGGATCGTGTCGATCTTCTTGGCATCAACCGTCTTCACCAGCGATTCGATCGCAGCCAGCGTAGAATCCACGCGGCCGGACACGTTGCGCACGGTGTCGGAAAGCTGGCCCACGCTCTGCAGGAAGCTGTCGATGTTGCCTGAGTTCTTGGCCAGTGCATCCGAGAAGGTCTCGGCGTTCTGCAGCGTCTTCGTCAGCGGTCCGCGGGCGTCCTTGACGAAGCCCTGAACCTGGCCGACGGCGTCGTTGGCGCGGTCGAGGATCTTGTCGGCGGTGGCAAGCAGGTTGGTGACGCTCGACTGGTCGGCGACGATGACCGCGCGCTTGCCCGTCTCCGCCGCCGTCTGCAGGATGTTCTTTTCCCCGACGCGACCACCGGAAAGCTCCACATAGGCAGCGCCCGTCAGGCCCTGGATCTCGAGGATCGCCTTGGTGGTCGGATAGATCGGCGCATCGACGCGTACTTCGGTGAAGGCCAGCGAGAACTGCGGGTCATCGGCGTCGATCGACAGCGATTGCACCGAACCCACCTGAATGCCGTTGAAGCGCACCGGCGAGCCAACGCTCAATCCGTTGGCCGAGCCCGGAATGCGTACGATTAGCTCCGCCATCGGTCCGCCACGGCCATATTCGGCCATCCAGTAAACGAAGCCGAAGGCAGCCGCGATGACCAGAACCGTAAAGAAGCCGACGATTGTGTAGTTCGCTTTGGTTTCCATCTTATCCGCTCACTTCCCGCGGCTATCTTGCGCCAGCCTGATGTCGGCTGAAGCATGGCCATCCTGCGGCACGATCGAACGCGCGCGCTTGCCCTTGAAATAAGCCTGAACCCAGGGGTCGTCATAGGCCAGCATGTCTTCGATCGTCCCCTCGACCATCACCTTCTTCTTGCCCAGCACCGCGATACGGTCGCAGACGGAAAACAGGCTGTCGAGGTCGTGGGTGACCATGTAGACGGTGAGACCGAGCGTATCGCGAAGCTTGGCGATCAACTCGTCGAATTCTGCGGCCCCGATCGGATCGAGGCCCGAAGTCGGCTCGTCGAGAAAAACCAGTTCCGGATCGAGCGCCAGCGCGCGCGCCAGTGCGGCACGCTTGATCATCCCGCCCGAGAGTTCCGAAGGATATTTGTCGGCCGCATCCGCCGCCAGGCCCACCAACCGGATCTTCAGATGCGCCAGCTCATCCATCAACGCCGGCGGCAGGTCGAGATACTCGCGCATCGGAACCTGGATGTTCTCTTTCACCGTCAGCGAAGAGAACAGCGCGCCCTGCTGGAAGAGAACGCCGAGACGCATGTCGAGCGCGTTGCGCTGTGGCTCGTTCAGCTCGTCGAAGTCCTGGCCGAGAATCTTGATCTGGCCGGAGCGACGCGGCAGCAGGCGCAGCACCGTGCGCATCAGCACCGACTTGCCAGTGCCCGACGCGCCGACAAAGCCCAGAATCTCGCCCTTGTAGATATTGAGGTTGAGATTATCGAGAACGATCTTCGACCCAAAGCCAACAGTGACGTCGCGCGCTGAAAGCACGATATCCCGCCCTGCCTCGTCCTTGGTCGTTGTCTGCTGCTCGTCCACGCAAAATCCCTAAAAATTAATAGCTGCATAGAACATGGCGAATAGCCCGTCCATGAGAATGACCACGAAGATCGCCTTCACCACCGACGAGGTCACGTGCTGGCCGAGCGATTCGGCGCTGCCACCTACCTTTAAGCCCTCAACGGCGGCGACGATACCGATAACCAACGCCATGAACGGCGCCTTGATCATCCCCGACAGCACCGTCGACAGCGTGATCGCTTCGTGCAGACGGGCGATGAAGTTGGCGAAGGTGATTCCCGAATAGCCCCAGGCAACGACGGCCGCGCCGAAGAGAGAGGCGAAATTGGCAAGCACCGTCAGAAGCGGCAGCGCAACGGTCAGCGCCACAAGGCGCGGGAAGATCAGCACGCCGATCGGGTTGAGGCCCATGACCTTCAGTGCATCGACCTCTTCGCGCATCTTCATCGAGCCGATTTCAGCCGTGATCGCGCTGCCGGACCGGCCGGCGATCATGATGGCGGTCAGGAGCACGCCGATTTCGCGCAATTGCAGAATGCCGACGAGGTCGACGACGAACACTTCGGCGCCGAAATAACGCAGCTGGAAGGCGCCCTGCTGCGCGATGATCGCGCCGATCAGGAACGACATCAGCAGAATAATCGGCGTGGCGCGAACGCCCATGTGGTCGATCTGGTTGATGATCGACGCCGGCGAAACGCCGCTGCCTCGGCCGAATTTCATCTGCGCGCCGCGCACCGCCGATCCGAGAATATACATTGCCGCGGAAAGATTGTTCCACAGATCGTACATCATCCGGCCGATGGGGGCGAAGATACGCTCCTGCAGCGAACGCGGCGGAACCTGCTCGACTTCCTGCTTCGGACGCTCCTCGGAAAACGATTCGAGCAGCTCGTCGATATGCTGGTTGCTGCCCTCGATATGGACAGTGCCGCCGGCATCCTCGACCTGCTTCTTCAGCCGGCAGAGCAGCCAGACGCCGGCCGTGTCGATATCGGTGATGCCGGAGAGATCGAGCGTCAGATTCCCGCCCTTGTGGGCCGAAAGCTTGTCGAAATCCCTGAGAACGAGATGTATGTTGGCGCTTCGCCAGTTGCCTTCGAGATGCACGAGCGTATCCGAACCATGAGCTTGGTCGTCCACGTGCAGTGAGGCGGCGTTACGGTTCTCGGACTTCAAAATGCTTGTGTCTCTCAAGGCTTACGGCGACATTGCCGACTCGCGAACACAGGTCCGCAACGTTGTGCCAATATAACGATGCCGCATCAGATTTCCATGCTTGCAGGATTGCATTTATGCCACGGTCACTTGAAATTCAGACGGACTCTTTTCCGATTGCGGGCACCTTCACGATCTCGCGCGGCACCAAGACGAGTGCGGAGGTGATCCTCTGCACGGTGAGCGAGAACGGCGTCTCCGGCCGCGGCGAATGCGTCCCCTATCGACGCTACGGCGAGACGATGGAAAGCGTTGGCGCGCAGATCGAAGCCGCCCGCCCGTTGATCGAAGCCGGCCTCTCCCGCGCCGATCTGCAGCAGGCCATGCCGCCGGGTGCCGCCCGCAACGCCGTCGATTGCGCCCTCTGGGACCTCGAGGCCAAGCAAAGCGGCACCTCGGTCGCGACCATGCTCGGCCTCACCAACCCACATTCGCTGACGACAGCCTACACGATTTCGCTCGGCGAGCCCGAAATCATGGCAGAGCATGCCCGCGCCAACGCGGCCCGTGCGCTGCTGAAGGTCAAGGTCGGCACCGGCGACGACGAGAGCCGCATCCGTGCCGTGCGCGCTGCCGCACCCGACGCCGCCATCATTCTCGACGCCAACGAAGGCTGGCCGGAGGATCGCCTCGCCCACCATCTGCGGGTTGCCGCCGAATGCGGCGTGGCGCTGGTCGAACAACCGCTGCCGGCAGGCAAGGACGAACTGCTGGCCGAGATCGACCGCCCTATCCTCGTCTGCGCCGATGAAAGCGTCCATCACACCGGCGATCTCGCCAGCCTGCGCGACCGCTACGACGCCATCAACATCAAGCTCGACAAGACGGGCGGTCTGACCGAAGCCTTGGCCATGAAGCGCGAAGCCCAGCGGCTGGAGTTTCAGATCATGCTTGGCTGCATGGTCGGCACATCGCTCGCCATGGCGCCTGCCGTGCTTCTCGCCCAGGACGTGGCCTTCGTCGATCTCGACGGGCCGCTGCTTCTCGCCCGCGATCGCGAACCGGGCCTGCGCTACGCCGGCTCGCTCGTCTTCCCGCCGGAACCGGCACTCTGGGGCTGAAGGTAGTAGGCGACGATGATGAGGCCCAGCCCCAGAACCGCCGTCAGCGCCATGATGTAATAGCTCGCCATGCCAAGTGCTGCGTAGATGTAGCCCGACGCGATGGTCATCAGCCCCATGAACATCCCGTTGTAGAAGAAATAGGCGCCCTGCGCCGACGATTCCTGCGTCGCCTGCACCGAGGCGATGATCCGCCGCTGGACCCCGGTGTGGACGAAGGCGTAGCTGAAGGCGTGCAGACATTGCAGCAGGAAGAAGCCGACGAAGCCCCACTGCATCGGAAACAACAGCCAGCGGCAGACACACACGGCGGCGCCGACACGGATCAGCGTCCAGGCATCGAAACGTCGGCTGAGCCGCTTCGATTGGAAGAACACCGTCACCTCCGCTGCGACGCCAGCGCTCCACAACAACGCGATTTCCGTGCCCGAAAAGCCGAGATCACGCCAATAGATCGTCGCAAAGGCCTGCAGAAGCGCGTGGCTCGATTGCTGGATGGCGACGCCGACGAGCAGCAGCAGCAGATGCGGTTGCCTCAGCGAACTGCCGGTCGCCTGCTGCAGATCGACCGGCGTTCCGCGCCGCCGCGTCGGCCCGATGCGCGGACAGTAGAGGGCCATCACCATCGTCATGACGAAACCGAAGATCATCACGGGCAGAACCATCTGCCCGCCCCAGTTTCCGATCAGCCGCCCGCCGACGAGCGTCGAGGCGATAAAGGCGACAGAGCCCCAGACCCGCATCGAGCCGTAGTCGAAACCCCAGCGCCGCACGCCCGAGATGACGATCGATTCGACCACAGGCACATAGGGAGAAAACGTGGCGCCCTGGATCGTGTAGACGATCAGAACCGGCCAGAACGTGTCGGTCCAGTAGAGCGCGATTGCCGTCAACAACGACAGACCGCCGGAAAACACCAGCACATCGGCGCGCTCCTTCATTCGGTCCGCATACATCGCGACAATAGGCGCCACGAGCACGCGGACCACCATCGGCACGGCGAGGATGATGCCGATCTCGTGGTCGCTGAACTTGTGCATCGCCAGCCAGACGGGAAAGAACGGCAGCGCGACACCGTTCACAAGCAGCGGCGCGCAATAGGACAAAGCGCTCAGCAGCCGGAAATGGGCGGGCGCGACCTCTGTAAAAGAGGCATTCGTGGCGGGAATCATCGGTGTGACCTGAAAGGAACCTGCAAGTTGCCTAACACGTCACCTTAATGGCAACCAAGGCGAGATGAGGTCGCCCCAAACCGATTTCAAAAATAAGCCAAAACTGTCGCGAAACGGCAACGGCAGCAGGTGCACAATGCCATTTCGCAACAGCGAGATACTTCAGACTATCAGCCTATCAGGCCGCCTGCTGTGCCGGTTCGCGCTTGCGGTGATCTTCGAGCGCCAGCGGAGCGGGGGCGGCAGCGCCGCCCATGGTGCGCCATTCGATCAGCTCGAACGTGCCGTCTTCGTGCTCGGCGATCGCCGTGCAGCTTTCGACCCAGTCGCCGGTGTTGATGTAGCGCACGCCGTCCATGTCTTCCATGACGGCATGGTGGATGTGGCCGCAGATCACGCCGTCGGCACCGCTCTTGCGGGCCTCGTCGGCCACCACCTTCTGGAACTCGCCGATGAAGTTGACGGCGTGCTTGACCTGCAGCTTCGCCCAGGCCGAGAACGACCAGTAAGGCATGCCGAGCTTGCGGCGAATGGCGGCGAGCCCGATATTGATCATGATCGCCATGTCGTAGGCCCAGTCGCCGAGGTAGGCGAGCAGGCGGGCGTTGCGCACCACGACGTCGAACTCGTCGCCATGCAGCACCAGATATTTCTTGCCGTCGGCCGCCTCATGCATCATCCGCTCGGCCACTTCGATGCCGCCGAAGTGCATACCGGGGAAGTCGCGCAGGAATTCGTCGTGGTTGCCGGGGATATAGACGATACGCGTTCCCTTGCGCGCCTTGCGCAGCAGCTTCTGGATCACGTCGTTGCATTCCTGCGGCCAGTACCAGCTGCGCTTCAGGCGCCAGCCGTCGACGATGTCTCCCACCAGGAAGATCGTGTCGGCTTCGTGGTACTTGAGAAAGTCGATCAGGAAGTCGGCTTTCGCGGCTTTCGAGCCGAGATGGACGTCGGAAATAAAGAGCGTACGGAAGTGGCGCGTATCCATATTGTCCTTCACAAGCAAACTGCCCGTGCCCCATGCTTCATCTGTGTCCCTGAAAACCAGACTCGTGTTTCAGGAAGATGACACGGGCCGGATGTCAGGCTCTGATCACAGGCCCTTCCGCCGCAAATCCCCGGTATCTCGCGGGCGCTGTTGCACATTTGCGTTGTTTTTGGGAACCGGAACCGAAATTCTCGCTGTTACCGTCTTTCGATTGATGTATTGAAAGCGCTCCAATGAAAGCATGTGCGACAGCCTGGAGCATTACGATGGATCACAGCGACAAACCGAAGACGGACAACAAAGCGGCAGGCGGCAGCCTCGATGAACAGGCGTTGTTCTTCCACCGTTATCCCCGTCCCGGCAAGATCGAGATCCAGGCCATCAAGCCGCTCGGCAACCAGCGCGACCTCGCGCTCGCCTATTCGCCCGGCGTCGCCGCGCCCTGCCTCGCCATCCGCGACAATCCGGAAACGGCCGCCGATTACACCTCCCGCGCCAACCTCGTTGCCGTGATCTCCAACGGCACGGCTGTTCTCGGCCTTGGCAATATCGGCCCGCTGGCCTCCAAGCCGGTCATGGAGGGCAAGGCCGTTCTCTTCAAGAAATTCGCCAATATCGACGTCTTCGACATCGAGGTCGATGCAACGATCGTCGATCACATGGTCTCGACTGTCGCCGCGCTTGAGCCGACCTTCGGCGGTATCAACCTTGAAGACATCAAGGCGCCGGAATGTTTCGAGATCGAGCGCCAGCTGCGCGAGAAGATGAAGATCCCGGTCTTCCATGACGACCAGCATGGCACCGCCATCATCGTCGCCGCCGCGATCCTGAACGGCTTGGAACTCGCAGGCAAGAAGATCGAAGAGGTCAAGATCGTCGCCTCCGGTGCCGGTGCCGCGGCGCTGGCCTGCCTCAACCTTCTCGTCACCCTCGGTGCCAAGCGCGAAAACATCTGGGTCCACGACCTCGAAGGCCTCGTTTACGAAGGCCGCGTCGAGCTCATGGACGAATGGAAGAGCGTCTACGCCCAGAAGAGCGACACCCGCACGCTGGCTGAAAACATCGGCGGCGCTGACGTCTTCCTCGGCCTTTCGGCCGCCGGCGTCCTGAAGCCGGAACTCCTGGCGCAGATGGCCGAAAAGCCGCTCATCATGGCGCTCGCCAACCCGAACCCGGAGATCATGCCCGATCTCGCCCGCGCCGCCCGCCCGGACGCGATGATCTGCACCGGCCGGTCGGACTTCCCGAACCAGGTCAACAACGTCCTCTGCTTCCCCTATATCTTCCGCGGCGCGCTCGATTGCGGCGCCGTCACGATCAACGAGGAAATGAAGATGGCGGCCGTGCGCGCCATCGCAGCTCTCGCCCGCGAGGAGCCGTCGGATGTCGCCGCCCGCGCCTATTCGGATGAAACGCCGATCTTCGGGCCCAACTATCTCATCCCCTCGCCCTTCGATCCACGCCTCATCCTGCGCATCGCGCCGGCTGTCGCCAAGGCTGCGGCCGATAGCGGCGTGGCGCTGCGCCCAATCGCCGATTTCGACGCCTATCTCGACCAGCTGAACCGCTTCGTCTTCCGCTCCGGCTTCGTCATGAAGCCGATCTTCGCGGCCGCGAAGAATGCCGACAAGAAGCGCGTCATCTTCTCCGAAGGCGAAGACGAGCGCGTGCTGCGCGCCGCCCAGGTCCTGCTCGAGGAAGGCATTGCCAAGCCGATCCTGATCGGTCGTCCGCAGGTCATCGAAACGCGCCTGAAGCGCTATGGCCTGCGCATCCGTCCGCTGTCTGATTTCGACGTCATCAATCCCGAAGATGATCCGCGCTTCCGCGAGTACGTCGAGCTCTACCTCTCGCTGGTCGGCCGCCGCGGCGTCATCCCGGAAGCGGCCCGCACCATCGTTCGTACCAACACCACGGTTATCGGCGCGCTGGCGCTGAAGCGTGGCGAGGCCGATGCGCTGATCTGCGGTCTCGAAGGCCGCTATGAAAAGCACCTACGCGATGTCCGCCAGATCGTCGGCAAGCGCGAGAACGTTCGCGATTTCTCGGCGCTCAGCCTGCTGATCTCGCAGCGCGGCGCCACCTTCTTCACTGACACATATGTCACGTTCAACCCGACGGCCGAGGAAGTGGCGGAATCGGCCGTTCTCGCCGCCGAGGAAATCAAGCGCTTCGGCATTACGCCGCGCGCGGCCCTCGTCTCGCACTCGAACTTCGGTTCGCGTGAATCGGAAAGCGCCACCAAGATGCGCAACGCCCTGCAGCTCGTGCGCGACACCGCGCCCGATCTCGAAGTCGATGGCGAAATGCACGGCGAGAGCGCGATCTCGGAAACGCTGCGCAAGCGCGTCATGCCGAACACCACGCTGCACGACGAAGCCAACCTTCTGGTCTTCCCGAACCTCGATGCGGCCAACATCACGCTCGGCGTCGTCAAGTCGATGACGGACGGCCTGCATGTCGGCCCGATCCTGCTCGGCGCGGCCATGCCCGCCCACATCCTGGCACCGTCGGTCACCTCGCGCGGCGTCGTCAACATGGCGGCCCTCGCGGTCGTCGAGGCGTCCCAGCCCGCATGATTTGCCTTGGACGCTGAAAATGCGTTAGGCTTTGAGCGGCAGCTTGTTAAGACAAGCAATGTATATCGAAGGGCGGGCCATGGTCCGCCCTTCGCCATTTGGTATTTGCTCACTGACGGGACGATGCCTTGAAACGCCTCACGCTGGCCGCAGCACTCCTGATTGCCCTTTCCGCCCCTGCCTATGCGCAGCTGGCGCCGATTTGCGGTCAGCTGCGCGCCCGTCTGGCCACAGTCCCCGAGACGATCGGCGGCGGCATATCGCCCGAGGTTCGGCGGTTCGCCAGCGCCATCACCGAGCAGAACCTGGAATTGCGCAAGCTGCGCAGCGACCAGCGCCGCAACGGCTGCAGCAGCGGCAGCATGGTGGTCATCGGCGGCGACAATGCCGGCTATTGCGGCGAGCTCGAACAGGCCGAAGCGAAGATGCTCGACAACATCGCCGACCTGCAGATGCGTCGCGACGAGCTGCGCGCGCAAAGCCCGGACGCTCGCCTGCGCAACGAACTCTTCGCCGCACTCGACGAAAACAACTGCAATGCACCCGTGCCGCAATATGACGAGCCACAATATGCGAACCCGCCCAGCATCGATGATCAGGCGATGCGCAGCGACACCTTCATTCCGCTCGGCGGCGAGCGTCAGCGCTCCTACGAGTTCTCGCCCGGCGGCCAGCCGCTGACGCATCTGAACACGATCTGCGTTCGTAGCTGCGACGGCGGCTTCTTCCCCATCCGCTCGAACGCCACCTCGTTCGATTTCGCCCGCGACGCCAACACCTGCCAGCAGATGTGCCCGGGCATAGAAACCGAGCTCTACTATCACGATGTTTCCAGCGGCGAGACCGAGAACATGATCTCGGCCTCGACAGGCGCGCCCTACAGCGCCATGCCGAACGCATTCGCCTACAAGAACCGCAAGCCCGGCGAAAAATCTTCCTGCAGCTGCAATCTGCCCGCCTATTACGAGCAGATGCGCCGCAACCAGTCTGTGAGCGCTCCGCCGCCACAAAGCTCGATCACCACGATCGAAACCCCAAACACCGCCGCCGCCAAGCCCGAGAGCCCGGCCACGCCTCAACAGCCCGCACCCCAGGCGCAGATCCCCGATCGCCCCTACGATCCCAGTGCCGGCAAGGTGCGCCAGGTGGGGCCGCAGTTCCTTGCCGGCGATCAGGGATCGATCGACCTGAAACACCCTGCCATGCCGGGCGCCCAGCCACAGCAACCGCCGGCTCAGAAGCAGTAGTCGGCGTCGCGGGTTACGCGCCCCCGCCCCAGCGATCGGCAAACACCAGCTCCTCCAGCGGCAGCCGCTGCCGCCAGCCCTTCACCGCGAGCTCCGGCTCCTCGTAGAGCTGGTCGACATAGCCGACACAGAGCCAGGCGACGATCTCGATCCGATCAGGCACGCCAAGCGCCTTCTTCAGATCGGCCTCGTGAAAGATACTCACCCAGCCGACGCCCACGCCCTCGGCGCGCGCTGCAAGCCACAGGTTCTGCACCGCGCAGACGGTGGAATAGGAATCCATCCGCATATTGTGCGTGCGCCCCAGCACCACGTCGCCGCAGCGATCCGGATCGCAGGTCACGCAGATGCCGACGGGTGCCGTGCGAATGCCCTCGAGTTTCAGGGCGCGGTAGGCCTGCTGCCGCTCGCCGGAAAACATCTCCGCCGCCTCGGCATTGGCCTTTGCGAATGCCTCCCACACGGTCGAACGCACGGCCTGATCGCGAACGACGATGAAATTCCACGGCTGCATGAAGCCGACAGACGGCGCGTGATGAGCGGCCGTCAGCAGCCGTCCGATCACGTCATCCGGCACCGGATCCGGCAGGAACTCCGATCGCACGTCGCGTCTGGTCTCGATGGCTCTGTAAACGGCGTCGCGCTCGCTCGCCGAAAAGGCACCGGCTCTCGCAAGAGAGCCAGATTGGTCTGGTCGCATCGTCAATCCCCAACAACACAACCGGCCGCTGTCCAGGCGGTCAGTCTATGATTGTCGGGCCGGTCTTCTGACTTGGCGTCATCCGTCTGCCACGCCTTCCCGGCAAAGAGCGCCAGTGGCATCAAGCGGCAGACGTCGGCCTTACAGCGTTGGGCACGTTCCGGTCTTGCACCGAATTCCCGATTCTCCCGCAAGCCTGCGGGCACCCGACGCGCCACCTATGCCGACAAACCGCGCCTTATGCAATCGCTCAAGCCTCGACCGGGAAATATCGCACATAAGCAAATTCGTCACCATCAGGCGACCAGTTCGGAACATTGATCGATCCCTGCCCGCCGAACAGCTCGAACAGCGTCGTCAGGTTGCCGCCGTCCATATCCATGATGCGCATCCGCACATGCTTGTCACGCGGATGATCGAACACATCGGGATCGTAGGAGATCAGCACCACCTTGTCATTCCTAGGTGATGGATGCGCGAACCAGTTCCCGTGATTGTCGTGCGTCACCTGTTCCACGCCCGTCCCGTCGGGATGGATCCGCCAGATCTGCATCAATCCGGTGCGGCTGGAATTGAAATAGATCCAGCGCCCATCTGCCGTATAATCCGGCCCGTCATTGCGGCCCTCGCCATTGGTCAGCCGCCGCTCTTCGCCGCCGGTCACGTTGATCGTGTAGATGTCGAACACGTCTCCGCGAATGCCGCAATAGGCGAGCTCCTTCCCGTCAGGCGACCAGCCGTGCCAGTAGGACGGGTGGTTGGTGGTCACCAGCTGCGGCGCCCCACCCTCGATCGGTAGCGTATAGATTGCCGCTTTGCCGAACTCGATCTTGTCCGTGATCACGATGCGAGTGCCATCGGGTGAAATCCCGTGGTCGTTGTTGCAGGCGGTCGCGAAGCCGGTATCCACCTTCTGCACGTTCGCTGAACCATCGAGCGCCAGCTTGTAGAGCATGCCCTGATCGTTGAGCAGAAGATAGCTGCCGTCAGGAGCGTAATTCGGGGCTTCGACCAGCCTCTCGGTCTGCCAGATCACACGGGCCTCACCCGTCTTGACGTTGTAGATCTCGACGGAACTGCGCATGCAAACTCTCCTCTGACGCGAACATATCCATGACCTACGACAGCCAAATAAGGCACGCAAGGATCGCCCCCGCGCCGCCATGGCAGGGTCCATCCGGAACACACGCTACATGAGGCAACCGGCTGCCGAAAAGTTTGTGATCAAAAAAGCGTTAAGCCCGCGAAACAACAATGGTTCATCTAGCGTTCATGACGAAGATGTGACAGTTCGGTGACGTTATGATGACACTGGAGTTCCGCCATTGATCGCCCAAGTTTTCAAGTCCGGAGCGGCAATGCGCGAAGCGGCGCTCTATGGTGGCGTTGGCGCGGATACCCGCCCCTCCATCCTGCGCGGCGTAATTGCAGTCGCCCTGACGGCGGTGATGGCGTTGCTTGCAACCTTCTCGGTCGAAGTGATCGCGCGCGGCGGTGCAACCGATGTGGGCGCATTTCTGTCTTCCACGGCCCGTCCAGGCATGACCACGGTCGTGATGCTGACCATCGTGATGCTCTGCGTCGATGCGGTGCTGGGCCGCCGTTTCCTCTCTGCACTGGTCGTCCTGCCGCTCGTCCTCGTGCCGGCGCTCGTTTCCAATCAGAAGCAGCACTACCTCTCCGATCCGCTCTACCCCTCGGATATGCTGTTCGGCCGCCAGATTCTCGAGCTGCTGCCCGTCATGGTCCGCGACCGCCCGATGACGGCTATCGCGGTTGCCGTCGGCATTCTGCTCTCCGTCACCGGCCTCGTGCTGGCATGGCGCTACGCCTGGCGCCGCCTGCCGAAGATGGCGCGCCGCAACCGCATCCGTAATCTCTGCCTGACTGTTCCCGTCATCGCCGCCTTCGGCTCGCTGATGGATTACTCGCAATATTCCTATATCCGCGACCGCCTGCAGGTGGTGCCGATGATGTGGGACCAGAAAGAGAACTACCGCAGCAACGGCTTCATCCTCGCCTTCATCTTCAACATCCCGATGGCCGACGTCGCCTCGCCCGCCGGCCTCAATACGCAGGCGCTCGACGCCATTCCCTCACGCAATTACGGCTATCTCAGCGGCCCGAGCGACAAGCCCGACGTGATCATGCTGATGAGCGAATCATTCTGGGATCCAACGCGGCTGAAGACGCTGAAATTTTCCGAAGACCCGATGCCGACGATCCGCGCTGCGCAGTCCGGCCACGTCTTCTCGCCCGAGTTCGGCGGCATGACCGCCAACGTCGAATTCGAGGCCCTCACCGGCTTCTCGAATGCCTTCCTGCCCTATGGCAGCATTCCCTACCAGCAGTATATCCGCAACGACATCCCCTCGCTCGCAACCTTCTTCCGCGGCGAAGGCTATGCGGCCCGTGCGCTGCATCCGTTCAGCGGCTGGTTCTGGAACCGCAACGAGGTCTACAAGGATTTCGGCTTCGAGGAATTCCGCACCGAAGAGACCATGCCGACCATGGAAAAGCGCGGCATCTTCGCCTCCGATGACAGCCTGATGAAGGAGATCATGCAGGAAGCCGACGGGCTCGACCGGCCCTTCTTCTTCTTCGCGGTCACCTTGCAGGGACATGGCCCGTATGAGGCCAACCGCTACGCCAACAACACGGTCGACATCACCGGCAATCTGACCGACGCAGACCGCGCCACGCTCGCCACCTATACGCAGGGCGTCAAGGAAGCCGACGACAGTTTCAAGATGCTGACCGAATGGGCATCCAAGCGCGATCGCGAAACGATCATCGTGCTCTGGGGCGACCACCTGCCGCCGCTCGGCAGCGTCTACACGAATACCGGCTACATGCCCGACCAGGTCGCCACCCGCCGCGCCTCCGTCAGCGTCATGAAGCAGGAGCACGAAACGCCGCTGGTCATCTGGTCGAACCGCAAGGGCGTCAAGCAGAACGTCGGCACCATCAGCCCGTCGCAGCTGCCCTATCATGTCTTGAAATTCGCCGGCTACGAGCACCCCTTCTACACAGGCTTCCTCGGCCGCGTGCAGAAGAAGTACCCGATCGTCGACCGCTATCAGCTGATCACCCGCGACAACACCGCCTCGCCGGATTGGGTGCGCGACGCCAAGACCATCGATCCGCTGGTCCGCGACTATCGCTATCTCCAGCATGATGTAATGTTCGGCAAGGCGCAGACCGTCGAGCGCTTCTTCCCGCAGCATTCCTGGCTGCGCGCCGAGGGCTCCTGAGCACGGCAGACATGCACGTTGCCGCATTGCATTCCTGGCGCAGAACGGAATACTCCCCGCCAACATAAGTTGATCGGGAGTCGCGCCATGAACAATCTCTCCAGTTTCGTCCACCTGCATTTCGACAAGTCCGCCAGCGAACTCGGCGACATCGAAAAGCGCGTGCTGGAAAAGGCCCATGCCCGCAAGATCATCTCGACGGATATCAATGCCGCGCTGAAAGCCGAATCGTCCTTCGGCGAGCGCATGGCCGACAGCATCGCCCGCATCGGCGGCTCCTGGGCCTTCATCACCACCTTCCTGGTCTTCCTGGCCGTCTGGTGCGTGATCAACACCATCATCCTGTCGACCCGCGCCTTCGACCCCTACCCCTTCATCTTCCTTAACCTCGTCCTCTCCATGATCGCCGCCATCCAGGCACCGATCATCATGATGTCGCAGAACCGCCAGGCCGAGCGCGACCGCTTCGAGGCTGCCAAGGACTATGAAGTCAACCTCAAGGCCGAGCTGGAAGTGCTGTCGCTGCATCAGAAAATCGACATGCAGGTGATGACCGAGATCGCCGCTCTGCGCGAGGATATCGCCAGATTGACCCAGAAGCTCGGCAACTGATCCTAGGCCGGCGAACAGATTAGCCGGCCACAGGAATAGCGCGCCATTTCCGTACACCCTGATATCTTGCGGGTACACGCATGGGGTTTATTAGGTAAGCAAAAATTAAGACGGTTAAATGTATCCTTCGGTTGTCTTCGCTGCGGCGTTGGCCATTGCAAGGAGTGCAGTGCATGAGGAATGCCCGACGTCTTCTCGCCAACCGGCAGGGTGCGGCCGCGATCGAGTTCGCAATCGTTGCACCGGTTTTCCTGCTCGTTCTTCTCACCCTGATCGCCTATGGCATCTACCTGAGCGCCGCGCATGCGCTGCAGCAGCTGACGGCGGATGCGGCACGCACGGCGGTGGCCGGCCTTTCCGAGCAGGAGCGCGCCCAGCTCGTCAACAATTACATCGCACTCTCGACCCTCAACGATCCCCTGATCGACCGCAAGAAACTCCAGGTCACCGTCGCCACCGACCCCACGAACGCCAATCAGTTCACGGTCACGACGGAGTATGACGCCAGCGCCCTACCGATCTGGAATCTCTACACATTCCCGCTTCCGGACACCAAGATCCGCCGCTTCGCCACGATCCGCATGGGTGGTATATGAAAGCAGGCATAAGGCGATATCTGGCGGGTTTCAGCACCCGCCGGGATGGCAACATCGCGATCATGGCGGCGCTCTCGGCGCCATTGATCATTTCCACGCTTGCACTCGGTGTCGACTTCGGCGCGATGACGCTGCAGCAGCGCCGCCTGCAGCAATTGAGCGATATCGGCGCCATCGTCGCGGCGTCCGACATCAACAACGCCGCAAGCAATCTGGTCACCAACTTCCAGCAGAACGGCCTCAACGTCGCCGTAAAGTCAGGCGTGGCTTACGCAACATCGTCTGGAACCAGGCTGCTGAACACCGCCCAGCTCGACACCTACGATGCCGTCGTCCAATACACGCCAGGGATTTATCTAGCCGACCCGACCGTGCCGCCGGCACAGCGTTTCGTGGCGGGCACCCAGCCCTATGATGCCGTCAAGGTTGCGATCCAGCAGAAGGCGCAGTTGACCTTCGCGGCCTCCATCATCCCGCCCCCGACGCTTAGCGCGACTGGAACCGCATCCGCCTCCAAGCTCGCCGCCTTCTCCGTCGGCTCGCGTCTGGCGAGCCTCAACGGCGGTATTCTCAACGCCGTTCTCGGCGGCTTGCTCGGCACGACGGTCTCGCTGAAGGTGGCAGATTACGACGCACTCGCTGCTGCCAATATCGACCTTCTGTCCTATCTCGACCTTCTCGCAACCAAGCTGAACGTCACCGCCGGCACCTATGACGACCTGCTGGCGACCGACATCTCCTATCCGCGCCTGCTGGACACGCTGGCCGCCACGCAAGGGCTGACACCAACCGTCAGCAAGGCGATCACCTCGCTCTCCAAGGGGCTCGGCACCACGCAGATCAAGGTCAAGCTGCAGAACCTCATGAGCCTCGGTTCGGTCGGCGAGCGCATGATCGGCTCCGGCTCGCACCTGCTGCTTGAGGCAAGCGCGCTCGACATCATCTCGGCAAGCGCCTTCGCCGCCAACCAGGGCAAGCAGGTCGGCGTCAATCTCGCCGGCACGGTTCCGGGGCTGACCAGCGTCACGCTGAAGATCGCGATCGGCGAGCGCCCCAAGGGTATCGCCTCCAACGCCATCGGCACGACGGGATCGGCGGTGCGCACAGCTCAGATCCGAATTGCCATCGAAGCCGGCGTCACGGGGCTGAGCACCATCGCCGGCATCAAGGTTCGCGTGCCGCTCTATGTCGAAGCGGCCTATGCCGAAGCCAAGCTCGCGAGCTTCGCCTGCCTCGGCGGCGGCCCGAAAAGCGCCAGCATCGGCGTCGATGTCGTGCCGGGGGTCGCCGAGATCGCGCTTGGCGATGTCGACCCGACCGCGATGGCCAATTTCGGCACCAAGCCGCGCGTCACATCAGCCACCATCATCGACGCCCTGCTCCTCAAGGTGAACGCGCTGGCCGATATCAACCTCACCAACACCAGCAAGACCCGCCTGACATTCCAGCCCAACGACATCACCAACAAGGCGGTCAAGAATGTCTCGACAAGAGACACGCTGACCTCCGCCGTGCAGTCGCTGATCGCCGGCACCGATATCCAGATCCAGCTGCTGATCCTCACGCTTGGAACCAACAAGGCCGTGATGCAGGCGATTGCCGATACGCTGTCGAGCGTCACCACGCCCCTCGACGACGTGCTCTACAACACGCTGCTGATGCTCGGGATCAAGATCGGCGAGGCCGATGTGCGCTTCACCGATGCGCGCTGCCAGCAATCCGTGCTGGTGCAATGAAAAAAGCCCGGCGCGATGGCCGGGCTCCTTCAATTCTCTATCAGCGGGCAATCAGCCCTCAACCGTTGACGGCCATCCGCTTCTCGTCGCGACCGCTCTTCATCCGCTCGGAGAGCAGGAAGGCGAGCTCGAGCGCCTGGTCGGCATTGAGACGCGGGTCGCAATGCGTGTGGTAGCGGTCGTGCAGGTCTTCCGCCGTCACGGCGCGCGCGCCACCCGTGCATTCGGTCACGTCCTTGCCGGTCATCTCGATGTGGATGCCGCCGGGATGCGAGCCTTCCGCGCGATGGATCTGGAAGAAGCTTTCGACTTCCGACAGGATCCGCTCGAACGGACGGGTCTTGTAGTGGTTGAGCGTGATCGTGTTGCCGTGCATCGGATCGCAGGACCAGACGACCTTGCGGCCTTCCTTCTCGACGGCGCGGATGAGGCGCGGCAGATGCTCGGCGACCTTGTCATGGCCGAAGCGGCAGATCAGCGTCAGACGGCCGGCTTCGTTCTGCGGGTTCAGAACGTCGATCAGGTTCAACAGATCGTCCGCCTGCAGCGTCGGGCCGCACTTCAGACCGATCGGATTCTTGATCCCACGGCAGTATTCCACATGCGCGTGATCGAGCTGGCGCGTACGGTCGCCGATCCAGATCATGTGGCCAGACGTGGCATACCAGTCGCCCGAGGTCGAATCGACACGCGTCAGCGCTTCTTCATAGCCGAGCAGCAGCGCTTCGTGGCTGGTGAAGAAATCGGTCTCGCGCAGGCTCGGCTGGTTCTCGGCGGTAATGCCGATCGCCTTCATGAAATCCATCGTCTCGCTGATACGATCCGCCAGCTTGCGATAGCGCTCGCCCTGCGGGCTGTCCTTGATGAAGCCGAGCATCCACTGGTGCACGTTCTCGAGGTTGGCGTAGCCACCCATCGCGAACGCGCGCAGAAGGTTCAGCGTCGCGGCCGACTGGCGATAAGCCATGGCCTGGCGTTCCGGGTTCGGAATACGCGCTTCCTCGGTGAACTCGATGCCGTTGATGATATCGCCGCGGTAGCTCGGCAGCGACACGCCATCGAGCGTTTCGATGCCCGAAGAGCGCGGCTTGGCGAACTGACCGGCGATACGGCCAACCTTGACGACAGGAAGCTGCGCGCCGTAGGTCAGAACGACAGCCATCTGCAGGAAGGCGCGGAAGAAGTCGCGGATGTTGTCCGCGCCGTGTTCCGCGAAGCTCTCGGCGCAATCGCCACCCTGCAAGAGGAAGCCGTTACCTTCGGCCACATTGGCAAGATGCTTTTTCAGACGACGCGCCTCGCCTGCGAAAACGAGCGGAGGATACGACGCCAGCTGGGCTTCCGTCGCCGCAACTGCTGCCTGATCCGGATAATCCGGAACCTGCTGGATCGGTTTTTGCCGCCAACTGTTCGGAGTCCAATTCTGTGCCATCTCGTTCACCTGTCTCAGTATCCGGTACCGGCCGGATATCCCGTCTTTAAAATACTGGCGGCTTATAGCCGTTTAGCTTCATCTTGCATAGCGGGGTTCGGCGCGCTTTTGTCCGCCTCATCGCGCCATGCGATGACGCCCTATAAAGGTATTCGCGACCGCGTTTTCAAACATCCTGCGCGCCCTTAACGTTCGATATACCAAGACGCTTTGTATCTAATTTATGCTTTGACACTAAGGATCGTCCTGTTTTGACACAGCGGGGCATGACGCTTCGGTTTTTCAAGAATGACGTTTCAATTCTTCGGATACTTCCCAGGCTTCTCCCATGCGCATATTCGGTCGTTTCGTCGCGGATCGTTCAGGCAATTTCGGCATGATAACCGCCCTTCTCGCGGTTCCATTGATCGGTGCCGCGGGTCTTTCGGTTGATTTCTCACATGCGCTCAGCGTCCGCGCCCAGCTTCAGGCGGCCGCCGACGCAGCAGCGGTGGGTGCCATCGCTCAAAGTTCTGACGCCGCCGCCGCCGCCATGACGATGACAGGCAACGGCCCGATCCCGATCGCCAAGACGGATGCGCATAACATCTTCTTTTCCCAGATGTCGGGTGAAACCGGCAACCTGCCGGTCGACCTCACGATCGACGTGACCAAGACGTCCAACACGCTGAACTCGACGGTCTCCTTCAGTGCAGCTGTCTCGACGAGCTTCATGCAGATCCTCGGACAGACATCGATGAAGATCTCGGGCACCGCGACGGCCCAGTATCAGACGGCGTCCTTCATGGATTTCTACATGCTTCTCGACAACACCCCGTCCATGGGTGTGGGCGCGACGGCTGACGATGTCTCGAAGCTGCAGGCCAAGACCGGTTGCGCCTTTGCCTGCCATCAGATGGACCAGGCCAGCAACAACTACACGGCTGCCAAAAGCCTTGGCGTGAACATGCGCATCGACGTGGTGCGCAAGGCAACGCAGGCATTGACCGATACGGCAAAGAGCGAGCGTGTCACGGCCGATCAGTTTCGCATGGGCGTCTACACATTCGGCACCAAAGCCGAAGACGCCAAACTGACAACGATCTCCAGCCTGAACTCCAACCTGACGCAGGTGAAGACCTATACCGACGCTGTCGATCTGATGACCATTCCCTATCAGAACTACAATTCCGACCAGCTCACTAGCTTCGACAGCGCTCTCACGCAGATGAATACGATCATCGAACCTGCGGGCAGCGGCAACTCGAACACCGATCGTCAGAAGATTTTGTTCTTCGTTTCCGATGGCGTCGCCGATGCTTACAAGCCGTCGAGCTGCACCAAGAAAACGACAGGCGGGCGCTGTCAGGAACCGATCGACACGTCTTTCTGCAAGCCGCTGAAGGACCGTGGCGTCAAGATCGCCATTCTCTACACCACCTACCTGCCACTGCCGAGCAACGACTGGTACAACAAGTGGATCAGCCCGTTCCAGAACGAAATCCCGACCCGCATGTCGGATTGCGCATCGCCGGGCCTCTACTTCGAGGTCTCGCCGACCGAAGGCATCTCCGCGGCAATGAAGGCGCTCTTCCTGAAGACCATCAGCTCGCCTCGCATCACGAGCTAATAGATAGGCGTGCGGATCAGACCCGCACGCCATCCTTCAACCGGTAGCTCGGCGCATACATGGTGACGAGCTCTTCGGCGGCGGTCGGGTGCACCGCCATAGTCCGGTCGAAATCATCCTTGGTGCAGCCGGCCTTCAGCGTAATGCCGAGAAGCTGCGCCATCTCGCCGGCGTCGTGGCCGAGAATGTGGGCGCCGATAACATTGCGGCTCGCCGCATCGACGATCAGCTTCATGATCATCTTCTCTGTCCGTCCCGACAGCGTCGCCTTCATCGGCCGGAACTGGGCGCGGTAGACCTCGACGTCGCTGTAGCGCTTGCCGGCCTCTTCCTCGGTCAGCCCCACCGTGCCGATCTCGGGCTGGGAGAAGACGGCGGTCGCGATCGTATCGTGATCAGGCTTCGTCGGGTTGTTCTTGTATTCGGTCTCGATGAAGCACATCGCCTCGTGGATCGCCACCGGTGTCAGCTGTACCCGGTCGGTGACATCGCCCAGCGCATAGATATTCTCGACGCTGGTCCGCGAATAATCGTCGACGACGATCGCGCCCTGCGCATTCATCTCGACGCCCGCCGCCTCAAGTCCGAGGCCATGCGTGTTCGGCACGCGACCGATGGCGAGCATCACCACGTCGGCATTCATCGTTCCGTTGTTGAGCGTCTCGACAACAAGCCCATCCTCGCCCTTCGCCACGCTCTTCAGCATGTCGTGGCACTGGATCTTGATCCCCTTGGCCACCATTGCCTCGTGCAGGCCGCGGCGCAGGTCGTGATCGAAGCGCGACAGGATTTCCGCCCCGCGATAGACGAGCGTCGTGTCGACGCCGAGCCCATGGAAGATATTGGCGAATTCCACCGCGATATAACCGCCGCCGACAATCACGATCGAACGCGGCAGCTCCTCCAGATGAAACGCCTCGTTCGAGGTGATGCAAAGATCATGGCCGGGCAGCGCGCCGTGAAGGTTCGGGGTCCCGCCGGTCGCGATCACGATCGTCTTCGCCGTCACCGTCTTGCCGGTGTTGACCAGCCGCACGGTATGCCGGTCAACGAGTTCCGCGCGCGTGTCGAGGATCTCGGCATTGGCGCCCGAAAGCCCCTTCTTGTAGAGCCCCTCGAGCCGGGTGATCTCCGCATCCTTGGCGGCAATCAGCTTCTTCCAGTCGAACGTGCTTTCGCCGACGGTCCAGCCGAAGCCGGCAGCATCCTCGAAATGCTCATGATATTGCGAGGCATAGACGAAGAGCTTCTTCGGTACGCAGCCGCGAATGACGCAGGTGCCGCCGTAGCGATACTCTTCGGCGATCGCCACCTTCTTGCCGAGTGCCGCCGCCACGCGCGCGCTGCGCACCCCGCCCGAGCCGCCACCGATGACAAAGAGGTCGTAATCATAGGCTGTCATGGGGATCTCCGGCACAAAACATCAGAAGGAAGGAATCGTCAGAAGGAAGGAAGGCTTGATATAGTACCGATATCGCCAAAAACAAAAGCCCCGGCGAACCGGGGCTTCGTATTGAGCGATGATGCGAGCCTTACGGCTTGGCAGCAGGCTTTGCAGCCGGAGCTGCCGGATCGGTGCCAGCGCCCGGGGCCGGCTTGATCACCTTGGCAAGCTCGGTGCTGGTCGACTTCTGCAGGTCGCGGGAGATGCCCTGCGCCCAGATGTCGGCGGCCTTGACGGTTTCGCGCGAAGCGATCGGGCCGTCCTTCAGGAGCTTCTGGCCAACCGGCGAGCCGTAGAAGGCGGCGATGGCATTGAGTTCCTCGACCGTGAACGCCTTGGCGTAGGTGACCGCAGCTTCCTTTTCGAGATCGGCGCGACGCGGTGCAAGCGCCAGCGCCTGCTTGTCGACTTCGGCGGTGATCTGGTCCTGGTAGTTAGGCGAATCCTGGATCAGGTCGGCCTTCAGGCGCTCGGCGAGGCCCGGCAGGATGTTGTCGAACTGGGTGGTGGCGCCGATCGCGTCGATCGCCGCGCGGGCTGCCTTCAGCTGTTCCGGCGACGCTTCCTGCGCATGGGCTGCAGAGCCCAGGACAACACCCGAGAGAATGACGGTCGCAGCAGCAAAACGGCCAAAACCTGCAAATTTATTCATGAGTTCCAACTCCTGTTACCTTGTTGCCCGCAGCTCGCGCGCGCCCGCCGGACCGGCGATGATCGCCAGCGCGGCCATATTGAGAAAGAGCCCGTGCTCCACAACGCCGGGGATCGCATTCAACTGGGTTGAGAGCGCCTCTGCATCAGGAATACGGCCAAAAGATGCATCGATAATGTAGTGTCCGCCATCCGTGGTGAAATTGCCGTCGCCGGATTGGCGCAGCGTCAGTTCACCCGAAAGGCCAAGCCGCGCAGCCGTCTTTTCGATCGCGATACGCGTCGAAACGAGGCCGAACATGTTGACTTCGATCGGCAGCGGGAAGGCGCCCAGCGTATCCACCAGCTTGCTCTCGTCGGCAATCACGATCATGCGGCCGGATGTTGCGGCAACGATCTTCTCGCGCAGCAAGGCTCCGCCGCCGCCCTTGATCAGCCCGAGCGCGGCATCGACCTCGTCGGCGCCGTCGATCGTCAGATCGAGTTCCGGCAGTTCGTCGAGCGATTTCAGGGGAACGCCGAGCTCGACGCAAAGCCGTGCCGTGCGCTCCGATGTCGGAACGCCCTCGACCTTGAACCCGTCGGCGACCTTCTCGGCAAGCAACCGCACGAATTCCTCGGCCGTGCTTCCGGTTCCGATCCCAAGACGCATCCCATGCTCGACATGGGCGAGTGCCGCAGCCGCGGCCTTGATCTTCATTTCGCGGGCGTCCATGCGCCGCTTACTCCCAGTTTTACGTTACGCATTGTTACGTTGGTTGCGTTGTTTACACGGCCCGCCAGTCAAACGAAAGCCAAAATAACGTCAGACTTTCGAAATCCAAAGCACATGCGGGAGGCCTGCCAAGCCGGGCCAAAGCGTTGCTTTTGCGGCCTTCATCGCTTAACTCGGATGCATCCCAACTGAACAGGCGAAAACTCCATTGACCCCTGCCCTTGTCGTCTTCGATCTCGACGGAACGCTCCTCGACACCCATGTCGACCTTGTCGACAGCCTCAATTACACGATCGCAGCACTCGATCTCGCGCCGGTCACCTATGACGACCTGACACATCTCGTCGGCCATGGCGCCAAGGTGATGATCGAAAGAGCCTGCAAGCTGCAGGGACATCCGCTGGAGCCCGAGAAATTTCCTGATCTGCTTGAGCGCTTCATCACGCATTACACGGATAACATGCCGGGCGCGACGGCCCCCTATCCGGGACTGATCGACGCGATGGATCAGTTGAAGGCCAAGGGATACAAGCTCGCCGTCTGCACCAACAAGCTCGAGGGGCTTGCCCGCACCCTGCTGGAGCGGCTGCAGCTCACCCATTATTTCGACGCCATCACCGGCGGCGACACATTCGCGGTACGCAAGCCCGATGCCGGCCATCTGCTTGGCACGATCGAAAAGGCCGGCGGCGACTCGAAGCGCACCATCATGATCGGCGACAGCGCCAACGATATCCTCGTCGCGCGTAATGCCGCGATCCCCTCGATCGCCGTCCCCTTCGGCTACTCCGACGTCCCGATCGAAAGCCTGCAGCCCACGCACATCATCAAGACCTTCAGCGAGCTCACGCCGGAGCTTGTGGACGAGCTGATCGACACGGCTGACCTGCGCAACGCTGGATAACATTTTCGATCAAAACACGGTTGTTTTGGCCGAAAAAATCATCTCTCGATTGCCGATATGGCGCCGCGTCACTCGCTGGTTTAGCGAATCGCGAGGCCAATCAATTAGCGATCAAACACAGTCGCGGCGCCGTGATTTCATGTGAAAAAACGTGCTTGCGACTGTCAGATCCCCTTCACAATCCGGCCTCAATTGAGGCGCGAACTTGCTCTTGCCGAGGGTAATGGACGTCACATTGTGTGCAACAATGGATTGAGGAGATCTGATATGCGCATTCAATTTGCAGCCGCCGCAGCCGTGCTTACCCTCTGCCTTTCCGGTGCCGCCTTCGCCCAGCCGATGTATTCCAACGACTATACGAACGATAGCGACGGTTTCGCTCCCGTCAAAGTTGCTCCGCCGAAGCCCGTTCATTACACGCAGCACAGGGCGCCGGAATATTCCGACGACTACACCAACGACAGCGATGGTTTCGCTCCCGTTCGCGTCGCACCGCCGGTCGACAAGATGTCGACGGCAAGCATCAAGCCACTCCCCCCATGCGACTATTCGCCGAAAGGTCACGGCCTGCACACCGCAGGCGGCGACAGCGGCGCCTCGCATACCGATGCCTGCCGCGACGTCGGCACCAAGTAGACGTGAAAAAGAGAAAGGGCCGACGAAACGCCGGCCCTTTCTAAATATCAGCATCGTCCGATGACGCGCTCAGCCGTTCACCGTCTCGCCGAAGACCGATTCGAACGCCTCGCGCAGCAGCACATCCACATCATCCATCGTTACCGGCAGGCCGAGATCGACCAGGCTCGTGACCCCATAGGCCGAGATCCCGCAGGGAACGATTCCCCCGAAATGGTCGAGATCGGGTTCGACATTGAGCGACAGCCCGTGAAACGTCACCCATTTGCGCAAGCGGATGCCGAGTGCCGCGATCTTGTCTTCCGCCACCGTCCCATCGGGCAACGGCGGCCTGTCGGGGCGACAGACCCAGACGCCGACACGATCCTCGCGGCGCTCGCCGCGCACGTTCATCTCGCCCAGCGTACGGATGATCACCTCTTCCAGCGCCGCCACAAAAGCACGCACATCCTGGCGACGGCGTTTCAGGTCGAGCATCACATAGGCGACCCGCTGGCCGGGCCCATGATAGGTGTACTCTCCACCGCGCCCGGTGGCATGAACGGGAAAGCGGTCGGGCTGCACGAGATCGCGTGCATCGGCGCTGGTTCCGGCCGTATAAAGCGGCGGATGCTCCAGCAGCCACACCAGCTCGTCACCACCCTCGGCAATCGCTGCCACTTCCTGCTCCATGATATCCACAGCCTCCTGATAGGGCACCAGCCCATTGGAGATCCGCCAGCGCACCGGGCGCGAGCCGGCCTGTGGAAACATGGAAAAATCGAGGTCCGTTCGTAACATAGCCATTCCTTGCGGCCCGCAGCGCCTGTGATCGCGGGCTTTTTCGAGCATCTATATGGCTCCGAATTGCTGCCTTTACAAACGCTGTCACCTTCTTTGAAAAAATCTGTCACATGGCCCTTGTGTCCCGAAAAACCTTTTGCTACATGCTGCGTCGCCGGCACAAACCGGCACCTACCACGATGCGGTCGTGGCGGAATTGGTAGACGCGCAGCGTTGAGGTCGCTGTGGGGCAACCCGTGGAAGTTCGAGTCTTCTCGACCGCACCATCTCTCTCCTGAGGAGTGAGACCAGCCAGAGCAACTGGCTCCCGGCGACGCGATATGTCGCCTGCGGCATCTCTTAACGAGAGATTTTATTGTCTATAACGGCTGGATCCCAGCCCAATGAAATTTCTCGAAGATGTCCGATAAAACCGACCTGCACAATCCCCTGCAAGGCATGGCGCTGATGGCCGGCGCAATGATCGTCCTCCCCGCCATGGATGCGATCGCCAAGTACATGGCGACGTTCGAAGGCATGTCGCCTGGACAGGTCACCTTCTACCGATTCTTTTTCCAGCTTGTCTGCACGCTGCCGATTCTCTTTATAATGTTCGGCTGGGGCGCGCTGTCGGCCAAGCGCCCCTGGATGAATTTGCTGCGCGGCGCGCTGCATGGGGCAGCCAGCCTCCTGTTTTTCGTTGCGGTCAAATACATGCCGCTCGCCGACGTCTTCGCCATCTATTTCGTCGAGCCCTTCATGCTCGCCGGCCTTTCGGCGCTTTTTCTCGGCGACAAGGTCGGCTGGCGACGTTGGACGGCGATCGTGGTGGGATTCGGCGGCGCAATGATCGTCATCCAGCCGAGCTATGAAGTCTTCGGCCTCAAGGCGCTGCTGCCCGTCTGCTGCGCCTTCCTATTCTCTCTCTATCTTTTCCTCAACCGCGCCATCGGCAATGCCGATTCGCCGTTGACGATGCAGACCATGGCCGGCATCGGCGGCACGCTCTTCATGTCCGCAGCACTCATCGTCGGAAACGGCATGGGCGTCAGCGATTTCGACGTCTCGCTCCCGGCATCGCTGCTCGGCCTCGTGCTTCTGCTGATTCTCGGCTCGCTCTCCGGCTATGTGCACATGATCGTCGTCCGGGCCTTCCGCATGGCGCCGCTCTCGCTTCTGGCGCCGTTCCAGTATTTCGAGATCATCTCCGCCACCATCTTGGGCTACGCCCTGTTCGGCGATTTCCCGAATTTCTCCAAATGGGTGGGAATCATGATCATCGTCGCCTCAGGGCTCTTCATCATCTGGCGCGAACGGGTGCAGGCGCGGGCAGCGAAACAGGCCTGAGCCGTAAACACCTTGTTAACTCCGCCTATTGAGAGAACATCAATTCGCTGGCGCTAGAAGAATCTTCGGCTTCATGATGAGGCCTGGAGAGAAAAGATGAGCGAAATTCGACTCGCTTTTCCGGCATGTGTCATCGCCGGAAAGCAGCGACTTGGCGTGGAGGATATCGATCTTCTGCGCAGACACAGTTTTCCCGAGGGAATCAGGACCGCCGACGACGTCGTCGTCATGCTGGCACTGAACAACGCCTGCCCCGAGAAATGCCCCGAATGGAACGCCTATTTCGTGGAGCAGCTCGCGGCCTTCATCGTCCAATATAACTATCCGCAAGGCTCTCTCGACGAAATCAACGTCGCCTGGCTGATGCGCATGGTCGCGACCGACGGTGTCATCCATTCGGCGGTCGAGCTGGAGCTCGTGCTCCACGTCATCGAGATTTCCGCCTACGTGCCCGACGAGCTGCGCGCGTTTGCGCTCGATCAGCTGCGCCTGGCCCTATCAGACAATCGCGGCGCCTATCACCAGAGCCGCGCCATCGATCGGCGGGGAATCACCCGCCAGGATGTGGACTACGTCATGCGCATCCTGCGCGCGCTCAGCGACGGGGGTACCATAACGGTACAGGCGCTCACGTGGGCGGTGCTGATGCAGATCGGCGAAGAGACGCTACCGGCGTCGAACCATCCGCGCTGGTCGCAGATCATATCGGCGCTCACGCTCACCGATTACGCCGAGGCCCCGCGCCGCACCCGCTGGCTCCGGATCGTTGACGACAGACTCGGGACAGAGGCGGCCGTCGCCTGATCGCGACGCTTCTCTCCATGCCCTCTCCGTGATTGTGCGTTCCAGTCTTTATGCTTAAGACTCGGAACGCAGGTCACGGGTGGAGTCTTCATGTTCACGAAAATTCTGATCGCCAATCGCGGCGAGATCGCTTGCCGCGTCATCAAGACGGCGCGCCGCATGGGGATTGCGACCGTCGCCGTCTATTCCGACGCCGATCGCGATGCGCTCCATGTCGAGATGGCCGATGAGGCCGTCCACATCGGCCCGGCCGCGGCCGCCGAGAGCTATCTCGTTGCCGAGAAGATCATTGCAGCCTGCAGACAAACCGGCGCTCAGGCCGTCCACCCCGGCTACGGCTTCCTCTCCGAGCGCGCCTCCTTCTGCGAAGCGCTGGAGAAGGAGGGCATTGTCTTCATCGGCCCGAAGCCCAAGGCAATCAATGCCATGGGCGACAAGATCGAATCGAAGAAATTCGCCAGCGCCGCCAATGTCTCCACCGTCCCCGGCTACCTCGGCGTCATCGAAAATGCCGGGCACGCCGAAAAGATCGCAGCCGAGATCGGCTATCCCGTGATGATCAAGGCGTCCGCCGGCGGCGGCGGCAAGGGCATGCGCATCGCCTGGAACCAGGCGGAAGTGCGCGACGGCTTTGACCGCGCCCGCTCCGAGGCCAAAAGCTCCTTCGGCGACGACCGCGTCTTCGTCGAGAAATACGTGGTCGATCCCCGCCATATCGAGATCCAGGTGCTGGCCGACGCTCACGGCAACGTCGTCTATCTCGGAGAACGCGAATGCTCCATCCAGCGCCGAAACCAAAAGGTCGCCGAAGAGGCGCCCTCGCCCTTCCTCGATGAGGCCACCCGCGCCGCGATGGGCGAGCAGTCGGTAGCGCTCGCGAGGGCCGTGGATTACCAGAGCGCCGGCACCGTCGAGTTCATCGTCGACCGCGACCGCAATTTCTACTTCCTCGAAATGAACACCCGCCTGCAGGTCGAGCATCCCGTCACCGAACTCGTCACCGGCATCGATCTCGTCGAGCAGATGATCCGCGTTGCCGCAGGCGAGAAACTCCCCTTCGCGCAGGAAGACATCAAGCTCAACGGATGGGCCGTCGAAAGCCGCATCTATGCAGAAGACCCCTACCGCAACTTCCTGCCTTCGATCGGCCGCCTGACGCGCTACCGTCCGCCGCAGGAAGGCAAGGCCGGCAATGCCGTCGTCCGCAACGACACCGGCGTCTTCGAAGGCGCCGAGATTTCGATGTTTTACGATCCGATGATCGCCAAGCTCTGCACCTGGGCGCCGACCCGCGCTGAGGCCGTCGAGGCCATGGGCGAGGCGCTGGATGGCTTTGTGGTCGATGGCATCGAACACAACGTCCCCTTCCTCTCCGCCCTGATGAAGCACTCACGCTGGCGCGAGGGCCGGCTATCGACCGGCTTCATCGCCGAGGAATATCCCGACGGCTTCGCGCCCGTGATGCCCGATGAGAGCCAACGCGCCACACTTGCCGCCATCGCTCTCTCCGCCTCGCTGATCGAAGCCAATCGCCGCGAAACCTCCGCCGACCGCCTGCGCAGCGCCACTGATCCGTTGCGCGATCACTGGTGCGTCCGGCTCGGCGACGACTATATCGACGTGCGCCTGCTCGACGGCCTCGTGACGGTGCCCTTCGAGATGGAAATGGATATCGCTGGCGAAACCTTGAATGTCGTCACCGACTGGAGACCGGGCGAGCCGGTTTGGCGCGGCAAGGTCGGCAAGCAGTCGGTCACGGCGCAACTGCGCCCGATCCTCAACGGCGTCAGGCTCGATTGGCAGGGTCTCTCGGTGAAGTCCAAGGTACTGACGCCGCGTCATGCCGAACTCGACCGCCTGATGCCGGTCAAGCTGCCGCCGGATACTTCCAAGCTCCTGCTCTGCCCGATGCCTGGCCTGGTCGTCTCGATCGCCGTCACCGAGGGACAGGAAGTCAAGGCGGGCGAGACGCTCGCGGTCGTCGAAGCCATGAAGATGGAGAACGTGCTGCGCGCCGAGCGCGATCTGGTGGTCGGCGTCATCAACGCCAAGCCCGGCGAAAGCCTGGCGGTGGACGCCGTCATCATGGAGTTCGCCTGACCCGTTCCGGCACACCAGACCGTCACGTTCCGCTCCGCATTTGTTAACGCGTCGCCGCTAGTCTTTAACCCATCCGGATCCCTGCCGGATGGAGTGAATGATGAGTGTCATGCAATCCGCGCTGCTGCTGCTGTTTATCAATCTCGGCATGCTGTGGCTCCTGATGCGAATGCCCCTGGGGCTGAGAACGCTGCATGTCAGCCGCTCCTTCGATTGCACGCCGGAGACACTCTGGAACGCCATGAACCCGATGGGTTCAAACGCAAGTTGGCACCATCAGGTGATATCGAGCCGCCAGATGGAGGCGGGCGGCAACGTCGTCGAGCAGACCTATCGCTACCGGGACAGGAACGACGCCCCCACTCGCCGCCTGCTCGCGATCGAGCCTCTGGCGGCCCTTGCCTCTAATGCGCAGGGCTTTCAGTCATCCATCGTCGATGACAGCACGCTCGACGCGTCCTTCTGGAAGGATTATCGCGAGCGCCGCATCATCCGGCCGACGGCGGATGGCCGCGCGGTTCTGGAAGTCGACCAGACGGATCGCTATCGCGGCCTCGCTTTCCTGATCTTTCGCTACGTGGCGCTCCGCCGCGAGATGAAGGCGCTCGATGGCTGGCTGAAAACCGGTATCTCGCAACCGCAGGGCTATTTCGAGCACCCGCTCGTCCAGGTCGCGCTTGCCATCCTGTCGACCCTGCTTTTATGGCCCTTCCTCGGCCTGACGCAGCGCGGCCTGATGGTCTCGACCTTTCTCACGGTCGTGATCGCGCTGCATGAGCTCGGCCACATGGCCGCCTACCGCATGTTCGGCCATACCTCGGTGCGCATGGTCT
Organism: Rhizobium sp. Rhizsp42; assembly: GCF_047304155.1. Lineage (NCBI taxonomy): Bacteria > Pseudomonadati > Pseudomonadota > Alphaproteobacteria > Hyphomicrobiales > Rhizobiaceae > Rhizobium > Rhizobium sp. Rhizsp42. The sequence goes on along the minus strand of NZ_JBGLYS010000033.1, from coordinate 19,988 downwards.
TCATCCCCTTTCTCGGCGGCATCGCCATCGGCAGCCGGCCCTATCGGTCTCTTTTCGAGGTCGCGACCTGCGCATTGATGGGATCGGGCATGTCGGCATTCCTGGTTCCGATCCTGGTCCTTGGCCACAGCTTCGCCGATCACGGCATCCTTCCCGCCGCCGCCGATCCGCCCATCCTTGTCTTCCTGTTGATCCTCGGCGCCTTCAACCTGCTCAATCTTCTGCCCATGCATCGCTTCGATGGCGGTCAGGTGCTGCGGCAGATATTCAGGACCAAGCGCTCGCAGATCCTGGCGAGCTTTCTGGTGACGCTCTGCATCCTCGCTGTCGGCGCCGAAATCGGGCTTTCGGCTCGATATCTCGGCATCGGCCTGCTGGTCTTCACCCTCGTCAGTGTCATCGGTGGCGGCTCCTTCAAGCCCCGCGAGAAGCTTGAGGAGATGAACGGCGGCGAGCGCATGCTGGTCTCCTTCGGCCTCTACGCCGCCATTGCCATGCACGGCCACGCCGTCATCACCGCCATCGATCGGCTGTTTTGACGCAGAAACTATAAAGCTCCCCCTGCCTTTTTTCCTTGAGCCGCGCTCCTCCCGCGTGCAAAAGTCCGCCCGACCAAATCAGCATATTGGAGACTGTAAAATGGACGTTCGCGCCGCTGTTGCCGTACAGGCAGGTAAACCACTCGAAGTGATGACCGTGCAGCTCGAAGGCCCTAAGGCCGGCGAAGTGCTGATCGAGGTAAAGGCCACGGGCATCTGCCACACCGACGATTTCACGCTCTCGGGCGCCGACCCGGAAGGCCTGTTCCCGGCGATCCTCGGCCATGAAGGCGCCGGCATCGTCGTCGACGTCGGCCCCGGTGTCACCTCGCTGAAGAAGGGCGACCACGTCATTCCGCTCTACACGCCGGAATGCCGCGAATGCTATTCGTGCACCTCGCGCAAGACCAACCTCTGCACCTCGATCCGTTCGACCCAGGGCCAGGGCGTCATGCCTGACGGCACCTCGCGCTTCTCGATCGGCAAGGACAAGATCCATCACTACATGGGCTGCTCGACCTTCGCGAACTTCACCGTTCTGCCTGAGATCGCGCTCGCCAAGATCAACCCCGACGCTCCCTTCGACAAGGTCTGCTACATCGGCTGCGGCGTGACGACGGGCATCGGTGCCGTCATCAACACCGCCAAGGTCGAGATCGGCTCCACCGCGATCGTCTTCGGTCTCGGCGGCATCGGTCTGAACGTCCTGCAGGGCCTGCGCCTTGCTGGCGCCGACATGATCATCGGCGTCGACATCAACAACGACCGCAAGGAATGGGGCGAGAAGTTCGGCATGACCCACTTCGTCAACCCGAAGGAAGTCGGCGATGACATCGTGCCTTATCTGGTCAACATGACGAAGCGCCACGGCGATCTGATCGGCGGCGCCGACTACACCTTCGATTGCACCGGCAACACCAAGGTCATGCGCCAGGCGCTCGAGAGCTCGCATCGCGGCTGGGGCAAGTCCGTCATCATCGGCGTCGCCGGCGCCGGCCAGGAAATCTCGACGCGTCCGTTCCAGCTGGTCACCGGCCGCAACTGGATGGGCACCGCGTTTGGTGGCGCGCGCGGCCGTACCGACGTGCCGAAGATCGTCGACTGGTACATGGAAGGCAAGATCCAGATCGATCCGATGATCACCCACACCATGCCGCTCGAAGACATCAACAAGGGCTTCGACCTCATGCACAAGGGTGAATCGATCCGCGGCGTGGTGGTCTATTGATCACCCAGCCAAACTATACGGTCGACGCGCGGAGGCTCGATGAGCTCTCCGCCGTCGAACTGTACGCTCTGTTGAAAATGCGCGTCGACGTCTTCGTCGTCGAGCAGAACTGCCCCTATCCGGAACTCGACGGCAAGGATGCGGACGCCCTGCATCTGCGCCTCCTGCAGCACGGAGACCTGATCGCCGCCGCGCGCATCTTCGCCCCGGCAGACCAAAACGCACCCGCCAAGATCGGCCGCGTCGTCGTCTCTCCTCTCCATCGCGGCAAACGCCTCGGCGACGCCGTCATGCGCGAGGCCATTTCCGTCTGCGAAGAGCGCTATCCGCAAGCCCCGATCTACCTCTCCGCCCAAAGCCACCTCTCCCGCTTCTACGGCAGCTTCGGCTTCGAGACGACCTCCGAGGAATACCTCGAGGACGGCATCCCCCACGTTGACATGGTCAGGGCGGCACGCTGACCTTCGCTTGATCGTAGATGCAATTGTAGTTACAATTGCATCCGATGTTCGAGTGGGACGACGCCAAGAATGCTGCAAACATTGCAAAACATGGCGTCTCTTTCCGGACGGCCGTGCGGATTTTCGACGGTCCCGTTCTGACCGCCGTTGACGACAGGTTCGACTACGGTGAAATCCGCGAAAACAGTATCGGGCTTGTCGACGGCGTTCTTTTTCTCGTTGTGACGCACACCGATCGCAATGGCATCATTCGCATAATTTCCGCCCGGCCCGCTAAACGACAAGAAAGGGAGCGCTATGTCGCAGAGATACGACAAAGAACTAAGCCCTGAAGAACTGGCGGCTCTTGCCGATGAGGATATCGACACCAGCGATATCCCCGAACTCGACGACAGTTTCTGGAGCAAAGCCGAGCTTGTCGAACGCGAGGGAACCGAACAGGTGACGCTTCGAATCAAGAAATCGGTCCTGCAGTTCTATCGGAGTTCCGGAAAAGGCTATCAGACGCGCATGAACGCGGTCCTGGAATCGTACGCACGCAGTCTCAAGAAACAGCGCTAGGCTCCACAGGCGATACCGCGACCAAGGCCATCGCCCGCAACATCCAGCCCCTGCCACCAAACGCAAGAAAGGCCCCGAACGGGACCTTTCTCTGTATCCGGTGCCTTGATCCGAAGCGCGCCGATCAGCCCTTCAGCTTGGCGTTGCAGAGGCTGTAGAAGCCGCCGCCCTTCTGGATCCACTTCAGGCCGTTCAGCGTGTTGGCGTCCTTGTTGGTGTGGTAGGAATCGACGCAGGTGTGCATGCGGCCCTTGCCGGGGGTTTCCTTGGCGTATTTGGGAGCGATCGCCGTCGGGAAGGTCACGCCCTTGGGAGCGTCCATTGTCGGCTTTTCAGGCTCGGCGCCGGTTGCCATCGTAACGTCGGGTTCGGCCGTCGCATCCGGGCCGCACTGCGCCTTGCGGAAGTCGTTCCACTTGATGTCCTTGGCGGAACCATCCGCCTGCGCCGACTTGTACTTGGCGCTGCACTCCTTCATCGAGAGCGCCGAGGACGGCGTGGCGAAGGCGAGAGCGCCGAGCAGGGAAACAGAGGCAAGAATTGTCAGATGCTTGATCATGGTCATTCCTCCAAAGCCTAATATGCAGGCTAAGCCACTCTTATCCCGGCGCATTTTGTTGTCAACGCGGCTTTTTTGATGGCTTCGCGAATATTGCGTGACACCCCGCCGTCCTTTCACGGCGCCGTGAGCGGGTGTATAGTCGCGCTGCTGGTTCTTCCCTGCATTTTCTATGGAGGATGACATGCGCCAACCCGACATGCAAAAAGTGGATGCCCTCGTCGGCCGGCTGGTCGGCGATATCGGCGCCGCCGTATCCGGCTCCCTGGTGGTGCTCGGCGACGACGTCGGACTGTTCAAGGCGATGGGTGACGGCGAGCCCGTGACCGCCGCCGAGCTGTCGAAAAAGACGGCGGTCAAGGAACGCTATCTGCGGGAATGGCTGTCGGCGCTCGCCGCCGCCGACTATCTGACCTATGACGAAAAGACCGACCGCTTCCGGCTGAGCCCGGAGCAGGCGCTTGTCTTCGCCGACGAGGACAGCCCCGCCTTCTTCACCGGCGCCTTCCAGCTGGTGCAGGCGATGTGGACGGACGAGCCGAAGGTGGCCGATGCCTTTCGCACCGGCAAGGGGCTCGGCTGGCACGAGCACAGCAACTGCCTGTTTCGCGGCACCGAGCGCTTCTTCCGCACCGGCTACAACAACAGCCTTGTCACCGAGTGGATACCGGCGCTCGATGGCGTCGAGGACAAGCTGAAGGCCGGCGCCAAGGTGGCCGATGTCGGCTGCGGCCATGGCAGCTCGACCATCCTGATGGCGCAGGCCTATCCCGCCTCGCGCTTCGTCGGCTACGACTACCACATGCCGTCGATCGAACGCGCCCGGATCGCGGCTAGGGAGGCCGGCGTATCCGATCGCGTCAGCTTCGAGCAGGCCTCGGCCGCAAGCTTCCCGGCCGGGCGCTACGATCTCGTCGCCATGTTCGATTGCCTGCACGACATGGGCGATCCCGTCGGCGCGGGAAAGCATGTGAAGGAAACGCTTGCGCCCGGTGGCACCTGGATGATCGTCGAGCCCTTCGCGCATGATCACCTCAAGGACAATCTCAACCCTGTCGGCCGCGTCTACTACGGCGCCTCGACGATGATTTGCACGCCCGCCTCGATGTCGCAGGAAGTCGGACTGGCGCTCGGCGCGCAGGCCGGCGAAACGCGATTGCGCAAGGTGGCGCTCGACGCCGGCTTCAAGCATTTCCACCGCGCCACCGAAACGCCGTTCAACATGGTGTTCGAGGTCCGCGCTTGAAAAGAGGCTAACTCAACGGCCCGGACAGGATCGACGCATCGTCAAACGCTGAAAATAGCCGTTAACTATCAATCAGATAGGGAAAAGATCAGCGCATCGCCATTTTTATGCGTTTTGCCGCTTGCGGGAATCCAAGTGCCTGATTATAAGGGCGCCACCACGAAGGAAGCGCCCTTCGTCTATCGGTTAGGACACCAGATTTTCATTCTGGGAAGAGGGGTTCGACTCCCCTAGGGCGTGCCACTTCTCTCTTCGTTATCATTGATAACGAACGATTTTTTCAAAAATATCCATAAATGACAAAGCGAACGAACCGTTCGGCTCGATCCGCTATTTCCCATCAGGCATCGCCGTCTCGTATCAGGCGCGCACCCCTCTGGACACGCGCCCTCTCCCAACGTCAATCTCGATATTGCGGCTCCTCGGCGTCGAGCATGCGCTTGATCGCCTGCAGATGCAGCCGCGCGGATTCAGGATCACCCTCGCGCATCTGGCGGTAGGCGGCCTCGGCGATATCGGGGGCGACGGGCAGGACCTGGCGGCCGGTGGAAAGCGCCAGAGTCTGCACCTGGCAGGCGCGCTCGAGATAGTAGAGATCGTCCCAGGCTTCGGCGATGTTGGGCGCCAGCACCATGACGCCGTGATGCTTCATGAAGACGATATCGGCGTCGCCGATCGCATTGGCAATGCGGTCGCCCTCGCGCTCGTCCAGCGCCAGGCCGTTGTAATCGCGGTCGTAGGCGGTGCGGCCGTAGAATTTCAGCGCCGTCTGGCCGGCGAAGATCAGCGGCTCGCCCTCGGTCATCGACAGCGCCGTCGCATAGGGCATGTGGGTGTGGAACGCGACGCGGGCGCGCGGAACGCGGGCGTGGATGCGGGCATGAATATAGAAGGCGGTCGCCTCCGGCTCGCCCTCGCCCGAGACGACGTTGCCGTGAAAGTCACAGATCAGAAGCTTCGATGCGGTCAGCTCGCGGAAGGCATAGCCATAGGGATTGACGATGAAGAGGTCGTCATAGCCGGGTACCAGCGCCGAGAAATGATTGCAGATCCCCTCCTCGAGCCCATGGCGCGCCGCCATGCGAAAGCAGGCCGCCAGATCGGCGCGAGCCTGCCAGACCTCCTCGGTGTCGAGATCCGGCTGGTTGGCGCCGGAAACGCCGGTTGCCGCGGAGGACTTGTTCAGGGAATGCGCCATATCGATGCTCCATTACGATTGAATGTCAGGCACTAGAAATATGCAGGCGAAAACTCAGGCAAGCGGCAGGCGTCGCCTGATGATCGCGGCATGGTAGCGTGCTCCCGGCAGAAGGCCAGCGTCGTTGAAATCGAAATCGGGGTTATGCAGCGGCGCGGAGCTTTCGCCATTGCCCATGAAGACGAAGCAGCCGGGCACGTGTTCCAGGAAGCGCGCGAAATCCTCGGATGCGGTCATCGGTTCGGCGGCGACCTTGACGTTGTCAGCCTGCAGGACAGTGCGGGCGGCGGCCATCGCCTCTTCCACCAAGGTGGCGTCGTTGATGAGCGGCACGAATTCGCGCGTGTAGCGCGTCTCGGCCGTCACGTTGTGGGCCATCGCCGTGCCCCCGGCGATCACGCGCATCTGCCGCTCGATCTCGGCGCTCACCTCAGGGCGGAAGCTGCGGGCATCGCCGAGAATGCGGGCGAGCCCCGGCAGCGCGTTGCGGGTGCCGTCGGTGATGAGTTCGGTGACGGAGACCACGGCGATATCGGCCGGGCTCAGCCGGCGTGAGACGATCGTCTGCAGGTTGGTCACCAGCGCGCAGGCGGCGACCAGCACCTCGTTGCCCGATTGCGGCCGGGCGGCGTGGCCGCCCAGCCCCGTGAGCACGATCTCGAAATTATCCTCCGCCGACATGATCGGCCCTGGCCTGGTCTCGAAGTGCCCGACCGGCAGGCCCGGCATGTTGTGCAGGCCGTAGATCTCGTCGAAGGGGAATCGCTGCATCAGCCCGTCGTCGAGCATGGCGAGCGCGCCCTTGCCCCATTCCTCCGCAGGCTGGAACAGGAAGCGCACGGTGCCGTCGAAACCACCCTCCTCGGCCAATAGTTTGGCTGCGCCGAGCAGCATGGCGGTGTGCCCGTCATGACCGCAGGCGTGCATCGTACCCGGCACCTGAGAGCGGTAGTCCGCCCGTCCCCGTTCGGTGATACGCAGTGCGTCCATATCGGCGCGAAGCGCAACCGCGCGATTTCCGGTGCCGCGCTTGAGCGTGCCAACAACGCCGGTCCCGCCGATCCCTTCCGCGACCTCAAGGCCGAACGAACGCAGCTTATCCGCCACGAAGGCCGCAGTCCTTGTCTCCTCGAAGCCGAATTCCGGATGCGCGTGCAGATCGCGTCGCCATGCGGTCATTTCATCGCTCAGCGCTTTCAGGTCTGTCATTTAATCGTCTCCCGATTATGCAGAGAGGTTCGCGGACGACATCAAGCAGTCCTCATGCCCGAGCATGCGCTCGCGATCAATGGAAGCAAGGCTCATGCGGATATCTCCACACGGTGACCGACCTTATCCGGTGCTATCCCGACCAGATCCTCGTAGCGTTGCGGATCGGTGGCGCCCTCGGTGTTGATGACGAAGACGCGCGCCGTCTCATCGAGCCCGAGCGCCGCCTTGGCCCCGGGATCAGACAGCGCGGCGATCAGTCCGGCCAAGCCAGCGCCGCCGCTTTCGCCCGAAACGATGGCCGGATCGCCGGCAGCGGGCCGCGCCAGCCGGTTCATCACCGCGATCGCGTCCGCATCCTCCACGGTCATGAAACCATCGGCAAGCCGGCTAAGGATACGCCAGGCGATCGGCGACGGCTCGTAGCATTCGAGCATCGCCATGACCGTCGGCTCCGAATGGGCGACGGCGACAGGCCGCTCCGCTCTGGCCGCCTCGAACATGCAGGCGGCGCGGGCCGGATCGACGACGGTGAAGACGGGCCTGTTCTCACCAAGCTCGATCGCCAGATGCGCGGCCACGGCCGCCGCGATGCCGCCGACGCCGCATTGCACGAAGACATGGGTCGGCGCTTCGGGAAGCTGCTGCAGCGCCTCGCGCACCAGCGCCGTGTAGCCCTGCATCACAAGGCCGGGGATACGCTCGTAGCCTGGCCACGCGGTATCCGACACGATCGTCCAGCCGTTTTCGGTGGCGACGCGGGCGGCTTCCGCCACGGAGTCATCATAGGTGCCTTCAACGCGGACCATCTCGGCGCCATAGCGGGCGATGGCGGCGACGCGCTCGGCGCTGACGCCTGAGTGAACCGAGATGACCGAGCGGGCGCCGACCAGCTGCGCACCCTGCGCCACCGAGCGGCCATGGTTTCCGTCCGTGGCACAGGCAAAGGTCATGGTGGCGGCCACGGCTCTCACCTCGGGCGTCTGCAATTCGGCCATATCGACCGCGCGGCCCAATCGCTTCGATGCCTCGTCGAGCACGAGGCGGGCGACGGCATAGGCGCCGCCGAGCGCCTTGAAGCTGCCGAGCCCCAGCCGGTGACCTTCATCCTTGACGTGGATGGAGGCGACACCGAGCGCCTGCGACAAGCCCGGCAAGGCAAGCAATGGCGTCGGCTTATGGCCGTCGCGGTGGCTGAGATAGTTTTGCGCATGGGCAGCGCCCTCGGGGCCGAGCATGTCGGCATCGGTTGCGGATAGCGGCTTGCCGAAATCGATGTGCGTGTTCTTCAAAAACATGTCGATCCCTCCTGTCCATAAAGATATATTGCAGGAGGCGCGAAAAAGGCGCTGCAAAACGGCCCCTGTTTTGCAAGTTTGTTTCGTGGAGCCGCCATGTCCGCCGATGGTCTCGACCAATTCGACATCGCCATTCTGAAGATCCTGCAGGAGGACAACACGACGCCGCAGCGGGTAATCGGCGAGGCGGTCAACCTGTCAGCGCCGGCGGTGCAGCGGCGTATCAAGCGGATGGAGCAAAGCGGCGTCATCCGGCAAAACGCAGCGCTGCTCGATCCCGCCAAGATTGGCCAGCCGATCACCATTTTCGTCGAGGTAGAGGTGGACAATGAGCGCGCCGATCTGATCGATGCGCTAAAGCAGAGCTTTGCCGGGGCGCCCGAGGTGCAGCAGTGCTATTACGTGACCGGAGAGGCGGATTTCGTGCTCGTTGTGCTGGTGCCCGACATGGCCCATTACGAGCGGCTGACGCGGCGGCTGTTCTTCGACAGCGGCAATGTGAAGAAATTCAAGACCTTCATCGCCATGGACAACGTCAAGTCGACGCTGACGGTGCCGCTCTGACGGGAATGGCTCAGCGGGCGATGGCGCCGTCGATGACCCGCAGCTGCACGCGGCGCGAGCCCTGGTAGTGATTGTCGCCGAGCGAGCCCGCCACATGCAGATTGGCGCCGCGCGAGTTCAGGAGCAGGTTTCCGAGCTGCGTATCGGCGGCGCGGAAGGCGATGCCGTCGAGGCGGGCGCCGTCCATGGCTTCCAGCGTCACCTTCACATGCTTCTCACCGACGATCCTCGAATCGCGGACGCGATGGGCGGGGATGGCGAAGATCGGCTGCGAATGGCCGGATCCGTAGGGGCCTGCCGTTTCCAGGCGATCGATCAGATCGATCGTCGCGCCGCTGGCGCCGATCGCGCCGTCGATTTTCAGCGTCTCGTTGGCCACCAGCGCCGCCACCGTCTTTTCGGCGCGTTCTGAGAAGAAGCCGCGCAGCCGGCCAAGCTTGTCGCGCTCGACGGTGAGGCCCGCCGCCATGGCATGGCCGCCGCCCTTGACCAGCAACCCCTCGTCGACGGCCGCGCGCACCATCTTGCCCATGTCGAAGCCGTTGATGGAGCGGCCGGAGCCGGTTCCCTTGCCATTGGGGTCGAAGGCGATGGCGAAGGCCGGGCGCTTGAACTTTTCCTTCAGCCGCGCCGCGATCAGGCCGACGATCCCTGGATGCCATTTTTCATGCGCGGTGACGATGACCGACGCGCCGCTGCCGTCGCCATATTCGGCGTATGCCTCCTCTTCTGCCTCCTGCAGCATGTTGGCTTCCATCACCTGGCGGTCGCGGTTGAGCTCGTCCAGACGCTCGGCGATGGCCTCGGCTTCGCCGGTATCATCGAGCGTCAATAGCCGGCTACCGAGTGCGGCGTCGCTGATGCGTCCGCCGGCATTGATGCGCGGGCCGATGAGGAAGCCGAAGTGATAGGGTGTCACCGGCCCGGCAAGGCCTGCCTTGCGAAACAGCGCCGAGAGACCGGCATTGCCCTGGTGGCGGGCAGCGATAAGGCCCTTGACGACATAGGCGCGGTTCAGGCCCTTCAGCGGAACGACGTCGCAGACGGTGGCGAGCGCCACGATATCGAGCCACTGCAGGAGGTCGATGCTGCGCGCCTTCGGATGGCCGGCCTCGCGCAGCAGCCTCAGCGTGGCGACCAGCACGAGGAAGACGACGCCGGCAGCACAGAGATGCCCCTGCCCCGACAGATCGTCCTCGCGGTTCGGATTGACGAGCGCATGGCACGGCGGCAGGTCATGTGTCACCTGGTGGTGATCGATAACGACGACGTCGACATGGCGCCTGGCCGCCGCCGCCAGCGCCTCGTGGCTGGTGGAGCCGCAGTCAACGGTGACGATCAGGCGGGCGCCGTTGTCGATCAGCTGGTCCATGGCCGCCGGGTTCGGGCCATAGCCTTCGAAGACGCGGTCTGGAATGTAGATTTCGGATGTCACGCCGAAATGGCTGAGGAAGCGGTACATCAGCGCCGAGGACGATGCGCCGTCGACGTCGTAATCACCGAAGATCGCGACCTGCTGGCGCGTGTTGATGGCGTCGGCGATGCGCTTGGCGGCCTTCTCGCAATCGGTGAGCTTGTAGGGATCGGGCATCAGCGAGCGCAGCGTCGGATCGAGGAATTCGACCGCCTCGTCGACCGTGACGCCGCGGCCGGCGAGCACCCGGGCGATCAGATCCGGCAGGCCGTGCATCTGCGACATGGCGAGCGCCCGGTTCTGTCCGGCCTGGTCCAGCCGCGAGATCCAGCGATTGTCGAGAACGGATTTCTCGACACCCAGAAAGGCGCGCTGTACCGGATCGGCCGGGATATCCATCATGTCACTCCACTGCCACTACAAGGCCGTTCTACAGAGCCGTGACGGCAAACGAAAGACGGCGGAGCACGCCTGCGCCCCGCCGCCCACAGAATAGATCACCATGCGGTGACGCCGATCAGTCTTCCTTCGGGCGCTCGATGCGGATGACCTGCGGTTCGCCGACCAGATAGCCCTCGGTCTTGATCGCCTCGACGGCCTTGCGCACCGAATCCTCGGTGGTCGCATGGGTGACGAGGATGATCGTCTGGTGATGCGAAGGCGAAAGGTGCTGCTTGGAGCGCTGCACGATGGATTCGAGCGAGATGTGGTTCTCGGCCATGCGGGTGGCGACGCTGGCGAAGACGCCGGTGCGGTCGAGAACCGTCAGGCGGATGAAATAGCCGCCCTCGTGGCTCTGGATCTGCGCCTTGCGGTAGGGCTCGAGCGACTTGGCCGGGTGGCCGAGCACCGGAACCTGCTGGGCGCCTGGGCGGCTCTTGGCGATGTCGGCGATATCGCCGAGCACCGACGAGGCCGTGGCATTGCCGCCGGCGCCGGGGCCGACCATCAGCAGTTCGCCGAGAATGTCGGATTCGATCGCAACCGCGTTGGTGACGCCATCGACCTGAGCGATGACACTGTCGACCGGCACCATGGTCGGGTGCACGCGCTGCTCGATGCCGGTATCGGTGCGCTGGGCCACGCCGAGCAGCTTGATCCGGTAGCCGAGATCGGCAGCCGCATGGATGTCGTCGATCGAGATGTTGGTGATGCCCTCGAGATAGATGTCGTCGACGGCGATCTGGTTGCCGAAGGCAAGCGTCGTCAGGATGGAGAGCTTGTGGGCGGTGTCGTTGCCCTCAATGTCGAAGGCCGGATCGGCTTCGGCATAGCCGAGGCGCTGGGCTTCCTTCAGGCAATCGGCGAACGACAGGCCTTCCTTCTCCATCTTGGTGAGAATGTAGTTGCAGGTGCCGTTCATGATGCCATAGACGCGCGAGATCGTGTTGCCCGTCAGCGATTCACGCAGCGCCTTGATGACGGGGATGCCGCCGGCGACGGCCGCTTCGAAGTTGAGCAGCGCGCCCTTCTCTTCGGCGATCTTTGCAAGCTCGACGCCGTGATAGGCAAGCAGCGCCTTGTTGGCTGTCACCACGTGGAGACCGCGCTGCAACGCGGCGCGGACGGCGATATTGGCCGCCCCTTCAGCGCCACCGACGAGTTCGACGAAGACGTCGATGTCACCCTTGGTCGCCAGTTCCTCGGGCGTATCGAACCACTCGATGCCGCCGACGTCGATGCCGCGGTCCTTGGTCTTGTCGCGGGCGGAAACGCCGGTAATCAGGATCGGCCGGCCGCACGTCGCGGCAAGCACGTCGCTGCGCTGCTGAATGATACGAACGAGAGAGGCACCAACGGTACCCAAGCCCGCAACGCCGATTTTAAGGGCATCTGCCATGGATCGATCCTGAAATATGTCATGAATGGCAGCCGCCGGAGCGGCTGCCGAAAGAACTGATTGTATCAGCGGTGAGCGTTCAACGAGACGACGTTGTGCATCGTCTCATCTGCGGTGGACATGAACTTCTTGATGTTGCGCGCCGCCTGACGGATGCGGTGCTCGTTTTCGACGAGCGCCAGACGAACGTAATCGTCGCCCATCTCGCCAAAGCCGATACCAGGCGCCACGGCGACGTCGGCCTTCTCGACCAGGAGCTTGGAGAACTCCAGCGAACCGAGGTGGCGGAACTTTTCCGGGATCTTCGCCCAGGCGAACATGGTGGCTGCCGGCGGCGGCACTTCGAAGCCGGCCTTGCCGAAGCTGTCGACCATGACGTCGCGACGGCGCTTGTAGACGTTGCGGACTTCGGCAATATCCGAGCCGTCGCCGTTCAGCGCGTGCGTGGCGGCCACCTGAATCGGCGTGAAGGCGCCGTAGTCGAGGTAGGACTTCACGCGCGTCAGCGCCGCGATCAGGCGTTCATTGCCGACGGCAAAGCCCATGCGCCAGCCGGGCATGGAGAAGGTCTTCGACATCGAGGTGAACTCGACGCAGACATCCATGGCGCCGGGCACCTGCAGCACCGATGGCGGCGGGTTGTTGTCGTCGAAGTAGATCTCCGAGTACGCGAGGTCGGAGAGCACGATGATGTCGTGCTTCTTCGCGAATGCGATGACGTCCTTGTAGAAGTCGAGCGTCGCGACATAGGCCGTCGGGTTCGACGGATAGTTGACGATCAGCGCCAGCGGCTTCGGGATCGAGTGCTTCACGGCGCGTTCCAGCGGCGGGAAGAAGCTGTCATCCGGCTCGACCGGCAGAGAGCGGATCACGCCGCCCGCCATCAGGAAGCCGAAGGCGTGGATCGGATAGGTCGGGTTCGGGCAGAGGATGACGTCGCCGGGCGCGGTGATTGCCTGCGCCATGTTGGCAAAGCCTTCCTTGGAGCCGAGGGTGGCGACCACCTGCGTATCCGGGTTGAGCTTCACGCCGAAGCGGCGGGCATAATAGGCGGCCTGGGCGCGGCGCAGGCCGGGAATGCCCTTGGACGAGGAATAGCGATGCGTGCGCGGGTCCTGGACCACTTCGCAGAGCTTGTCGACGATCGCCTTGGGGGTCGGCAGGTCAGGGTTTCCCATGCCGAGATCGATGATATCGGCTCCGCCCGCTCGCGCGCTTGCTTTCAAACGGTTGACCTGTTCGAAAACATAAGGCGGCAAACGCCGGACTTTGTGAAACTCTTCCATTTCTTTCCCCACGGAAACGCGGCCACCATGACCGCAAATCGAAGTTCGTCCTAACTTCCGGCTGCTTGCGACACGAACTTCAGAATCGCCAAGGCCGTATTCATCAGACGTCCAGCGCACGGCGATTCTTTGACGGACCGCCTCGGGGCTGACGCTTTATCAGGAAAATTTCATCTTCCGCACCTGACGGAACGCTTTGCTTGCAAACGCCAGAGAAGGCAAGGCCTTATTTGGTGATTTCGGACAGCGTTTCCTGGCCGTGATCTTCGGCGAGCTTGCGGTATTCAGCAACGCGGCGCTGGTATTCGGCTTCCGAGATGGTGCCCGCCTTGCGCCGGTTGCTCAGCGCCGTCAGCTTCTGCTGCAGGCTGGAGGCTTCCTCGTCGTTCATCTGAACGTTGGCGGCGGTCAGCGGCGCGCCGAAACCAGGATAGCCATCGCGATAGTGCGACAGACCGCTTTCGGTCGGCGCCTCGCCCTTGGTGGCATTCATGACCACGGCCGTCGGGGCCGCTCGCCGGGCGGCGATCTCGGCCTTTTCTTCCGGCGTTCGCATGCATCCGGCAAGCGCCATGGCCGCGGCGGCGCCGATAAGGGCGATGCGGGTGACGTTTGCGATGGTACGAATGCCTGTGTTGGTCATGCCAGAGGTTCCAAATCCTTAAGCTGCTTCGACTTGTTAAATTCGCAGCCTGCACAAAGCAATAGCATGAAGGCATGTCTGCGGAACTTGTTTTCTTGATCCGAGCGGATACAACTTGATTTGGATAGAGATGCTGCCGCCGGAGGAACCGCGTGACCGACAGCAACCAGGACAAGAGCGATAAGGGCCAAGGCCCGGGCTTCGAGGCAAAGGATTTCGATCCTTACATGCTGAAGGACCCGGAAACGATGGCGCTGAACTTCGCCCGCGCCCTGGAAAACCTGGGGAAAGCGGCGTCCGCCTGGCTTGGCCCGCGCGAAAGCGGCGAGATCCGCGAAAACACCGCCGACCCCGTCACCGACATGGTCAAGACGCTCTCCAAGGTCAGCGAATACTGGATCTCCGACCCGCGCCGCGCCTTCGACGCGCAGACCAAGCTGATGACCAGCTTTTTCGGCGTGTGGATGCGCTCGATGCAGCGCATGCAGGGCGAATCGCTCGAGCCGGAACCCGATCGCAAGGACAAGCGCTTCGCCGATCAGGACTGGGAGAAGAACCCCTTCTTCGAATTCCTGAAGCAGGCCTATTTCATTACCGCGGACTGGGCCGAAAAGCTGGTCACCGAGACCGAGGGGCTCGACGAGCACACGCGGCAGAAGGCCAACTTCTACGTCAGGCAGATCACGGCAGCGATCTCGCCGACCAATTTCGTCGCCACCAATCCGCAGCTCTATCGCGAGACGATCGCGAGCAGCGGTGAAAATCTGGTGCGGGGCATGAAGATGCTGGCCGAGGACATCGTGGCCGGCCATGGCGACCTGAAGCTTCGACAGACCGACATGACGAAGTTCGCCGTCGGCCGCGACATGGCGCTGACGCCGGGCAAGGTGATCGCCCAGAACGAGATCTGCCAGATCATCCAGTACGAGCCGACGACCGAGACGGTGCTGAAGCGCCCTCTCCTCATCTGCCCACCCTGGATCAACAAGTTCTACATCCTCGATCTCAATCCGCAGAAGAGCTTCATCAAGTGGTGCGTCGATCAGGGGCAGACGGTGTTCGTCATCTCCTGGGTCAATCCGGATGCGCGCCACGCGGGCAAGGATTGGGCGGCCTATGCGCGCGAAGGGATCGATTTCGCGCTCGAGACCATCGAGAAGGCGACCGGGGAGAAGGACGTCAATGCCATCGGTTATTGCGTCGGCGGCACGCTGCTGGCCGCGACGCTGGCGCTGCATGCCAAGGAGAAGAACAAGCGCATACGCTCCGCGACGCTGTTCACCACCCAGGTCGACTTCACCCATGCAGGCGACCTCAAGGTGTTCGTCGACGAGGAACAGCTGACGCGGCTTGAGAACTACATGAACGTGACCGGCTATCTCGACGGCTCGAAGATGGCGACCGCTTTCAACATGCTGCGCGCCTCAGAGCTCATCTGGCCCTACTTCGTCAATAATTACCTCAAGGGCCAGGAGCCGATGCCCTTCGACCTCCTGTTCTGGAACGCCGATTCGACGCGGATGGCTGCGGCCAACCACGCCTTCTACCTGCGTAACTGCTATCTGAAGAACGCGCTGACCAGGGGCGAGATGGTGCTCGATGGCCAGGCCGTTTCGCTGAAGAGCGTCAGGATCCCGATCTACAATCTCGCCACCCGCGAGGACCATATCGCGCCGGCGAAATCGGTGTTCCTCGGCAGCCAGTTCTTCGGCGGCAAGGTCGATTTCGTGCTCGCCGGCTCCGGCCACATCGCCGGCGTGGTCAATCCGCCGGACAAGAAGAAATACCAGTATTGGACCGGCGGTCCGGCCAAGGGCGAATACGAGGACTGGCTCGTCGGCGCCGAGGAAGCGGCCGGCTCCTGGTGGCCGCACTGGCAGGCCTGGATCGAGGCCAAGGACGGCAAGCGGGTACCGGCTCGCAAGCCGGGCGGCGACGCGCTGAACGCGCTCGAGGAAGCACCGGGCAGCTACGTGCTGGAGAAGGCGTAGCCTAACGCGATCACCGCGCCGCCTGCGATTGCACGACCTCCATTATGGCGGGCACGATGCCCGGCGCCAGCGGCAGAGCCGGATCCTGGTAGGTGGCAAAGGGCGCGTCCGGCACGTCCGCTTTCAGCATGTGCGTGACACCGGGCAATTGCACCACCCGTGCATGCGGCATCGATCGCGCCAGCAAGCCGGCGTCCTCGACTGTCACCTGGACATCCCGGTCGCCCTGAACGATGAGCACGGGCAGGCTCAGTCCCTTGGCCAGCGCCGCGGGATCGTAGCTGAAAAGATCGATCATGTATCGCTGCAGACCTTGCCGAAACAGAGGCTGCAGGACGGCACTCATGGTCCCGACATCCGTTCTCTCCCCCTGCTCCAGCCCGGAGACGATACGGTCCATTTCCGCAAGATAAGGCGCATTGGCCGGGTTGTTGCGGAACTGCTCGCGCATCAGCGTGCTCACGCGTCGGCCCGGCGCGGCCAGCAGGATCAGTCCACAAGGCGTCGCGCCCCTTGCGGCGGCGGCCAGCGCCACGAGGCCACCCTCGCTGTGACCAGCAATCCACACGCAGTTCGTGCCGATCCGCTCGGCGAAAGCGCGCTGCCAGAGATCGAGATCGGTGGCATAGTTGGCAATCGTCACATCCTCGGGATCGACAATCGCATCCTTGCTGCCGAAGAAGCCGCGCTTGTCGATCCTGAGCGTGCTCAGGCCGGCCGATGCCAGCGCCTCGGCAAGCAATCGATAGCTGTCGCTGCGCAGCCCCATCGGGCTGTTGCCATCCCGGTCGATCGGACCGGAACCCGGCACGATGACGACCCCGGCGCTGGCGCCAGGCACGATGATCGCCTCGCCCTCGAGCTGTCCCTGCGGTCCGGGAACAGTCATCACCTCGGCGCTTGCGGTCACGCCGGAGGCAAGGACCAACGCGGAAATGGCGGATGAAAGAAAAAGCCGACGCATTGATAAACCCGGTCATCGCTTCCGATCGCGAACGCGACCATGAAGCTGTTCAATAAAGTTTGCCGCAATGAATTTCTGGCAATGACGTTCGAAATTTCAACTCGCAGACTATTCCGCTATTACAGATCAGCGCAAGCCGCCCGGACAGCCGACATCACCGTCCGGGGACGTTCTCTGAATTCACTCAAACACAATCACGCTTGCCGGCGATGGCGGCAGCGGACTGATCGCGATGTCGCGGAAGCCCGCCATCGAGGCCATCTCGCGCAGGTCGGACGCCGTATAGGCGTCGCCGCGTGGTGTCGTCGCCAGCATTTCGAAAGCGAAGGC
This sequence comes from Rhizobium sp. Rhizsp42, assembly GCF_047304155.1. Taxonomy (NCBI): domain Bacteria; kingdom Pseudomonadati; phylum Pseudomonadota; class Alphaproteobacteria; order Hyphomicrobiales; family Rhizobiaceae; genus Rhizobium; species Rhizobium sp. Rhizsp42. The sequence continues at coordinate 2,657 of NZ_JBGLYS010000033.1, read as the reverse complement.
GGCGGGGAAGTCGGGGGAGACGCGATCCTCGTTCGGGACGAACTCGACGGCGATCAGCTTGCCCTTGGCGCTGAGGCTCGGGCGTGCCTTCTTGAGCAGTTCCGCGCAGCCGGCGATATCGAAGTGATGCAGGAAGTTCGGCAGCATGATGAGATCGTAGTCGCGGCCCCAATCGACATCGAAGGCGCTGCCGACGATGAAGCTGAAACGATCGGCAACGCCGGCCGCCGTCGCATTCTCCCGCGTCAGTTCCAGCACCGGCTTCCAGTCAAGAGCGACGATCCGCGCCTGCGGAATGGCCCTGGCGATCTCGATACCGAAATAGCCGGGGCCGGCGGCGATATCGAGCACCTTTGACGGTGGCTGCGGCCATGCCGCGACGTCGGCGGCAAGCGTCCTGCCCGCCCCGCCGGTAAAGGCGCCCATGGCGCGGGCAAAGCGCACCCAGACGGGATTATCCGGCGAGAGGTTCGCCAACCCTTCGGCACCGCCATTGCGCACGCAGGCGGCGGGGTCGGTCAGAAAGAGCGAGAGCATCTGCGGTGCCGCGATGAAATCGATCGCCGAGCCCATATAGGCTGGCGAATGGCGATCGAGGAACACGGCGCTCGATGGTGTCAGCGCGTAGACGTCACCGCTCTTGCTAAGGAAGCCGGCGACGACGAGATAGTCGCAGAGAATGCGGACGCCGCGCTCGGCACATCGCATCTCGGATGCCGCCGCCTTGGCCGTCTGGCCCGTTCCGATGACGGTGAAGAGGTCGAGTTCGATCGCCGCCTTGATGGCGGCCGTCTTGCGGACGGCGAACATCGCATCGACAAGCAAGGCCGGCGAAATCTCGTTAACAGATGCGGTTTGTGCCGAAGACATTGGCGTTTCCCCTCGGAAGCCTTCGATGCCATTTCATAGCACATCCGCAATATGTTTTCCCGCTAATATTTATGTCAAAACGGCGACATAGACCGCATTGCCCGACAGAGGCTGAGGAACATTAGAAAAAATCGAACAAGATCAATATGGTTAGCGGATAAGGTGACGAATTTCGAAACAGGCGTCGTCGCCGTAAAGGGTTTGGTTACCATAATTCGGCATCATCTGAGCCAACCGGAAATAAGCAACAGGCCGCATTTTGGCCCTGTTGCTCCATTACCGGCCCCGGCGAAGAAGTATCCATCTATCTGTACCGCCGGCCTTAGTAACGAGTTGTGAAAGACGAGTGTTATGGCGTTTGCGGTCGATGTGTTTGCCAATACCAGGCCAGTAGGTACGTCCATTTCTCGTTTCAGTCGCTCATTCCGCCTTATCTCAGGGGCGGGTCTCATCGGTGCTAGTTTTGCTGCCTCGGCATGGGTCGTGACGTCGATCGCGACGATGCACGCTGTCGCTCCCGCACCCTACAAGAACGCCATCGGCGATATCGCGCTCGTGCAGCACACCGCCGCGGCCGCTCCCAAAGAGCGCAATATTCACGTGAGCAAGTTCTCGCGCCTGCAGCCGCTGACGGCGGAAAACCGGTCGTCGAAGCGCGATCGGCTGTTGACGCCTGACGTTCTGAGAGCCGCCTTCGTCGGCAGTTCCGGCCCTGTCATTGCTGACGCCCTGCCGGCGCGCACCGTCGTTGCCGCCGCACAGCCGTCGAAGGTCAAGGACGACGCCGTCGCCGCAACGCCTCAGGTCGCCAGCGCCAGCTCGTCCGATCGCATCGTCATTCCGTCCAAGGCGGAGATCGCGGCACTCGAAGGCCCTGCCCTGCTTGCGCTCGCCGCCATGCCGAAAGCCGCTTCGGATGAACAGCAGGCCCGCGTTGCCGTCAACGCGCCCGCTTCCATTCCCGCGAAGCCCGCCCCTGTCGAAGTGGCAAGCGTCGATGTCGAGAGCGACGCCAGCAAGGGCGACGCCGGCAATGCCTTCGGCCTCGTGCTCAACGACAACAATTCCGTACCGCTGCCGATGGCCCGTCCCGACGGCATGACCAAGCGCGCGCCGGCAAACGACCGCGCCAGCCGCCCTGCCGAACCGGTGCTCGCCTATGCACGGCCTGATATCGGTGATGACGAAGGCGAAATCCCCGTCGTGCCGAAGCGCCAGGCAAGCCCTGTCGCCCGCGCCGGTGTCGCCGTCTATGATATCTCCGCAAGCATGGTCTACCTGCCGAACGGCGAACGCCTCGAAGCCCATTCCGGCCTCGGCAAGATGCGCGACAATCCGAAATATGTTCGCGAGAAGATGCGTGGCCCGACCCCGCCGCACACCTACCAGCTGACGATGCGCGAAAGCCTGTTCCACGGCGTCGAGGCGATCCGCCTCAACCCGGTCGGCGGCGCCGGCAACATCTTCAACCGCGTCGGCCTGCTGGCCCACACCTACATGCTCGGCGCGCGCGGCGACTCCAACGGCTGCGTCTCCTTCAAGGACTACAAGCGCTTCCTCGCCGCCTTCAAGCGCGGCGACATCCGCCAGCTGGTGGTCGTCGAAAGCATGCCCGACAAGCCGCGCTCCACCTTCGCCTCGCTGTTCTCGTGGCGGGGCGAAGACCGCCGCCGGCCAGGGGTGACCACACCAAAACCGCCCCCCGCCGCCGCCCGGCCCCGCCGCCTCCTCCCCCCCCCCCGCCCCCCCCTCTCACAACCCCCCCCCCCCCCCCCCCCCCCGACAAG
>NZ_JBGLYS010000032.1:0-67038 GCF_047304155.1 Rhizobium sp. Rhizsp42 | reverse complement strand
CCCCCGCCCCCGCGCCCCGCGGCGCCCCCCCCCCCCCCCCCCCACCCCTAGGCCGCCGAATTGCCCGAACTGCATCGGCGGCCCTTTTTGTCCCTAAGGCCTTGCAGCCATCCGCTTTCAGAAAAGACGGTGAACCATGGCAACGTTACACACCCGCTCCGCGGCGCGCATGATGATGGCACCTTCGGTGCTCCTGCTCTTCGCGTGGATGATCGTCCCGCTCGTGATGACGATCTACTTCTCGTTCATCGACTACAATCTCCTGATGCCGAGCGACAATCGCTTCCTCGGCTTCCTCAATTACGAATTCTTCCTGACGGACCCGGCCTTCTTCGACGCGTTGATCAATACGCTCGTGCTGGTCTTGAGCGTCCTCGTCATTACCATCGTCGGCGGCATCGCGCTGGCGCTTCTGCTCGACCAGCCGATGTTCGGCCAGGGGATCGTGCGCATTCTCGTGATCGCGCCATTCTTCATCATGCCGACCGTTGCAGCGCTGGTGTGGAAGAACATGTTCATGAACCCGGTCAACGGGTTGTTCGCCTATATCTGGCGCCTGTTCGGCGCGCAGCCGGTCGATTGGCTTGCCAACATGCCGCTGTTTTCGATCATCCTGATCGTCGCCTGGCAGTGGCTTCCCTTCGCCACGCTGATCCTCTTGACCGCGCTGCAGTCGCTGTCGGAAGAGCAGAAGGAAGCGGCCGAGATGGATGGCGCGGGCTTCTTCTCGCAGTTCGTCTACATCATCCTGCCGCACATGGCGCGCGCGATCACCGTCGTCATCCTGATCGAGACGATCTTCCTTCTGTCGGTCTTCGCCGAAATCCTCGTCACCACCAATGGCGGTCCCGGCACGAGCAGCACGAACCTGACCTACCTCGTCTATAACAGGGCACTCCTGCAGTTCGACATCGGCGGCGCTTCGGCGGGCGGTATCATCGCGGTCATCCTCGCCAATATCGTTGCTATCTTCCTCGTCCGCATCGTCGGCAAGAACCTGGAGACTTGAGATGGCCAGACGCATCACAACCCAGCGCAAGGTGATCGTCACGGCGGTCGCCTGGACCATCGGCATCGTGCTCTTCTTCCCGATCCTGTGGACCTTTCTGACAAGCTTCAAGTCGGAAGCCGACGCCATCGCATCGCCGCCGCAGTTCCTGTTCTTCCACTGGACGACGGAGAACTATCTGGAGGTGCAGAGCCGATCGAACTACTTCAGCCACTTCCTGAACTCGGTGATCATCTCCTTCGGTTCGACGCTGCTCGGCCTGATCATCGCGGTCCCGTCCGCCTGGGCGATGGCGTTCTCGCCGACCAAGCGCACCAAGGACGTGTTGATGTGGATGCTGTCGACGAAGATGATGCCGGCGGTTGGCGCGTTGATCCCGATCTATCTGCTGTTCCGCAACACGGGCCTGCTCGACAGCCGCATCGGCCTCGTCGTGGTGCTGATGCTGATCAACCTGCCGATCATCATCTGGATGCTCTACACCTACTTCAAGGAAATCCCCGGCGAGATCCTTGAAGCCGCACGCATGGATGGCGCCTCGCTCAGCAAGGAAATCATCTACGTACTGACGCCGATGGCGGTGCCGGGCATCGCCTCGACGCTTCTTCTCAACATCATCCTGTCCTGGAACGAAGCCTTCTGGACGCTCAACCTCACGGCCTCGAAGGCTGCGCCGCTGACGACGTTCATCGCTTCCTATTCCAGCCCGGAAGGACTTTTCTACGCCAAGCTTTCGGCAGCATCGACCATGGCAATCGCCCCGATCCTGATCCTCGGCTGGTTCAGCCAGAAACAACTCGTCCGCGGCCTGACGTTCGGCGCGGTGAAATAAGAAACAAGGGAGAGAAACATGGGCAGCATTACCCTTCAGAAAGTTTCGAAGGTCTTCGGCGAAGCCAAGGTCATCCCTTCGATCGATCTCGAAATCAAAGACGGCGAGTTCGTCGTCTTCGTCGGCCCGTCGGGCTGCGGCAAGTCCACGCTCTTGCGTCTGATCGCAGGCCTTGAGGATGTCAGCGGCGGCAAGATCGTCATCGACGGCAAGGACGCCACCGAGAGCGCGCCATCCGAACGCCGGCTCGCCATGGTGTTCCAGTCCTACGCGCTCTATCCGCATATGAGCGTGCGCAGCAACATCGCCTTCCCGCTGAAGATGGCGGGGATGGCCAAGCCCGAGATCGACAAGAAGGTGGCGGACGCGGCCCGCGTCCTCAACCTCACCGACTATCTCGACCGCAAGCCGCGCGCGCTTTCGGGCGGCCAGCGCCAGCGTGTCGCGATCGGCCGCGCCATCGTGCGCCAGCCCTCGGCCTTCCTGTTCGACGAACCGCTGTCGAACCTCGATGCGGCGCTGCGCGTCAACATGCGCCTCGAGATCAGTGAGCTGCACCAGCAGCTGAAGACGACGATGATCTACGTCACCCACGACCAGGTGGAGGCCATGACCATGGCCGACAAGATCGTGGTGCTGAACCGCGGCAACATCGAGCAGGTCGGCTCGCCGATGGAGCTCTACTCCAAGCCGCGCAACCTCTTCGTCGCCGGCTTCATCGGCTCGCCGAAGATGAACTTCGTGCCGCAGGGCTCGCAGACGCTCGGTGTGCGCCCCGAACATATCCAGCTTTCGATGGAGAGCGGCGAGTGGAAGGGCAAGGTCGTGGTCGCCGAACATCTCGGCTCCGACACCTTCCTGCATGTCAACGTCGAGGGCATCGGCCAGATGACGGCGCGCGGCGACGGCAGCTTCCCGGCCAAGGCCGGCGACACCGTCTACCTGACCGCAGACAAGGCCCGTATTCACAGGTTCAACGAGCAGGGCCTCGCTATCTGAGCAAGGCATCCGGGGTGGGGAAGAGCGCGCGTGCCGGACGAGGTGCCCGGCGCGCCAGTACCGGGGTCTTTAGACCCTGAAGACCTTCAAGAGGACTGAGACATGACGTGCAAACTATCGCTGGCAACGCTTTCCGACGCGGCAAAGACAGCCGCCGTACCGGCCTATGAGCGGGCGTCGCTGAAGGCGGGCATCGTGCACTTCGGCGTCGGCAACTTCCACCGCGCCCACCAGGCAATCTATCTCGACGACCTGTTCAACAAGGGCGAGGCACACGACTGGGCGATCATCGGCGCCGGCATCCTGCCGTCCGACGCCGCCATGCGCGACAAGCTCGCCGCCCAGGACTTCCTGACAACCGTCGTCGAGCAGGACAACAGCAAGACCTCGGCGCGCGTCACCGCGCCGATGATCGATATCCTGCCGGTCGGCGACGCCAAGACCATCATCGCCAAGCTCGCCGATCCGGAAATCCGCATCGTCTCGATGACGATCACCGAGGGCGGCTATTTCATCGACGCCTCGGGCAAGTTCAATCCTGATCATCCGGCAATCGCGGCCGACGGCAAGAACCCCGCTGATCCGAAGACCGTCTTCGGCCTGATCGTCGCGGGTCTCAAGGCGCGCAAGGACAAGGGCCTCGTGCCGTTCACCGTCATGTCGTGCGATAATATTCCGCACAACGGTGTCGTCACACGCAATGCGGTGGTCGGCACGGCGGCGCTGTCGGATACTGCTTTCGCCGAGTGGATCAAGGCCAATGTCGCGTTCCCGAACGCCATGGTCGACCGCATCACGCCGGCCACCGGCCAGCGCGAGATCGATCTGCTCAGGGACGTCTTCGATATCGAGGACAACTGGCCCGTCTACTGCGAAGAGTTCAAGCAGTGGGTGCTGGAAGACAAGTTCACCGCCGGCCGTCCGGCGCTGGAGAATGTCGGCGTCACCTTCGTGCCCGACGTTACGCCCTACGAGCACATGAAGATCCGCATCCTCAACGGCGGCCATGCGGCGATCGCCTATCCGGCGGCGCTGATGGACATCCACTTCGTGCACGACTCGATGGAAGATCCGCTGATCCGCGCCTTCCTCGCCAAGCTCGAGAAGGACGAGATCATCCCGATCGTGCCGCCGGTGCCGAACACGTCGCTGACTGATTACTTCGCGCTGATCGAGCATCGCCTGCTCAACCCGAAGATCGCCGACACCATCCCGCGCCTGGCGCAGGACGGCTCCAACCGCCAGCCGAAGTTCATCCTGCCGTCCACCCTCGACAACCTGAACCAGGGCCGCGACGTGATCGGCCTGTCGCTGGTTTCGGCTCTATGGTGCCGCTACTTCGCCGGCAAGACCGATAGCGGCCAGGACATCGTCTTCAACGATGCCAGCGCCGACCGGCTGCATGCCGCCGCCATCAAGGCCAAGGACGACCCGATGGCGTTCCTCGCCTTCGACGACATCTTCGGCGAGGTCGCCAAGTCGGAGCTCTTCCGCAAGCGCTTCGCGCATGCGCTGAAGACGCTGTGGGAAAAGGGCACGCGCGAGACGCTGCAGCTTTACCTCGACAACAAGCTCGCGGCATAAGCATCAGGCGGCGGGCGCTCCCCGCCGCTATCCACCCATCTTTGCCTGCAATGTCTTGAACCCTGATTGGATGTGTCATGGCTGATGCTGAAACACGGCTTGTGATCTTCGACTGCGACGGCGTTCTCGTCGACAGCGAGCCGATCTCCGTTACCGTTCTCGTCAAGGCCATGAACGATCTCAACGTGCCGATCACCGAGGACGAGGTGTATGGCCGCTTTCTCGGGCGCAGCCTCGCGACCGTGATCGAGACGATGAAGACGGAATATAACGTCCATCCCGGCGAAGCTTTCCTGGAGCAGATCCGCACCGATCTCTACGCGCGCTTCCGCACCGAGCTCAAGCCGATCGCAGGCATCGCGGATACGATCGACGCGCTCGACATCCCCTGCTGCGTCGCCTCGTCGAGCCAGGTCGAGCGCATCCGCCTGTCGCTGACAGTCACCGGGCTGATCGACCGGCTGCCCAATATCTTCAGCGCCTCGATGGTGAAGAACGGCAAGCCGGCGCCGGATCTCTTTCTGCATGCGGCAAGCCAGATGCAGGTCGATCCCGCCAACTGCGTGGTGATCGAGGACAGCCCCGCCGGCATCGAGGCCGCCAAGGCAGCCGGCATGACCGTCTTTGCCTTCACCGGTGGCTCGCATGCCAATTTCGCCGGCTATCGCGACGAGCTTGACCGCCTTTCCCCCGACGCTACGTTTGACGTCATGCCGGATTTGATCCACCTTATCAAAAAACATCAGCGGGACGGGAACGACCTTTAATGCCTCAGCATGTGGTTGCTGTTGATATCGGCACGGGCAGCGCACGCGCCGGCGTCTTCGATGCGCGCGGCCAGCTGCTGGGCAAGGCCGATCACCCGATCATCATGAACCGGCCCCGCGAAAACCACGCCGAGCACGATTCCGAGGACATATGGTCGGCGGTGTGCATCGCCGTGCGCCGCGCGATGGAGCAATCGGGCGCCGCACCCGAGAGCGTCGGCGCGATCGGTTTCGACGGCACCTGTTCGCTTGTGGTCCGGGATATCGATGGTGGGCAGATCAGCGTGTCGACGGGCGGCGAGCGGCGGTTCGACACCATCGTCTGGCTCGATCACCGGGCGCTGAAGGAAGCGGATTTCTGCACGGCGACCGGCCACGAGGTGCTGGAGCATTCCGGGCATTTCATGTCGCCCGAGATGGAAATGCCGAAGCTGATGTGGCTGAAGAAGAAGCTGCCCGGCACATGGGCGAACACAGGCTATCTCTTCGACCTCGCCGACTTCATGACCTGGAAATCCACCGGCTCGCTCGCGCGGTCGCGCTGCACGCTGACGTCCAAGTGGAACTATCTGGCCCATCTCCAGGATGGCTGGCGCAAGGATTTTCTCGAGCAGATCGGCCTCGACGACCTGCAGGCGCGCGGGCGGCTGCCCGACGACACCGTCGAGGTCGGCGGCAGCGTCGGCACGCTGACGAAGGAGGCCGCTTCGGCGCTCGGGCTGACGACAGCCTGTCACGTCTCCTCGGGCATGATCGACGCCTATGCCGGTGCGCTCGGAACGCTCGGCGGCGACGCGCATGATCCGGAGCGGCTGGAACGGCAGCTGGCGCTGATCGCCGGTACGTCGAGCTGCATCGTCTCGTTTTCGCGCAAGCGACGCCCGAGCCACGGCATGTGGGGCCCCTATTATGAGGCCGTGTTTCCCGGCACCTGGCTCGTCGAGGCCGGGCAATCGGCGACGGGGGCTCTGCTCGACCATGTCGTCAGGATGCATGCGGCCGGTGGCGAGCCGACGGCAGCACTGCACCAGAAGATCGTCTCGCGGATATCGCAGCTGCGCGCGGAAGAGGGTGATGCCTTTGGCGCCAGGATTTTCGTGTTGCCCGATTTTCACGGCAACCGCTCGCCGCTTGCCGACCCGCACGCGGTCGGCACGGTCAGCGGCCTGACGCTCGACACATCGTTTGACGGGCTCTGCGCGCTCTACTGGCGCACCGCCGTGGCGATCGCGCTCGGCATCCGCCATATCCTCGAACGGATGAAGGAATATGGCTACGCGCCCGACACGCTGCATGTGGCGGGCGGGCATGTGAAGAACCCAGTGCTGATGGAGCTCTATTCGGATGCGACCGGCTGCAAGGTCGTGGTGCCGAAGATGAACGAGGCGGTGCTTCTGGGCACCGCGATGGCGGCCTCCGTCGCCTGCGGCCTGCATGCGGACCTCGCCACGGCGGGTGCGGCGATGTATCCTGGCGGCGACGTGCATGTTCCCGATGAAAGCAAGCGCGCGCTTTACGATCGCGATTATCGCCGGCTGCTCGCCATGTATCGCCATCGCGCCGAGCTAGAGGCAATGGAATAGATTTCGGATCGCTACCTGTTGGGCTCTTCGCCGAGCATGGCGCTGAATTCGGTCATGCGGCTCGCACGCGCGACGGCCTCGTCACCGACAGCGCTGACAACGGCTGAGGACAGACAGTCGAGAAGCGCGATCACGGGCGGCAGGTTGTCCTGTTCTCCCGGTCGGGTCGGGGGGAGCGGCAGGATGAGATTGGCCTGGTCGAGCACCCAGTTGGCGCTCTGGGCGCTGATGAGCACGACCTTGTATCCATAGCGCCGGGCGATGCGAGCCAGCAGACGGGCTTTCTTGAAACGCTGGCTGTCGATGATCACAAGCAGCGCGCCTTCGCCACTGACGCGCGCGAAGAGTTCGGCGAAGCGGTTTCCGCTGCCGTCGAGCGCATGCACGCCATCGCGCGCCTGTGTCAGGCGCTGGCTGAAATGCGTGGCGAAACTTGCCTGCGAGACATGGGTGGCGATGAACACCTCGCTTGCGGCGCGGATCATCGCCACTGCGTCGCTCCAGTGTTGCTGTCCGGTGAGATGATAGATGTGGTGCAGCGCCTGGATCTGCTCTGCAACCAGCACGGCGAGCGGCTTTCCGTCGGCGGCATCGACCTGCAGTTCCGACATCGAGGCCTGCATCTGCGTGGCCGAGACACCGGCGACGTCGCGGATCTGCACCTTGACGCTGTCGAGCCCCTGATAGCCCAGCGCCCGCAGGAAGCGGCCGACCGTCATCGGGCTCAAGTCCAGCCGGTCGGCCACCGAGGCTGCCGTTTCGAACGGAAGATCACTCAAGTGTTCGGTGAAATATTTTGCGATGCGACGTTCGGCGGGCGTGCCGGATTTCGCGTATTGGCGGAGCTTCTGAACAAAGTCTTCCACGGCAGCTGTCCCGATTTTGGGTGATGTTTCCTGTCTGCTTGAAACAAATCCTTGCGTCCGCAAATATTCGGAGCGCCCTGCAAGTAATCTTAGATGCTGATTTAAATATATATTATGAAAGGCTTTCGAACAACAATTCCCTCAATCCGGCGAAATAATTTCAGCCTTGCCGTTCAAAGATCAGATTCCTACATCATCGCCACAACCGGAGACGTCACCATGATCCTCGAAGCGGCGCGCCTTTCCATCACCAATCTTTTCGCCCCGGAAACGCGGTCGGTGTTCTGGAAAGTGCTCGGACTGACCGTGCTTGCGCTGATCGGCCTGTGGCTGGCGCTGCGCAGCGCCTTCATGGCTTTCGTCTTTCCCTGGATCGCCAGCTTCTTTCCCGCGATGCCTGAGTGGGCTGGCTGGCTGGGCTTCGTCTTCGCCATCATGGCGGGGATCGGGCTGGCGCTGGGGCTGGCACTTCTGCTGTCGCCGGTGACGGCATTGATCGCCGGCTTGTTTCTCGACGATGTCGCCGACGTCGTGGAAAAGCGCGATTATCCTGAAGACGTGCCGGGCACCGCCATGCCGCTCGGCCCAGCGATGCTGAGCTCGATCAAGTTCCTCGGCGTCGTCATCGTCGGCAATATCGTGGCGCTGTTCCTGCTGTTCATCCCCGGCGTCAACCTCGTCGCCTTCTTCCTGGTCAACGGCTATCTGCTCGGGCGGGAGTTCTTTGAGTTCGCCGCCATGCGCTTCCGCCCGCCCGCCGAGGCGCGGCTCTTCCGCCAGAAACATGCGCCGACGGTGTTTCTCGCCGGCCTCGTGATCACCGCGTTCCTGGCCATCCCGATCGTCAATCTTCTGACGCCGCTGTTTGCCGCGGGCATGATGGTGCATCTGCACAAGCTGCTGTCGCGCAAGGAGCTCGGCGTTCGGGTCTAGTCCTTAATCAACGACTTCGCCGATCACCTGCGGCGGCAGCTCGACGAGCGGCGCCGGAATGTCGCAGCTCTTTTCGGGCGAGCGACAGAGATCGGCGATGACGCAGTGCTCGCACTCGGCGCGGCGGGCCTTGCAGGTGTAGCGGCCGTGCAGGATGAGCCAGTGATGGGCGTGGTAGAGATAGTGCTTGGGCACCACCTTCATCAGCCGCTCCTCCACCTCGTCGGGCGTCTTGCCCGGCGCCAGCTTGATGCGGTTGGCGATGCGGAAGATATGCGTGTCGACCGCCATGGTCGCCTGGCCGAAGGCCATGGAGAGCACGACATTGGCGGTCTTGCGGCCAACGCCTGGGAGCATCACCAGCTCGTCGCGCGTCTGAGGCACCACGCCGCCGAAGACATCGACCAGCATGCGCGACAGGGCGATCACGTTCTTCGCCTTGTTGCGATAAAGCCCGATCGTCTTGATGTAGTCGCGCACCTTCTCCTCGCCGAGATCCAGCATCTTCTGCGGGGTATCGGCGACCTTGAAGAGCGCGCGCGTCGCCTTGTTGACGCCGGCATCGGTCGCCTGCGCCGACAGCGCCACGGCAACGACGAGCGTGAACGGGTTGGAGTGCTCCAGCTCGCCCTTCGGCTCCGGCCGCTGCACGGAGAAGCGGCGGAACATCTCCTCGCGCTCGGCCTCGCTATAGACGGAGCGGACGGTCGCCTTCTTCTTGCGGCGAACGACGGGTTTTTCGGGCTGCGACGATGTGGCGGAGGATTTGAGTTTCGGACTGGACATGGACAATCTATACTCGGCAGCCATGATGGAAAGCAACGCCGACAGCGCTGGTCAGCAGGCGGTTTTGGACCAGCCGGTATTTTCAGCCGAGCTCTTTCCCCACCGGTCGCTCGGCCGCAAGGGGTTCAGGGTGCTCCTGCTGCTGTCGGGTGGCGTTTGCCTGCTCTACGGCCTGTTCTTCATCGCTACCGGCGCCTGGCCGATCGGCTTCTTCTTCGGCCTCGATTTCCTGCTGCTCTACGGCGCCTTCCGGCTGAACTATCGCTCGGCGAGGGCACGCGAGATGGTGACGGTGTCGCGCACCGATATCGAGGTCCGCAAGATCGCGCCTTCGGGACGCACGGTCGAGCATCACTTCAATCCGTTCTGGACGCGATTTTCCGTGCGCCGCCACGACGAGATCGGCATCCTCTCCATGCATATTTATGGACAGGGACGGGCGACGGATATCGGCGGCTTTCTCAATCCCGACGATCGCGAAAGCTTCGCCAAGGCGTTCAAGCGGGCGTTGGCGACGGTCAAGCAGCGTATCTGATAATCATCTAATTCAGGCGCAAGAATCGGGTGGCTTCAACGATGCCGCTTGACTATCTCCTTGTGACAAGGAGAAAGATCATGAACATGGTAGCCAAGCTGAACCAAGACATCACGCCCGATGGTCCCGACTACGAGACCGTCCGCCAGGTGATCGAGCTGATCACCGAGGATTACCGTGAGCAGCCGTCGCTGGAAGCGATCGCCATGCGTCTCAATCAATCGCCGACGCAGCTGCAGAAGACCTTCACCCGCTGGGCTGGCCTTTCGCCGAAGGCCTTCCTGCAGGCGGTCACGCTCGATCATGCCAAACGGCTGCTGCGCAAGGAAGAGCTGCCCTTGCTGGAGACCTCCTTCGAGGTCGGTCTGTCAGGCCCCGGGCGGCTGCACGATCTCTTCGTGACGCACGAGGCGATGTCTCCCGGCGAATGGAAGGCGCGCGGCGGTGGTCTCACCATCCGCTACGGCTTCCATCCGTCACCCTTCGGCATCGCGCTGGTCATGGCGACCGACCGCGGCCTGGCCGGTCTTGCCTTCAGCGATATCGGCGGCGAAGCGGCCTGCCTCGAGGACATGACCTGTCGCTGGCCGAATGCCGAATACGTCGAGGACCGGGAAGCGACGGCTCCTTACGCGGCACGCATCTTCGAGCCGGGGCGCTGGACATCCGAGCAGCCGTTACGCGTGGTGCTGATTGGTACCGATTTCCAGGTCCAGGTCTGGGAAAGCCTGCTCAAGATCCCCTTCGGCAAAGCCGTCACTTATAGCGACATCGCCAGCGACATCGGCCGACCGACCGCGATGCGGGCGGTGGGGGCGGCGGTGGGGGCCAACCCGATCTCGTTCGTCGTGCCGTGTCATCGGGCGCTCGGCAAGAGCGGGGCGTTGACGGGCTATCACTGGGGGCTGACGCGCAAGCGGGCGATGCTGGGGTGGGAGTCGGCGCACGCTTGAGTGGGTAGGGCGCGCGCGGCTATCGATAGGTCAGCGGGCGAAGCCCCCTCATCCGCCTGCCGGCACCTTCTCCCCGCTGGGGAGAAGAGACTCTTGGCGGGCCGCTCGCTCCATCTTCCCTTCTCCCCAGCGGGGAGAAGGTGGCCCGGAGGGTCGGATGAGGGGGCCTCACCCGCCCAGCGGCTCTACTCAATCAACAGCTCACCCGCCGACGTCTCTAGCCAATCAATACTTCGACGGAACGTACAGCTCCGGTGGCAGAACCTTGCGCTCGTAATCCGGGTTGAACACGCGTTCGGGCAGGGCGATCTCCTCGTGCGGTACGTCCTCGTAAGGGAACTGCGACAGCAGATGGTCGATGCAGTTCAGGCGGGCGCGCTTCTTGTCGTTGCCCTCGACGATGTGCCACGGGGCTTCCGGAATGTTGGTGCGGGCGAAGGTTTCTTCCTTAGCCTTGGTGTAGGCTTCCCAGCGGATGCGCGACTGCAGGTCCATCGGCGACAGCTTCCACTGCTTCAGCGGATCGTGGATGCGCACGAGGAAGCGCAGCTGCTGCTCTTCATCGGTGATCGAGAACCAGTATTTGACCAGACGGATGCCGGAACGGACCAGCATGCGCTCGAATTCCGGCACGTCGTTGAAGAACTGCTCGACCTGATCCTCGTCGGCAAAGCCCATAACGCGTTCGACGCCGGAGCGGTTGTACCAGGAGCGGTCGAAGAGCACGATCTCGCCGCCAGCAGGCAGATGCGGGACGTAGCGCTGGAAGTACCACTGCGACTTCTCGCGGTCCGATGGTGCCGGAAGCGCCACGACGCGGGCGACGCGCGGGTTGAGGCGCTGGGTGATGCGCTTGATGACGCCGCCCTTGCCGGCGGAATCGCGACCTTCGAAGATCACGACCACCTTTTCCTTGTGATAGGTGACCCAATCCTGCAGGCGGATCAGCTCGGACTGCAGCGCGATCAGCGAACGGAAATACTCGATGCGCGGCATCGATGGCGGGTGCGCCTTGCGGTAGATCTTGCGGATTTCCTCGGACAGCGCCGGCTCGGAGAGCTCGAGCTCGTAGTCTTCATCCAGCGTATCGGCCAGTTCGGCCTCGAGCCAGTCGGTTGAAGGCGTGCCTCTCATGGTGGTCATCTCGATCCCTGTTCAGATTTGTCGCTTCGGACGCTTGCGGAGGTGTCTTGCTTTGCGCCGCATGACGATATCATGAAAGCACGCACGGCAAGGCCACTCATGGCGCCAAATAAGCAGCGTGTCATGAAGGATATATGACGCTTCGGCCGGACGCAGAGATGCGTGCGGAAAGAGATCGGCAGGTGAGCGTGCTGTCGGGCTTTCGGATCAGCTCAGCGCGTCGGGGCGGTTGGCCTCTTTGACGTGGTCGTCGCTGTGCTTGCTGCGAATGCGGCGCACGGTGAGCCAGACGCCGAGGACGACGAAGGGCACGGCGGCGCCGGTCAGCGTCTCCGGCGCGATCTCGACGCCGACGCCATGCAGGAGCTTGGCGAGATAGCCGACGAGGCCGATGACGTAATAGGAGATGGCGGCGACCGAAAGGCCTTCGACTGTCTGCTGCAGACGCAGCTGCAGATGGGCGCGCTTGTCCATCGAGGCCAGGATCTCGGTGTTGAACTTTTCCAATTCGACATCGATCCAGCTGCGCAGAAGGGCCGTTGCGCGGGCGAGCTTGCGCGACAGGTCCGCCTGCCGCTCCTCGACCGACTGGCAGGTGCGCATGGCGGGCGCCAGCCGACGTTGCAGGAAGGCGCCGAGCGTTTCGTTACCGGGGAGCGCCTTTTCGGCCAGCATGGCGACGCGCTCGAGCACGATGTTGTAATAGGCGCGGCTGGCGCCGAAGCGGTAGAGGCTGAGCGCCGCGTTTGCTTCGAGCTCGGCGGCGAGGCGGGTGATCTCCGACAGCGTGGCGTCGGCTTCGGCGCGCGCATGCTGCTTCATGCCCTGCGTGATGGCGGTGAAGCTCGTTTCGATCTGGCGGATCTCGGGCGACAACGTCTGCGCCAGCGGCAGGCCCATCATGGCGAGCGTCCTATAGGTCTCTATGTCGAGCAGGCGCTGGGCGAGCATGCCGCGGGCGCCATCCGTCATGCCATGGTCGAGCACCAGGAACTTGGTCAAGCCATCGCCGTCCTGGCGGAAATCGGTAATCACGGTCGCCTGGCTGTCGGCCACCATGCTCTGACAGAGGCTGGTCGGGTCGAAATTGGCGATGACGTCGGCGACATCCTCGCTATCAGGGCGGATCTCGATGCGCACGCCGGAGATGAAGGCACCCGGTGCCGCGAAGCTGGCGCCGAAGGGATTGATCGGGATTTCGGCGCCGAATTCCACTGGTGCCGGCGTGTCCCAGAAATAGGTCGAGAATTCCGTGTGGCGCTCCCAGCGCAGCGTGCCGCTGCCCCAGCTCATCGTGTGGTGGCTGGTGTCGGCGGCGGGTGCCGGAACACCCTGGGCGAGCGAGAGCGCCTTCAGGATCGCCTGGTCGGCGGCGAAGTTGGCCTCGGTGAGGAAGGCGACCTGGAAGATGACGCGGGAGACGGGGATGAGCGTATAGGGGCGCGAATGGATTTCGCCGAGCGCGCGGGCCCGGACATCGGCTACGGGAAACGAAAAGCTACGCTTCGACAAATCTTGCCTCCTGACTGTGCCCCCACGGCCAGTTCTTCCCTTGGCTATTATCAAATGGCCCGGCGCGTACGACGTGGCGGTTTGACGCAGAACGATCATGCGCCGGCCAATCGCGCCGTGTCGAGCGTTTCAGCTCCGTCCGCTGGGCCGAGGTCAGTGCGAAGCCGGCAATGGCCAGCGTGTCACCTTGCCGGCAAACAGCGCCCACCAGACGATGACCGGCTGCAGGGCGAGGCGCGGCAGATGATACCACCAGCCCAAGGCGGCCGTGGTCGAGCCGAGGTCGTCTATGGCGTGCTTTATGTTGGCCGGAAACACAC
The DNA here is from genome assembly GCF_047304155.1 of Rhizobium sp. Rhizsp42. Lineage (NCBI taxonomy): Bacteria > Pseudomonadati > Pseudomonadota > Alphaproteobacteria > Hyphomicrobiales > Rhizobiaceae > Rhizobium > Rhizobium sp. Rhizsp42. The sequence goes on along the minus strand of NZ_JBGLYS010000032.1, from coordinate 53,216 downwards.
AGACGGCATAGAGCGCCAGGCAGATGCCGGCAGAGTGGCGTAACCGTTCAGTCGTCAAGCCGATCGCGCCGGCGATTTCGCACAGGCCGGTGAGCGCGATCACCTCGGCCGGGAAGGGAACCCAATCCGGGGTGATCGACAGGAACGCGGCTGGGAAGAGCAGGTGCGCGCAGCCGGCGATCATGTAGAGGCCGGCCAGGATAAACCTGCCGGTTGGGCTTTCCGCGTGGTCGGTGGAGGCATCGTCTGCGGCTTTGGTCATGCAGCATTTACGCAAATGACCGGCGTCTGGATGATGCGACATATGTCGCCGATGCGCCCGGTGTGTCAGGCGGCGTCGGCGAGCTCGATCAGGGCGCGGGCGGCGCTTTCGTCTGTGATCAGCGTGTTGCAGCCGATCCGCTTGATGGTGGCGCTGATGGCAACCGCCCGGTGAGCGCCGCCGGAGGAGAGCACGATGTGCTTGGCCTTCTTCAGCGTATCGAGATCGACGGACATCACCCGGCTGTTGATCGAATGATCGACCGTGTTGCCGTCCTTGTCGAGGAAATTGAACATGGTATCGCAGACGCAGCCGGCGTCGATCAACTCCTGCAGTTCGCCCTTTGAGATCCATCCCTCCGACAGCGAGGTCGAATGCGGGCCGATATCGCCGCAGCTGACGATCGCGAGATCAAGCGTCTCGGCGAGCCGATAGATGGTGTCGAGGCCGCACTTTTCGATGAGGTTGCGCTTGGTCTCGGTGGAATCGACCAGAAGCGGCGCGAGGAACATGTAGCACTCGGCGCCGAGCTGGCTTGCGAGCCGCCAGGTGTAGTCGATCGGGTTGGTCTGGTGGACAGCTACGATGCCGCCGAGGAGCGAGACGACCTTGCAATTGTCGCGGCGCGGCGGACGGAAGCTCGACAGCGAGGCCGTCATGGTGCGGCCCCAGCCGACGCCGATCGTGTAATTGTCGGGGATGGCTTCGGACAGAAACTGGCCGAGCGCCAGGCCGACGCTCTTGGCCAGCGCATTCGGATCGGAGGTGACGGGAGCGGGCACCACGATCGCCTCGTCCAGGCCATAGGCGCGCTCCAGCTTCACCGACAGCTCGACGCAATCGCCGATCGAATCGTTGATCCAGATCTGCACCTCGCTGCGCTTCATCGCCTCGTCGAGCAGCCGAATGACAGTCGTGCGGCTGATGCCGAGTTGCTCAGCGACATCTTTTTGCGTCAATCCCTGGTTATAATAGAGCCAGGCAGCGCGCAGTCTGAGCGAGGAGGCTTCCGAATAGGCGGTGTGCGTGCCGCGTTTTAGCTTGACCACATCTCCTCCAAAAGCAAAGGCGCCCTAGATCCTGCTTAAGACAGGGCATGGTTTGTCGCCGCGATAATGACCGGTGTGACACTTATGTCAATTGAAATGCACAAATGTCCTTGACATTATGGCCCTGGAATAGCGATAGTCTTGGTAACTGGTCGTTCCGTCCATTGTAGGAGGCACTGTGCGGGCATATGGCAAATCGCAGCGGTCTTGCGCCGGGGCTGGATTGCCCTTTGACGTCCTCGTTGCGGCAGCCCGAGACGGGAACGATGGGGTACTCGCCGACGTTTATGATGTAAGCCAAACGCGCGGGCACGATTTCACAGACAGCGACTTCAAAGACAGTACGGGCAATCCGTAGATCACCTCATTCGCCGGGCCTCAAGTGCTCCGGCTCGCAGCTCAAGTCAAAAGGACACGCGACCATGACATCCAAGCTTGACCAACTCCGCGAGATCACCACTGTCGTCGCCGACACCGGTGACATCGAAGCCGTTGCCCGCCTGAAGCCGGTCGATTGCACGACCAACCCGAGCATCGTTCTCAAGGCACTCGGCACGCCGATGTTCGCCGACGCGATCAAGGAAGCCGTTTCCTGGGGCAAGAAGCAGGGCGGCAATTCCGAAGCCGTTGCTTCCGCCGTAGCCGACCGTCTCGCCGTTTCCGTCGGTGCAGCACTCTCCAAGCTCGTTCCTGGCCGCGTCTCGACCGAGGTCGACGCCGACCTTTCCTTCGACACCAAGGCGTCGGTTGAAAAGGCACACGGCATCATCGCCGGCTACAAGGAACGCGGCATCGAGAAGGATCGCATCCTGATCAAGCTCGCTTCCACCTGGGAAGGCATTCGCGCCGCCGAAATCCTGCAGAAGGAAGGCATCGACTGCAACCTGACGCTCCTTTTCTCGCAGGCACAGGCGATCGCTTGCGCCGACGCCAAGGCATTCCTCATCTCGCCCTTCGTCGGCCGTATCCTCGACTGGTACAAGAAGTCGACCGGCAAGGAATTCACGCCTGAGGAAGATCCGGGCGTACTCTCCGTTCGTGAGATCTACAACTACTACAAGGCCAACGACATCAAGACGATCGTCATGGGCGCCTCGTTCCGCAGCGCCGGCGAGATCGAAGCACTGGCCGGTTGCGACCGCCTGACGATCGCGCCGAACCTGCTCGACGAACTGTCGAACGACCAGGGCAAGCTCGAGCGCAAGCTGTCGCCCGAGGGTGCCAAGCCGATCTCGAAGATCGCCGTCGACGAAAAGACCTTCCGCTGGATGATGAACGAAGACGCGATGGCGACCGAAAAGCTCGCCGAAGGCATCCGCGCTTTCGCCAAGGACCTCGGCACGCTGCGCGCCATGGTCACCAAGGAACTGCAGCTCGCAGCCGCCTAAGGGCTTTGCGTACTTGAATGGAAGGGCGGTGCCTGTGGCGCCGCCCTTTTCGTTTTGAGGGAACTCGAACCGCGTTCAGTCGATCGCCCAGATCCGCTTGGCATTGCCCTGATACAGCTTGTCGCGATCCTCGGCGCTGCAGCCTGATGTCAGCGCGTGCGTGGCCGCCACCCAGGGCGTCAACCCGCCGCCGAGTGTGCAGACGGGCCAGTCGCTGCCCCAGACGATGCGTTCCCAGCCGAAGCTTTCGATCGTGTGTTCAACATAGGGGCGCAGGCTGTCGACGGACCAGCGTTCGAGATCGCCATAGGCGATGACGCCGGAGATCTTGGCGGTGACGTTGGGGCGGCGGGAGAATTCGGTGATGCCGCGATGCCAGACGGCGCTCATGCCCGATTTGATCGGCGGATTGGCGCAGTGGTCGAGGATGAAGCGGACACCGGGGTTGAGGTCGACAAGATCGAGAATGCGTTCGAACTGGTGCGGGAAGACGCAGAGATCGAAGGTTAGCCGGGTATCAGCCAGCCGCGCGACGTTCTCGCGAAACAGCGGCCGCTCGGAGGTGTCGTCGGGGGCCACATGCAGCACGCGGCGGAAGCCCTTGATGAAGGGGTCGGCGAGGCAGCGTTCGAGATAGGCCGGAAAGCCTTCTTCCTCCGGTCGGCAGGCGGCGATGGCGCCGCGCACGAGGCTTTTAGGCCTTTCGGCGATCTCCTTGATGAAGGTCGTTTCCTGTTCGATCGCATCACCTGACACATCGACTTCCATGTGCAGCACATTGGTGATGCCGCAGCGAAGCGCGTCGCGCGCATAGTGCTCGTAGAGGCTGTCGCGGTCGAGATCCGGCACGTCGGGGAGCCAGGGATAGTCCAGGCGGTTACGGTCGATGACGTGCAGATGTGTGTCGAAGAGCATGCGGTTCCTCTCCCTTCATGCAGGCTGTCCTGTCGTCCTTCAGTCTCCCACCGGATTTTTCGATTGCTGACACCGGCCTCCCACCCGTGTCAGCGTCCGGCGTCGGACAATGTGATTGACGACATAATGAATATAATGTTTGCATATGAATGAATGCGCCGCAAGCGCCACGCATAACGGGAGGAATTATGAGCCACGGTCTGGAAGGCAAGAAGGTCGTCGTCACGGCGGCCGGTCAAGGGATCGGACGCGCTAGCGCGGAGCGGTTCATTTCGCTCGGCGCCCATGTCTACGCCACCGACATCAACCAGGCGTCGCTTTCGACGCTCGCGGGCGCGACGACCACGGTTCTCGATGTGCTCGATGGAAACGCGGTGCGGGCTTTAGCAGACGAGATCGGGCCGATCGACGTGCTCTTCAACTGCGCCGGTTTCGTGCATGCCGGCTCGATCCTCGATTGCGAGGAGAAGGACTGGGACTTCTCCTTCAACCTCAATGCCAAGGCGATGTACACGACCTGCCGCACCTTCCTTCCCGGGATGCTCGACAAGGGCAAGGGCTCGATCGTCAACATGGCGTCGGTGGCCTCGAGCGTGAAGGGCGTGCCGAACCGCTTTGCCTATAGCGCATCGAAGGCGGCCGTGATCGGGCTTACCAAGTCGATCGCATCGGATTTCGTCGCCAAGGGCATCCGCGCCAACGCCATCTGCCCGGGGACCGTCGATAGCCCCTCGCTGCACGAGCGGCTGCGCGCCACCGGCGATTACGACAAGGCGCTCAGCGACTTCATCGCCCGCCAGCCCATGGGCCGCATCGCAACCGCCGAGGAGATCGCGGCACTCGTCACCTATCTCGCCGGCGACGAGGCCGGGTTCACGACAGGCCAGATCCATGTGGTCGATGGCGGCTGGACCGGCTGAGGCCATATTGCTCTTGCCGGTATCAAGCTGATATCGTTGGCGATCTCGCAGCGGCGGAGCATTTGATGGCAGAGGTTACGTCTGGCGGCAGCGGCCGTCCCCTTCGGTTGCTGCGCAAGCACGCGATCTTTGTGATCGCGGTGCTCGTCGGCCTCGCGGTCTTCCTGCTTCTGACGACGCGCGAGGTGACGGCGCGTAACTTGTTGGCCGGCTGGAACGTCGCCGCGGTGATGTTCATCGTCGCCACATGGCGGCGGATGCTGAAGGCGAGCGTGGCGACGATCCGCAAGCGTTCGGCGGATCTCGATTTCTCGGATTCGCTTCTGATGTTCCTGTCGATCTCGGCAGCGCTTGCCAGCATCGCCGGCATCGGGCTTGAGCTGCATCAGGTCAAGGAGGCGGCGCCCAGCGTCGCGCTGACGCGGGCGCTGGCGGCCGTCGTCACCATCCTGATCTCCTGGGTGTTCCTGCACACGCTGTTTACCGTGCATTACGCGCACCGCTTCTATGGCGGCGACGATGATGGCGACGGCGTCAAGGGAGACGGGCTGAAGTTTCCCGAGGGGCTGGACGAGCCCGTCTACTGGGACTTCCTCTACTACTCCTTCACGATCGGCGTCGCCTCGCAGACCGCGGATGTGGCGACGAGCTCGACTGTCATGCGCAAGCTGACGCTCCTGCATTCCGTGCTGTCGTTTCTCTTCAATACGACAATCCTGGCGCTCGCCATCAATGTCGGCGCAAGCCTCCTTTAGAGGTAGGCGCGCGCGATAGAGCCGCTTGGCGATCTGGTGTAAGAGAAGTTTTCTTCACCTGGGGTTGTTTTGGGGGCTTCATGGGGTCGTTGTCGCGCGAGAGATTGGCGGCGCTTGCCGGTTGCGATGCGGAGCAGCTGGACGCCGTGGCGCGGCTTCAGATCATCGAGGCCGGGCCGGAGGGCTATGCGGCGAGCGATGTCAGCCGGCTGCGGTTGGTGCTGGCACTGAACGCCGCCGGCATCGCGCTGGAAACGCTCACCACCGGTCTCAGGCAACAGATCGTCTCGCTCGATTTCGCCAGCCAGCTGATGTTCGAGCCGGTCACCATGTCGGACAAGTCGCTTGCGGACGCGCTCGCCGATGCCTCGCTCGATCTCGGCCGCGTCAACGCGCTGCATTCCAGCGCCGGGCTTTCGCCGATGTCGCTGAAGCGGGCGCTGCGGGAGGATGATGAGGAGTTCATCCGGCTGATCACCGAATGCACCGGGCTCGGCGCTTCCGACGAGGGAATGCAGCGGGTGCTGAGGGTCTTCGGCCAATCGATGCGGCGCTGCGTGGATACGATGCGCGATCTCTTCCGCGCCGAGGTGGAGGCGCCGATGCTGGCCGCCGGCCTCAGCCATCGCGAGGTGCTCGCGGCGGGTGCGACCACCCGGCTTTCGCTGCAGCGCATCGGCATCCGCATGCTTTTCCTGCTGCAGCGGCGGATGCTTGAGGAGGCGGTGTTCGACAATGTGGTCGGGCGGCTGCAAGATGCCTTGCGCGGGCTGGGTGCCGAGGCCGAAAGCGATCAGGCGCTGCCGGCGGTGGCCTTCGCCGATCTCACCGGCTTCACGGCGCTGACGCGCGATATCGGCGATGGCAGGGCGGCCGAGAAGGCGGCGAGCTTCGAGGCGCTGGCGCAGCGTCTCGCCAACCTTGCCGGCGGGCGGATCGTCAAGCCGCTGGGCGATGGGGTGATGATGCTGTTTCCGGATGCGGAGGCGGCACTGAAGGCGTCGCTGTCGCTCGTCGCCGAGAGTGCTGCGCATCAGCTGCCGGAGGTGAGAGTGGGCGTTGCGACCGGTCAGGTGGTGCCGCGCGATGGCGACATTTTCGGCCACACGGTCAATCTGGCGGCGCGGATCGCTTCGGTCGCCGCACCTTCGCAGGTGCTCGTCTGCGGCGGCACGCATGATGCCGCCACAGACGAGAGTTCGGAGATGGATTTCGAGGCGCTGGAACCGGTATCGCTCAAGGGCGTCGCCGATCCCGTATCGCTGTTTTCGGTCAAGACCGGGCTATAGATTGGCTTCCTAGAATATTGCCTGGCCAGCCATCAGCGCGAGGATCAGGAAGATCACGAAGATGATCAGCGCGATACCGAAGAGAACGCGCGCGATCGTCGCCGTCGCCGCGGAAATCCCGGAAAAGCCGAAGAAGCCCGCGATCAGCGAAATCACGAAAAAGATAAGAGCCCATTTCAGCATGGAGGCGTTCCTTCTAGTTGGTCCGATAGAAGACGCGCCAGAGCGAAAAAGGTTCCATATCCAATGAGATAGCGGTGACGTTTTGCGACGTTGGGGGTTAGGCGACACGTCATGACCATCAATCCAAACCAATTAGTATTGACTAATTGATTAGTGATTGCTATTGAATGCATATGACAGAAGCCGAGACCATCACGACAGTCATGCGCGCGCTTGCCGACCCCACGCGGCGGGCGGTGTTCGAACGTATCGCCAATTCCGACGAGATCACCGTGGCGGAGCTCACCCGCAGCAGCAATGTGACCCAGGGCGCGATCTCGCAACATGTGAAGACCTTGAAACAGGCAGGCCTTGTCAGCGAGCGGCCGGAGGGCCGCAACGTCTATTATCGGGCGCAACCGGCCGGCCTGGAGCCGCTGGCGGATTGGATGAGCCACTATGGCGTTTTCTGGCGCGAGCGCTTTGCCGATCTGAGGGACCTCTTGAAGGAAATCGACCCATGACCGACCATGCCGACACGTCATCCATCGTCCTGGACGAGGTCTTTCCGCATAGGCGGGAGATCGTCTGGAAGGCGCTGACCTCAGGCGCGTTGATCGGGCGATGGCTGATGGAGCCCAAGGGGTTCGAGGCCGTTGTCGGCAATCGCTTCACATTCCAGACCAAGCCGGCCGACGAATGGGACGGCACCATCCGGTGCGAGGTGCTCGAGGTCGTGGAAGGGCAGCGGCTTTCCTATGCCTGGAGGGGCGGCCACGAGAGCAATCAGGGCTACGGCTCGAAGCTTGAGACGATCGTTACCTTCACCCTTGCCGAAGCGGAAGCGGGCACGCGGTTGCGCCTGGTGCATTCGGGCTTCGTGCTGCCGAAGAACGATGCCGCCTATCGCAACATGAGCGAGGGCTGGAAGAAGGTCGTCGAGCGCCTGGACACTGTTGTCGCGGAGGAGGCGTCGCAGACGCTGCATTAAAGTCAGAGGAGGAGAATGTCATGAACGCATCCTATACCGGCGGCTGCGCCTGCGGCGCCATGCGCTACGAGATCGCCGGCGAGCCCGTCGTCATGCTCGATTGCCAGTGCCGCCAATGCCAGCGCGACAGTGGCACCGGGCATCAATCGCACCTGACCTTCGTCGCCGCCGAGGTGACGCTGAAGGGAGAGGCATCGCAGTGGCAGAGCGTGGGCGATGGCGGTACGGTGAAGCGGCGCGCCTTCTGTCCGACCTGCGGCTCGCATGTCTATCTGACATTTCCCGACATGCCGGATGTGTTCATCGTCACGCCATCAAGCCTCGACGATCCCAGCCGCTACAAGCCGCAACTGGTGGCATGGACCGCCGCCGGCCACACCTGGGATCACCTCGATCCGGCCTTGCCGACATTCGCGGCCATGCCGCCGCGCTGACAATTCACCCTGTCTACGAAAACGCCGCCGCTGTTGCCAACGGCGGCGTTCTCGGTCTGCATGGCATGCGTCAGCCGTGGTTGATCATCACGTGGCGGACGGCGGTGTAGTCTTCCAGTGCGTAGACGGACATGTCCTTGCCGTAGCCCGATTGCTTCAGGCCGCCATGCGGCATCTCGTTGGTCAGCATGAAGTGGGTGTTGATCCAGGTGCAGCCATATTGCAGGCGGGCGGCGGTCTTCATGCCGCGGCTGATGTCCTTGGTCCAGACGGACGAGGCCAGGCCATAGTCGCTGTCGTTGGCCCAGGTGACGGCATCCTCGACATCGGTGAAGCGGGTGACGGAAACGACCGGGCCGAAGACCTCGCGGCGGACGATCTCGTCTTCCTGCGTGGCGCCGGCGATAACCGTCGGCGTGTAGAAGAAGCCCTTGTCGCCCGAGGTCTTGCCGCCTGTGGTGATCTCCATGTGCTTGTGCTCGCCGGCACGCGCCACGAAGCTCTCGACTCGGTCGCGCTGGCGCTTGGAGATCAGCGGACCGATCTCGTTTTCGGCGTCGTCGGCAAGGTTGAACTTGATCGAGGATACCGCGGAGGAGAGGTCGGCGACGAACTTGTCGTAGACCTTGGCGTCGGCATAGATGCGGCAGGCGGCAGTGCAGTCCTGACCGGCGTTGTAGTAGCCGAAGGTGCGGATGCCCGATACGACCGCGTCGATATCGGCGTCGTCGAAGACGATGACGGGGGCCTTGCCGCCGAGTTCCAGATGCGTGCGCTTAACTGTTTTGGCGGCTGCCTGCAGCACCTTCTTGCCGGTCGCGACATCGCCGGTGATCGATAGCATCGATATCTTCGAATGGTTGATCAGCGCGTTGCCGACGCTCTCGCCGCGGCCGAGGATGACGTTGACCACGCCTTCGGGCAGGATGTCGGAGAGGAGCTTCGCCATCTTCAGCGCCGTCAGCGGCGTTTGCTCGGAAGGCTTGAAGACGACGGTGTTGCCGCCGGCAATCGCCGGTGCCAGCTTCCAGGCCATCATCATCAGCGGATAGTTCCACGGCGCGATCGAGCCGACGATGCCGACGGCGTCGCGGCGGATCATCGAGGTGTGGCCGGGCAGATATTCACCGGCGACCGGGCCGTGCAGGTTGCGCACCGCGCCGGCGAAGAAGCGGTAGCAATCGACTATTGCCGGGATCTCGTCGTTCAGCACCGCGTTGATCGGCTTGCCGCAGTTCAACGCTTCCAGCGTCGCGAAGCCTTGGGCGTCCTTCTCGATCGCGTCGGCGATCTTCAGCAGATAGCCGGCGCGCTCGCCGGGTGTCGTCTGCGACCATGAAGAGAAGGCTTTCTCGGCGGCGTCGACGGCGGCGTCGATCTGGCCGAGCGATGCCTCGGCAAGGCTCAGCACCGTCTCGCCGGTCTTCGGGTTCAGGATGTTTTCTTCGATCTCGGTGCCCGCTTCGAAGCGGGATCCAATCAGCATCGCGGTGTCCATGATGTTCTCCCTTGTTATCGATGGGGCGGGATGGGGGTATCCCGCGCTCCGGTTATTTTCCAGCTCCGGCGACCTGATCGCCGTCGCGCGTGAGGTAGTAGGCTGCCAGGATCGGCAGGAAGGTGACGAGCACGACGACCATGGCGACCACGTTGGTGACCGGGCGCTGGCGCGGGCGGATCAGCTCTTCCAGCATCCAGATGGGCAGCGTCGATTGCTGGCCACCGGTGAAGGTGGTGACGATGACCTCGTCGAAGGAGAGCGCGAAGGCAAGCATGCCGCCGGCGAGAAGCGCCGTGCCGATGTTCGGCAGGATGACGTGGCGGAAGGTCTGGAAGCCATCGGCGCCGAGATCCATCGAGGCCTCGATCAGCGAGCCCTGGGTGCGGCGGAAGCGGGCGACGGCGTTGTTGTAGACCACCACGACGCAGAAGGTGGCGTGGCCGAGCACGATCGTCCAGACCGAAAAGGGAATGTCGAACAGGCTGAAGGCCGAGCGCAGCGCGATGCCGGTGATGATGCCAGGCAGCGCGATCGGCAGGATGACGAGCAGCGAGATCGCCTCGCGGCCGAAGAACTTCGTCTGGCTGACGGCGGCGGCGCAGAGCGTGCCGAGCACCAGCGCGATCGCGGTGGCGATGCAGGCGACCTGCACGGAGAGCCCAAGGGCGGCCCAGACATCCGGCCGGCTCCAGGCGATGCCGAACCACTGCAGCGTCAACCCCGGCGGTGGCCACTGATAGCTCTTTTCCTCCGTCGTGAAGGCGTAGACGAAGATCAGCAGGATCGGCAGGTGCAGGAAGAGCAGCCCGCCGGCGGCGGCGATCTTGAGCGCGATCGGCGCGCGTTGGCCACGGTCAGAGCGCATCGAAGGCTCCCTGTTTCTTGGCCAGCCACAGATAGACGGCCATGATGACGATGGGGACGACGGAGAAGGCGGCGGCGAGCGGCACGTTGCCGGCCGTTCCCTGTTGCGCATAGACCGCCTGGCCGATGAAAAGGCGCGAGGAGCCGATGATCTGCGGGATGATGTAATCGCCGAGCGTCAGCGAGAAGGTGAAGATCGATCCGGCGACGATGCCGGGCAAAGCCAACGGAAAGAGCACGGTGCGGAAGGTCTGGCCGGGTGTGGCGCCGAGATCCGACGAGGCCTCGATCAGGTTGCCCTGCACGCGCTCAAGCGCTGCCTGCGTCGGCAGGATCATGTAGGGCAGCCAGACATAGACGAAGACGAGGAAGGTGCCGATATAGCTCACCGACAGCGAATTGCCGCCGATGACGGGCAGAGAAAGCACGCCATCGAGCAGCCAGGCCAAATGCAGCTTGGCGAAGAACCAGGTGAGGATGCCTTCCTTGGCGAGGATCAGCTTCCAGGCGTAGATCTTGACCAGATAGCTCGACCAGAGCGGCAGCATGACGCCGAGATAGAAGAGCGCCTTCCATTTGCCCCTGGCGTAGCGGGCGGCGTAATAGGCGATCGGGAAGGCGACGACGGCCGAGGCGAGCGTCACCAGCGCCGCCATCAGCACCGTTCTGACGATGATGTCGAAATTGGTCGGCGACAGCAGCTGCGCATAGGTCGCCAGCGTGAATTCGTAGTTCACCAGGCCGGAGAAATCGTCGATCGAAAAGAAGCTCTGCAGCAGAAGTGCCAGGAGCGAGCCGATATAGATGATGCCGAGCCAGAGCAGCGGCGGCGTCAGCATCAGGAAGAGCAGCAGCTTGGGGCGGCGCCAGAACATGTCCGAAAGCCGGCCGAAGAAGCCGCCGCGTCCGGGCAGGATCGAGGTCGCCGTCTCCTCGTGGGTGAGCGCGATCGCGGTCATGCGGCGTCGTCCATGTAGTGCACGTCGATCGGCTGCCACGACAGGCGGACATCGGCGCCGACTTCGGGCACGGCAGCACCTGCAGGCAGCATGACATGCAGGCGCGTGCCTCTGGCGGCGACGGTGAGGCGCGTGGCGGCGCCGAGGAAGCTGGCATTCTCGACACGGGATTCGACGCCGTCGCCGGTGAGGCGGATCGCTTCGGGGCGCAGGCTCGCCCAGCGTTTCTCGCCGCCGAGCGCGGTCATCAGCTCGGGAGCGATCACATTCGAGGAGCCGACGAAATCGGCGACGAAGCGGGTTTTCGGGCGGTTGTAGATATCCTGCGGCGTGCCCTCCTGCACGATGCCGCCATCGTTGAAGACGGCGACGCGGTCGGCCATGGAGAGTGCTTCGCCCTGGTCGTGGGTGACAAAGACAAAGGTGATCCCCAGCGCCCGCTGCAGGCCCTTCAGCTCCTCCTGCATCTGCTCGCGCAGCTTCAGGTCCAGCGCGCCGAGCGGCTCGTCGAGCAGCAGCACGCGCGGCTTGTTGACCAGCGCCCGGGCGAGCGCCACGCGCTGCCGCTGGCCGCCGGAGAGTTGTCCGGGTTTGCGCGCGCCGTAGCCGGGGAGTTTCACCAGGTCCAGCGCCTGTTCGGCAGCTTTCGTACGCTCCATCTTGCCGACGCCCTTGACCATCAGCCCGTAGGCGACGTTGTCGAGGATGTTCAGGTGCGGGAAGAGCGCGTAGTCCTGGAAGACGGTGTTGACGTTGCGCCTGTATGGCGGCACGCCCTCGGCGGTCTCGCCGAAAATCTCGATATGCCCCGCTGTCGGCTGCTCGAAGCCGGCGATCAGGCGCAGGCATGTGGTCTTGCCCGAACCCGACGGCCCCAGCATGGCGAAGAACTCGCCCGGCGCGATCTCGAGATCGACGCCATCGACGGCGCGAACGGAGCCGAAATGGCGGGAGACCTTCTGGAAACGGACGGCGGGTGTCATTTGGGGGGGGGCTCCTCGGGATTTTTCATGTTGTCGTCGGGAGGGTGTGCCGTGTGGCTTACCCCCCCTCTGTCCTGCCGGACATCTCCCCCACAAGGGGGGAGATTGGCTGGGCGCATCCACCCGCTCCACACTCACCGTTTGGCAAGGCGCCCGCTCCGGGTCGATCTCCCCCCTTGTGGGGGAGATGCCCGGCAGGGCAGAGGGGGGTAAACCCGGGCGCTGAGGCCAAGGCCTGCGGTCAGCTGTTACCGCCCGCCAATCACGCCAATATAATCCGACACCCAGCGGTGATAGGGCACGCACTCGCCCTGTTCGCACTTGGCGGTTGGCGTGCGCCAGAACTTGATCTTGTCGAAGTGATCATAGCCGTTGGTGGCGCAACCGGTGTCGGTCATCAGTTCGTTGCCCTTGCAGGCTGATGGAACAGAGGGGACGGCGCCGAACCAGGCGGCGGCGTCGCCCTGGACCTTGGCGGACAGCGAATGCTCCATCCACATATAGGCGCAGTTCGGGTGCTCGCTGTCGGCATGCAGCATGGTCGTATCAGCCCAGCCGGTGACGCCTTCCTCGGGGAAGGTGGAGGCGATCTTCTGCTTGTCTGCCTGCATCAGGTTGACCTGGAAGGGCCAGGAGCCGGAGGCGACGACGCCTTCGTTCTTGAAGTCGTCGATCTGGATCATCGCGTCGTGCCAGTAGCGCGAGACGAGCTTGCGCTGGCCGCGCAGAAGGTCGAGGGCGGCCTTGTACTGGTCTTCGTTGAGCTCGTAGGGGTTCTTGATGTTGAGCTCCGGCTTGTGGGCCATGAGATAGAGGGCGGCATCGGCGATGTAGATCGGGCCGTCATAGGCCTGGACGCGGCCCTTGTTGGACTTGCCGTCGGGAAGCGTCTCTTCCTCGAAGACCACCTTCCAGCTCTTCGGCGCCTCGCCCTTGAAGGCGTCGGTGTTATACATCAGGACGTTCGGTCCCCAGAGATAGGGAACGCCGTAATGCACGCCGCCAACTGTGTACCAGGGCGCATCCTGCAGGCGCTTGTCGACGTTCTTGAAGCTCGGGATGAGATCGGTGTTGATCGGCTGGACGCGCTTGCCTGCCACGAGGCGGAGCGAGGCGTCGCCCGAGGCGGTGACGAGGTCGAAGCCGCCTTCGTTCATCAGCGACACCATTTCATCGGAGGTGGCGGCGGTCTTGACCGAGACCTTGCAGCCGGTTTCCTTCTCGAAGCCGGTGACCCAGTCGTAATTCTTGTCGCTTTCGCCGCGCTCGATATAGCCGGCCCAGGCGACGATGCTGACGGCGCCTTCGCCCTTGCCCAGCGTCTTCAGCGGCTCGGCCGCCACCACCTGCGTCACGAAGCTCAGGGTCGCAAGCGCAGCCGTGCACGATTTCAGAAGATATTTCATCTGATGTCTCCCGGTTTTGGTGCCACTTCGTGGCGTTTTGTTCCCGGCAGAAAAGGTGACGCGAAAAAGCCGCTTTCGCAAATTCATTTATCAGAATGGCGATATCGGAATTTCCGATAGGTACGCTGTGTGCGCTAAGTTTTAGCGCGGTCGTCCTGAGCGCATGGCCTCGGCGATCCCGACAAAATCCCTTGCGGCCTGCGGTAGGCTGGAACCCTTGCGCCAGACCATGCCGACCTGAACGACCGGAAGCGAGCCGGAGACGTCGCGGCTTTCGATGCGGTCGCCTTCCAGCGACCATGGGCGGTAGACGAGATCGGGGAGCAGCGCGACACCCGCGCCGGTCGCGACCAGACTGCGCACGGCTTCGACGGAGCGGGTGCGGAAGGCGACGTGCGGGCGGGCGCCCAGTGCGGAGAGGAGCTTGCCGGTGTTCTCCTCGATTTCGTCGACGGTCAGCATGATCAGCGGCTCGCGGGCGATGTCGGCGATCGAAATAATGTCGGCGGAGACAAGCGGATGGCCCATGGGGAGCCAGAGGCGATAGGGCGAGGTCTCCAGGATCTCGGCCTGCAATGCCATGCGGTCGCGCAGATTGGAGATGACCATGACCGCGACATCGAGCTCGCCGCCGACAAGCAGATGTTCGAGATAGCCGCCATTGTCCTCTATCGCCGAGACCTCGACGCCGGGGCAGGCGCGGCGGTAGCGGGCGAGCAGGTCGGAGAGCACGTAGCCGGCGACCAGCGAGGTGACGCCGATGTTGAGCGTACCCGAGGGCTGGTTGCTGGTGCCTGAGAAGCTGGCGCGGGCATCGGAAACGCTGGCCAGGATCTTGGTGGCGTGGCGCAGGAACTGGTGGCCGTTATGGGTGATCGTCAGCCCGCGCGGATGGCGGTCGAAGAGCTCGACGCCGAGGTCGGTCTCAAGTTCCTTCAGTGCTTCCGTAACCGAGGATTGCGAGATCGACAGGTTCTGCGCGGCCCGCGTGATCGAGCCCTGCTCGGCCACTGCAATGAAGTATTGAATCTGGCGAAGCGTGAAGGCCATGGCATGTTAGAGCATAGCGCCGGAGGCCATTGCAAGCGTGCACCATGCTGGACCTTTTTTGGGATAAGTCTCTGAATGGCACAAACTTCTTGCCGCTATTTAAGTATTCCGAAACGTCATTTCTCTAGCGTCCACACCAGTTTATTGCGTTGGAGTGACTTGATGGCGGAGCAGTTGGCGTGAAGGCCTTACTGCGCATCTTCCGGCCTTCCCGGAAATTGGTGCTGATCATCGTCGGAATTGCCCTTCTCGGGGGCGTTTCCGGCGGCGCAGCGCTGTATATCGGCAAGGACACCCTGCTCGGTCCTCCCGCGGAGACCGTGAACGGTGCCGCGTGCACCGACGTCAATCTCGTCACCATCAAGAAGCAGAAGCGGGTCTGGATCCGCAAATACATCAAGACCGAGCCGACCGACGGCATGACCCGCGTCAAGACGGCGCTTAGGGTAGCAAAAGCTGTCTACGAGGCGCAGAAGCCGGATCTCGTGCAGGTCGTGGTTCTCGATGCCAATGGACCGACGCTGCGCTCCGATATCCGCGGCCGCGCCATCGGCGCCGACGTCGTCTATATCCCGCATCCCGATCCTGTTATCGAAAGCATCGAGGGCAACAAGACCTACACCGCCCGCTACTACGACGGCACGGCGGCGGCCAACGGCCTGTTCTTCGGCGAGCGCGTCGACCTGCCAGAGGACGAGATCACCACGCTCAACGCATCCTTCAAGGACGTGTCCGACTGTATCGACCCGATCGCGGTTGCCGCGACCGAAGGCGGAGAGGGCAAGCCGGCTGCCAAGGGCGAGGGCGCGAAGTCGGCCGAGGGAGGACACGGCGCTGCACCGGCCGAAGGTGAGGCAGCCCCGGCGGCGGCGCCTTCAGGCGGACATTGATTGATTGGTTGGTCGGCGGGGTTTTCCCGTCTGACAACGGCGAACAACGCGTCGGCTCGACGGCATCTCGTTAGCGGAACACAAACAAAAAAAGGCGGCCAACCCTTTCGGGTTGCCGCCTTTTGCATGTCCGTAACCGGCCTTAGTCAGCCTTGGCCTTGCGGGCAGGGAAGAGGATGACGTCGCGGATCGAAGGGGCGTTGGTCAAGAGCATGGTCAGGCGGTCGACGCCGATGCCGAGGCCACCTGCGGGCGGCATGCCCTGGTCGATGGCGTCGAGGAATTCGTCGTCCAGCTGCTTGTCCTTCTCGCCGCGGGCATGGGCCTGCTCGAGCTGCTCGACCATGCGGCGGCGCTGTTCTTCCGGATCGTTCAATTCGGAGAAGGCGTTGCCCAGCTCCCAGGCGTTGCAATAGGTCTCGAAGCGCTCGACGAGGCGCGGCTCGCCCGGCACTTCCTTGGCGAAGGGCGAGATGTCCTTCGGGAAGTGGGTGACGTGGCTCGGCTGGATTAGCGTGCCCTCGACCTTCTCCTCGAAGATGAAGGCGAGGCATTCGCCCCAGGTCCAGTCCTTCTCGACCTCGAAACCGGCGGCCTTGGCGGCAGTGCGGGCTTCCTCGTCGGTCTTCATGGCGAGGAAGTCGATACCGGTCGCTTCCTTGACGGCGTCAGGCATGGGGACGCGCTTGAACGGGCCCTTGAAGGAGATCTGCTTGTCGCCGAAGGGGAATTCCGTCGTGCCGTGCACCTGCAGCGCCAGCTTTTCGAACAGGCGCTCGACGAGGTCCATGATGTCCTCGTAATCGGCATAGGCCCAGTAGCACTCCATCATGGTGAACTCGGGATTGTGCCGGGTGGAGACGCCCTCGTTGCGGAAGTTGCGGTTGATCTCGAAGACCTTGTCGGTGAGGCCCGACACCAGCGTGCGCTTCAGGAAGAGTTCCGGCGCGATGCGCAGGTACATGTCCTGCTTCAGCGTGTTGTGGTGCGTCTTGAACGGATCGGCCGTTGCGCCGCCATAGACGGAGTGCAGCATCGGCGTCTCGACTTCCATGAAGCCGTCGTCTTCCATGAAGCGGCGGATGCCGGAGAGGATCTTCGAGCGCTGCTGGAAGCGAAGCTTGGATTCGTCGTTGCTCATGATGTCGAGGTGGCGCTTGCGGTAGCGGATCTCGATATCAGCGATGCCGTTCCACTTCTCCGGCATGGGGAGAAGCGACTTGGTGAGCATGGTGATCTCTTGCGCGTTGATCGACAGCTCACCGCGCTTGGTGCGGCGCACGGTGCCGGTCACGCCGATGATGTCGCCGATGTCGATCATGGCGAGCATCTCGCGGGCAGCCTCGGGCGTCACGTCCTTGTGGCTGAAGATCTGGATCTTGCCGCCGGCGTCATGGATATCCATGAACATGCCGGAATTGCGTGAGGAATAGACGCGGCCGGCGACGGTGACGACGTCAGTCGTCTCGATGTCGGATTCCAGATCCTTGTACTTCTCGGCCAGCTCGGCATTGGTGATGGTGCGGTGGAAATGCGCCGGATAGACGTCGCCGATCTTTTCGCGCAGCAGCTTCAGCTTCTGGGCGCGAACCTCAGTCGCGTCGGAGGAGAGGGTGGCGGTTTCGGTCTTGTCGGTCATCTTGTCGGCCTTTTTCGGGCTGTGTTCGTTGCGGTTACCCCCCTCTGTCCTGCCGGACATCTCCCCCACAAGGGGGGAGATTGGCTGGGCTCACCCGATCGCCTACGCTCATTGTTTGGCGTAGACCGGACCGCTGGTCGATCTCCCCACTTGTGGGGGAGATGCCCGGCAGGGCAGAGGGGGGTACTTCAGAATGCCGACGTTAACGCCGGCACTTTCTTGTCAAATTACTTCGGTCCCACCAGCGAGGCGACGGCCTGGGCGGCCAGTTTCAGGCGCTGGCGGACGACCGAGCGGCCGAGGATGGCCATTGAGTCAAACAGCGGCAGCGAGCGCGACGAGCCGGAGACGGCGACGAAGAGCGGCGCGACGATGACCTTGAGCTTCTTGCCCATGCGGTCGCCGATGGCGCGCAGTTCGGCTTCGATGGATTCGACGTTCCACTCGAGGATCTTTTCCAGATCCGGCTGCACGGTGTTGAGGATCTCGAGGATCTCTTCCGGCGGCGACTTGATCTTGGCGAAGGCGGACGGATCAAGGTTGAGGTCCGACTTCAGGAGGAAGCCCATCAGCTCCGGCAGTTCGCCGAGCTTGGAGATGCGCGACTGCGACAGCGCCATGCCGGCCTTCAGGCGATCGTTTTCCATCGCCCAGGTGAGAACGCGGCTCTGGAACTCTTCTTCCGACATCTTCTCGCGGATCCACCGGCCGTTCAGCCAGTCGAGCTTCTGGATGTCGAAGATGGCGCCGGCCTTGGAGAGGTTTTCCGGGTCGAACTTGCCGGCCAGTTCCTCGATGTCGAGTAGTTCCTCGCCTTCGGCGATCTGCACGAAGAACAGGCCGAGGAAGTTCATAAGCGCTTCCGGGATATAGCCGAGCGCGGAGTAATAAGAGATCGAGGTCGGGTTCTTGCGCTTCGAGAGCTTCGACTTGTCGGCATTTCTCATCAGCGAGAGATGCATGAACACCGGCTGGTCCCACTCGAAATAGCGATAGAGCAGGATGTGCTTGGGCACCGATGCCAGCCACTCCTCGCCGCGGGCGACGTGGGTGATCTTCATCAGATGGTCGTCGATGACGTTTGCCATGTGATAGGTCGGCATGCCGTCGCCCTTGATCAGGACCTGCATGTCGACCGAATCCCACGGGATCGAGACATCGCCGTAGACGCCGTCGGTGAAGTCGCAGGAGCCCTCGGTCGGGATCTTCATGCGGATGACGGAGCTTTCGCCCGATGCGAGCTTCGCGGAGACTTCCTCGGCGGAATACTTCAGGCAGAGACCGTCATACTTCGGCGGCTTGCCGGAGGCGCGCTGGGCCTCGCGCATTTCGGTCAGGCGCTCGGGCGTGCAGAAGCAGCGGAAGGCATGGCCCTTGTCCAGCAGCTCCTGGGCGTAGGGCTGGTACATGTCCTTGCGGTCGGACTGGCGATAGGGACCGTAGGGGCCGCCGATATCGGGGCCTTCCGACCATTCCAGGCCGCACCACTTCAGCGCGTCGAGCACCTTGGTCTCGAATTCGGGCGTCGAGCGGGTGGCATCGGTGTCTTCGATACGCAGGATGAACTCGCCGCCGTGCTTCTTGGCGAAGAGATAGTTGAAGAGTGCGATGTATGCGGTGCCGACATGCGGCTCGCCGGTTGGCGAGGGAGCAATGCGGACGCGGACGCCGGAAGCTGTCATTTTATGTGCCCGTCAAATAAATGCCGGACGGCTTTCTGAGGGAAAGCAACGCTCGGCCTGAAGAATGCAGATAACTGGATCAGGAAACCGGCCGGAAAAGGGCATTTCGCCCGCTTGCCCGGCCAATTGTCCGTTTGGCTGGCTTTAAGGCCATATTCGGCTGCACACGTCAAGGAAAATGCCGCCCGCGCCGTCGGTTGCGCCAGTCCGGCACGCCACTCAGGTGACGTCTTAGGTAACCGGCCAGACCCAGAGCAGCAGCGGCACGCTGACGAGGATGATCAGGAAGGAGAGCGGCAGGCCGAGGCGGGGGTAATCGCTGAAGCGATAGCCGCCGGGGCCGAAGACCAGCGTGTTGCACTGGTGGCCGATCGGGGTCAGGAAATCGCAGCCGGCACCGATCGCGACCGCCATCAGGAAGGCGTCGGGCTTGTAGCCGAGCGTCTGGGCGAAGCTTGCGGCAATGGGCGCCATGACGAGCACGGTGGCGGCGTTGTTTAGGAATGGCGTGACCGCCATGGCGGTGATCAGGATCAGCGCCAGCGCGCCGTAATGCGGCATCTGCGCTGCGAGATGGCCGAGCCAGCCGGCGATCAGCTCGCTTCCGCCGGTGGTCCTCAATGTGTCGGAGACCGGGATCAGCGTCGCGAGCATGATCAGGATCGGGGCGTCGAGCGCCTTGTAGACATCGACCAGCGGGATGACGCGGAAGACGACCATGGCAAGTGCTGCGCAGAAGAAGGACGTCGCGACGGGCACGACGCCGGTGGCAGTGGCGGCCATGGCGGCGAGCAGGATCAAAAGCGGCAGATAGGCGCGGCGCGAGGTGCCGAGCATGATGTCGCGCTGAGCGAGCGGCAGACAGGCGAATTCCTGCAGGAACGCGGGCAAGTTGCGGCGGTTGCCCTGCAGCACCAGCACGTCGCCGGCGCGCAGGCGAACTTCGCTCAGGCGCTCGTTCAGCCGGTGGCCCTTGCGGGAGACGGCGAGCAGGTTGACGCTGCGGCGGTTCGACAGCGACAGCTGCCGCGCCGACCAGCCGACCAGCTGCGATTCCGACGCAACGATCGCCTCGATCGAGATGAGGTCGTTGCGCTCGGCGGGATCGGCGATCGGCTTGCCGGAGAGTTTCAGCTTGGCGTTGGAGACGATGCGGTCGAGCGCGTCTGGGCTTCCCTCGAGCAGCAGCGTGTCGCCGTTTCTGAGTTCCACATCGGGGAAGGGCGAGAGGCGGGTGTGGCCGCGCAGGATCGCGGTCGCCACGGCGTCGCCATCGCCGAGCTTGATGAGATCGCTGAGCGGCTTGCCCTCGACGGTCGATTCCTCCGCCACCGTGGCTTCGGAGAAGTAGGCCTTGGCGTCGAGCGCTTCTTCGAGCGAGGGGTTTTCGTTCTTTCGCTCAGGGACCAGCCAGTGGAAGAAGATCAGGAAGACGACGCCAACCAGCGCCAGCGTGGCGCCGACGGGGGTGAAGTCGAACATGGTGAAAGGCGTGCCGGTGATCTCGCCGCGCAGGCGCGAGACGACGATATTGGGCGAGGTGCCGATCTGCGTCATCAACCCGCCGAGCAGGGCCGCGAAGCTCATCGGCATCAGATAGAGCGAGGGCGACTTGCCGCTCTTGCGGGCGAACTGGAAGGCGACCGGGATCATGATCGCCAGCGCGCCGATGTTCTTGATGAAGGCCGAGAGGACGGCGACGACGATAAGCAGCAGCGCGAGCTGGGTGTGCAGCGTATCGAGATTGGGGAAGAAGCGCTTGATCGCGGTATCGACAATGCCCGAGCGGGCGACGCCGGCGCTGACGACGAGCGCGCTGCCGACGATGATGACGATATCGTCGCTGAAGCCGGAGAAGGCCTTGTCGAAGGGCACGAGGCCGACGGCGATTGCCAGCACCAGCGCGCAGCAGGCGACGAGATCGTAGCGAAAGCGGTCCCAGATGAAGACCGCCATCATCAGGCCAATGACGCCGAAGGCGAGAATCTGCTGTGTTGTCATGCGTTTCCGGGAATAGAGATCGGAAGCCGGGAGATTTCCCGACCTTCGCGGATAACTGTGCCGCGCGCGATGTACTTCAATGGCTTAGGGCGTGCAAAATTCGTGAGGGCATGCGGCGCCTGGGGTAGTTCGCATTGAGATTTCGGTCGCGGCCGGTATATGGACGCTGATGGGCGGATCGTATCGCCGAGGAGTGAGCATGGGTAACGAGACGCGCAAGGGCGCTGCGGGCAGCAAGCGTCCGGATGAAAAGGCGCCCGATACGCTCGCGCTCCTGAAAGCGATCGCGGACAGCCCGCGGCGCGATAACTCCAGCTATCACGACGCGATGGCGCAGGCGCGCCAGGCATTCGAGGCGGCGGAAGCGGCAATCGGCGGTCCCGTCAGGGTCAAGACCAAGATCAAGACCAAGCGCAACGGCGACTATGTCGTGAAGTGGACCTTCAAGCCGGCTAAGTAATCAGGCCGAGCCGGGCGTGAAGCCGAAATAATAGACCATGGCCATGACCACAGCGACGGTGAAGATGATGGCGACGAACCGCGTCATGCCGCGGCGGGCTTTCTTTTCTGTGCTCTTCATACGGACCAAACCGATCAAGCAGCGATATGGTTCCGCATTTGGTTGTGGTCAGCGCTGAAGTTCGGCCAGCGCGCGGCGCAACGGCAGGTCGGAAATCTGGATGAGACCGCTGAAGGGGATGTCCATGTCGAGCACCAGATAGATCGAGGCCGAGATCAGGAAGGCAGCGATGACGAACATCGAGACGACGATGATGTTCTTCGGCGCGCGGTAGCCGAAGCTCGCGAAAATCAGGACCAGCCATGTCGCCAGCATGGCGATCAGCGGCCTCGGGATGACGCCTTCGGATTGCTCGACGAGGACCCAGCGCTGCTCGACGATCCGCTGGTATTGCTGGCGGGCATTGTTCAAGAGCGCGATATGGCCGGGATCATCAGGGGTGAGCAGCGCCAGGCTGTTTCCGACCTCGTTCAATGCGAACTCGGCGGCGGGGTCGCCCTTGACCAGGGGGTCGCTGGATGGGGGCACGTTGCCGAGCGCAATCTCCACGTAGGTGGAAAGTCGCCGCTTGGTCTCGTTGGCTTCCAGCCCGTAGGTTCGAAGCGTCTGGTCGAAGAGAATGATCTCGGTGGCGAAGCTGTGGACGTTGCTGTCGATGCCTTCGAAGGTGTTCTTCGCCGAGTTGATCATCAGACTGAAGACCAGCGAGGTCATGACCACGAAGATATTGGCCACCAGTCGCACGACGGCATTGGTCTCTTCCTGTCGGTGGTGGCTCGGCAGCCTGTGATAGCTGAGCATGGTGCCGATCGAAGCCACGATCAGGCAGGCGCAGATAGAGGCAGCCAAAAACACTTCCCGAGACATCCCGATCATCCCCGCCCGATCCCCCAGATGGCGCCCGCGCCCTTCCCCTCAAAATTAGATGGTTTGGGCGATTTTGCCAGCGGGCGATTTTCCGCGCTGGACAAACCTGCGTGCGGGTATAGCTTCCGCGGCGGTATTTCATATTGGAGATTGATGATGACCGATGTTTTGAGCGTGCCGATAAAGCTTGCCGATGGGCGCGAGACCACATTGAATGAATACAAGGGCAAGGTTGTGCTTGTCGTCAACGTCGCCTCGAAATGCGGGCTGACAGCACAGTATGAAGGGCTGGAGAAGCTCTACGAGGACAAGCGCGAACGCGGCTTGGTCATCGCCGCCTTTCCGGCCAACAACTTCAAGGGCCAGGAGCCGGGCACCGATGCGGAGATCGTCGAGTTCTGCACGCTGACCTATGACGTCAAGTTCCCGATCTTCTCGAAGATCTCGGTGAAGGGCGACGATCAGCATCCGCTTTACAAGCTGCTGACGGGACTGGACCTGCCGAGCACGGGCGAAGGGCCGATGCGCGAAAAGCTGAGCGGCTTTGGTCTTGCCGTCGAGGGCGACACCGGCGTTCTCTGGAATTTCGAGAAGTTCCTGATCGGCCGCGACGGCAAGGTCGTCGCCCGCTTCGCGCCCGATGTGACCGCCGACGACCAGCGGCTGGTGCAGGCGATCGACAAGGAACTGGCAGCCGGCTGATCGGTTCAGGCGCGACGGTGCCGGCGGCGAAATTCGCTCGGCGAGCACCGTTCGCGATCCTGGAACAGCCGTGAGAAATAAAAGGCGTCGTCGAGGCCGATCGCGCGCGAGATCGCCTCGATCGCAAGGTCCGACGTCGTCAGCAGCTGCTTGGCATGATCGATGCGCAGGCGCAGCTGGAAGGCCTTGGGCGAGAGCCCGGTCGCGGCCGCGAAACGGCGGCGCAGCGTCGCCGGCGACAGGCCGAATTCAGACGCGAGTGCCGTCATGTCGACCGGCTCGAATGCCCGGCTCTCCAGCGCTTCCACTACCTTTTCGATCGTCGCATCCGCCTTGGCACTCGCTGTCGCGCGTGATGCCTGGCGGGCGGCTTCGACGACGATCCGATGAAGCGTCGCGGCCGATGCGGCGAGGCCGAGCGGATTGTCTTCGGCGAACTCATCCTGCAGCGTGGTGAAGAGGTGTCGCATCTCGCGCGGGTTTTCGAGCGACACCATCGGCGCTGTCTCGTCGATCAGGCGCTGGCGGAGCCATTCGTCGGCGAGGGTGCCTGAAAACAACGCCCAGCGCTCGTCCCAGCTTTCGCCCGGATCGGGCCCATAGCCGTGCGCCGTCCCGACAGGGAGCCAGAA
The DNA here is from genome assembly GCF_047304155.1 of Rhizobium sp. Rhizsp42. NCBI lineage: Bacteria > Pseudomonadati > Pseudomonadota > Alphaproteobacteria > Hyphomicrobiales > Rhizobiaceae > Rhizobium > Rhizobium sp. Rhizsp42. The sequence goes on along the minus strand of NZ_JBGLYS010000032.1, from coordinate 29,355 downwards.
GAGCGCCGGGCCCGATATCTCGATCGTTCCCGCCTTGTCGCAGTGCAACCATCCATGCCCGCGCTCCACCATCACGACGGCATGCGTCGGCAATCGACGGTTCTTCAGCCGACTGGTGACGCGCTGGCGGCCGAAGCCTGTGACGGCCAGGCTCGCGGCGCCTGATGGAGGCGAGCGATAGAGCGCGATTGTGGCGTCATTCATGAGCGAAAAGTCCAGCCCGTTCTTCCGTCCATGGTCTTCCTCCCTGGTGCAGGCGATAAAGCATTACGATATTCGCTTGGGAGGTGATCGAAATGTCAAGTCTTGCTGTTCAATCCCATGACGCACCCGCCATCGAGCTGTTCGCCGACGGCAAGCGCCTGTCGACCGCGCCGAAGCGCATGGGGCGGCTGGAGGAGACGGATCCCGGTATCGGGCTTGAAGCGATCCGCGAGCGCTACGAGCGGGACGGCTATGTCTGGCTGAAGGGGTTCCTGAAGCGGGATGACGTGCTGGCGTTTCGGGGCTGGGTCTTCTCGCATCTGGCGCGGTCCGGGCTGATCGAGGCGGGGTCCGACCCGACGCTTGGGCTGGCATCTGGCGCCGAGCCCGAGAAGCAGTTGGTCGATCGCATCCTGATGGCGCTGGTGCGCTCGGCGGCTTACGAGGGATTTTGCGCGCAGCCTCGGCTGACGCGGTTCATGGACCAGCTCCTTTCCGGCATCTCCTATTTGCACAAGCGCAAGATCATGCGCTTCACCCGCCCCGGCACGCCGACGGCGACGCCTGCGCATTACGATCTCGTCTATCTGCGCGGCGGAACGAGCCGGATCGTCACGGCCTGGATTCCGCTCGGCGATACGCCTGTCGATATGGGCGGGCTGGTCTATCTCGAGGGCTCGCATGCGATCGGCAAAAGGATGGAGGCGGATTTTGCGGAGAAGAGCGCTGAGCTCACGCCGGAAGAGCGGATCAGCGCCTATAACAGGAACATGAGCGAGGGCGGCTGGGTGTCGAAGGACCTGCCTGATATGGCCGAGCGCTTCGATACGCGCTGGCTGATCGCCGATTACGAGGCGGGCGATGTGGTTCTGCACAGCCCCTACATGATCCACGCCGCGACCACCAACCGCAGCGCCGAGGGTCTGATCCGCCTTTCGACCGATATCCGCTTTCAAAATGTCGAGGACGAGATCGATGCGCGCTGGGCGAACCATTGGACGCTCGGCGACATGCTCTGAAACACGGCCCTGATGCGAAACGGGCGCGGCCTGGTGGCCGCGCCCGTTTTGTTTTTAGTGCAAGGTTTCCTTGCTGGTGCCGCCGCGCTTCTTCTTCTTGGCGTTGCGGGCCAGCATATTGAGCACCTCGACGAGGGCGGAGAAGGCCATGGCGGCGTAGACGTAGCCCTTGGGGACGTGGAAGCCCATGCCTTCGGCGATCAGCGTCATGCCGATCATCATCAGGAAGCCGAGCGCCAGCATGACGATGGTCGGGTTCTTCTCGATGAAGTTGGCAAGCGGGGTCGCGGCTACCAGCATGACCGTGACGGCTGCGATAACGGCGATCACCATGATCGGCAGGTGCGGCGTCATGCCGACGGCGGTGATGATGCTGTCGACGGAGAAGACCAGGTCGAGCACCAGGATCTGGCCGATGACGGCGGTGAAGCTGGCGACGACAGCAGCGGATGCCGCATCGTTCTCGTGGTCGACAGGGTCCACGGTGTGGTGGATTTCCTTGGTCGCCTTCCAGAGCAGGAAGAGACCGCCCGCGATCAGGATCATGTCCTTCCAGGAGAAGCCGTGGCCGAAGACTTCGAAGACCGGCGTCGTCAGCTTGACGATCCAGGCGACGGTGCCGAGCAGCGCCAGGCGCATGATCAGAGCCAGGCCGATGCCGAGCTTGCGGGCCTTTTCGCGGGTTTCGGGTGGAAGCTTGTTGGTGAGAATGGAAATGAAGATGAGATTGTCGATCCCGAGGACCACTTCCATCACCACCAGGGTGACGAGGGCCACCCAGGCGGCCGGGTCCTGCACGAGCATCATGATGTCTTGCATCTATGTATATCCCTTTGCGCCACATTAGCGGTCGCTCGAATGTAATCGCGCGCCCTTGCTTAGCAAGTACGTCTTGCCAGCCAAGTCTTGGAAAGCGCGCAAGGAGTATACGAAAGTCGGCGGGGTTTTATTCCGCGATGTTGATATGCAAATCGTCGTTTGCGGGGACCGCTCCTGTGCCGGAACGGTCCTGATACCGGGATGTCAGGGGCGGATCAGCCCTTGTTGGCGATCCCGTAGGTCGCCATGAACATGCGTACGGCGCCATTGATGACGCGCTCCGCCTCTTCCTTCGATGGCGGCTTTTCCATGCTGCCAAACAGGCGGAACTTGAAGAAGCTGCCGCTGGAGAGATCGAGGAACTGGGCGGCCGCAAGTTCGATGTCTGATATATTGAGCTGGCCGGCTTCGACATAGCGAATGAGATAGTCGCGCAGGATGGTGCGCAGGTTTTCCGGGCCGTTGAAAAAACGCTGACAAAGCGCCGGCATGCGGTCGCGAACACCGAGCACGGTGCGCATGGCGCTGATGACCTTCTCGTCGGTCATATGGGCGATGAAATCCATGCCGAAGTCATGGAGACCGGTTTCCACGTCCTCGCGCTCGGCAAGCGTGGTGCGCATCGCGGCAACGAAGGCGGCGCGTTCGCTCTCGATCATCGCGGCGAACAGCTCTTCCTTGTTGGCGAAGTATACGTAGAGCGTACCCTTCGAAACGCCGGCCTCGCGCGTGATGTCGTTCATGCTGGCGGCGTCGAAGCCGTACTTCATGAACGCGCGGCGGGCGCCGTCGAGAATCTGTTTGCGTTTTGCGGGGTCTTCACCCGCGGCCCATCTGCCTCCTGCAGATGTCGATTCCTCCACTGACACGTCGGAAAAGTCTGTCATAGCTCCTTAACCATATTCGCACATGCGAATGTTTCGTTAACAAAATCGAACCGGGTGGTTCGATACATCTTGATATGAACGTAAAAAGGCTCTATGTCAACTAAACCGAACCGTTCAGTTCGATCAGTTTTACTCGATTTACCGGTATTCTCTCATGTCGTCTAGCCAGAACGCCAATGTCACCAGGATTGTCAGCAAGCCTGCCGAAGGTGAGGCTCAGGAAGCCGTCACCGCGGAAGCCCCGCGCACGCCGCAGACCGTGGCCGCTCCAGTCGAGACGGCACCTGAGCAGAAGAAAAAGAAGCGCAGCCCCGTGCTGCCGATCCTTGGGCTCGCCCTTCTCGCCGGTGCCGCCTATTTCGGCTACCAGTGGTTCACGGTCGGCCGCTTCATGATCTCGACGGATGACGCCTATATCGAAGGCGATATCGCCACGATCTCTCCCAAGGTCACCGGCTACGTCGCCAAGGTGAACGTCGTCGCCAACCAGCAGGTCAAGGTCGGCGATACCCTGGCCACGCTTGACGACGGCGACTACAAGCTGGCGTTGGAGCAGGCACAGGCCTCGCTCGACACCGAGAAGCTGTCGCTGCAGCGCATCGACGCGCAGATCGCCGGCGGCGAGGCGAGCCTCGACCAGGCCAAGGCGCAGAAGGTCGCGCTCGACGCCACCGTTCGCGGCGCGCAAATCACCCAGACCCGCGCCAGCGAGCTGCAGGCGAAGTCGGTCGGCACGACCGCATCGCTCGACACCGCCAACATCGCGCTCGACCAGGCGAAGGCCAATCTCGTCGGCGGTGACGCCGCGATCGCATCGGCGGAAGCCAATGTGACGCTGCTGCATGCGCAGCGCCGCGAAGCCGAAGGCACGATCCGCCAGCTCGAACTTGCCCGCGACAAGGCCGCGCGCGACCTGTCCTTCACGGTTCTCAAGGCGCCTTATGACGGCGTTGTCGGCAACCGCTCGGTTCAGGAAGGCGATCTGGTTTCGCCCGGCCAGCGCCTGATGGCGCTCGTTCCGGTCCGCCAGCTCTATATCGACGCCAACTTCAAGGAAACGCAGATCCAGCATCTGGTTCCGGGCTCCAAGGTCAATGTCCATGTCGACGCCTATGACGATCATGCGATCGTCGGCACGGTGGAATCGATCTCGCCGGCATCGGGCTCGGTGTTCTCGCTGCTGCCGCCGGAAAACGCGACGGGCAACTTCACCAAGATCATCCAGCGCGTACCGGTTCGCATCGCCCTGCCGCAGGACGCGCTCGACACGGGTCGCCTGCGCGCCGGTCTCAGCGTCGTTGTCGACGTCGACACGCGCACGGCGCCGGATGCCGCCAAGTAAGACGCCTCGGGCGTAACCTGGCCACGTAATAGACGAGGTAGGCCGATGGCCGCGAGCACAACAGCAGGATCGATGCCGGCCGCGCCGGCAGCCGACACCATGGACCCCCGCAAACTCATCGCGTTCTTCGCGATGGTGGTGGGGATGTTCATGTCCATTCTGGACATTCAGATCGTGTCGGCGTCGCTGGCCGAAATCCAGGCCGGCCTCAGCGCCGGCACGGATGAAATCGGCTGGGTGCAGACGTCTTACCTGATCGCGGAAGTCATCATGATTCCGCTGTCGGGTACGCTGGCGCGCATCATCTCGACGCGCTATCTGTTCGCCTTCTCGGCGGCAGGCTTCACGGCTGCCAGCGCGCTCTGCGCCACCGCGACGAATATCGATCAGATGATCGTCTATCGCGCCATCCAGGGCTTCATCGGCGGCGGCATGATCCCGTCGGTGTTTGCCGCGGCGTTCACGATCTTCCCGCCCTCCAAGCGCAGCATCGTCTCGCCGATCATCGGCCTGATCGCGACGCTGGCGCCAACCATCGGCCCGACGGTCGGCGGCTACCTCAGCCATGCCTTCTCCTGGCACTGGCTGTTCCTGGTCAACATCATTCCCGGCATCATCGTCACGATCGTGACCTGGAATTTCATCGATTTCGACAAGCCGGAATTCTCGCTGTTCAAGAAGTTCGACTGGTGGGGCCTTGTTTCGATGGGCGTCTTCCTCGGTGCACTGGAATATGTGCTCGAAGAGGGCAACTCGAACGACTGGTTCAATGACCGCAACATCCTTCTCGGCGCGATCGCATCTGCCATCGGCTGCGTGATCTTCTTCTATCGCGCCTTCAAGGTGGATTTCCCCGTCGTCGATCTCAGGGCCTTCAGCAACCGAAACTTCGCGGTCGGCTCGCTCTTCTCCTTCGTCATGGGTATCGGTCTCTACGGCCTGACCTACATCTACCCGCTCTATCTCGGGCGCATCCGAGGCTACGATTCGCTGATGATCGGCGAGACCATGTTCGTCTCCGGTCTCGCCATGTTTTTCACGGCGCCGATCGCCGGCAAGCTGTCGACCAAGATGGACCTGCGCATGATGATGGTGCTCGGCTTCGCGAGTTTCGCCGCCGGCACCTGGATCATGACCGGCGTGACCACGGATTGGGACTTCTACGAGCTCTTCATCCCGCAGATCCTGCGCGGCTTCGGTCTGATGATGTGCATGGTGCCGATCAACAATATCGCGCTCGGCACGATGCCGCCGGCGCGCATGCGCGGCGCTTCGGGCCTGTTCAACCTGACGCGTAACCTCGGAGGCGCCGTCGGTCTCGCGGTCATCAACACCGTGCTCACCAATCGCCAGGACGTGCACTACCAGCGCATCCGCGAGCATCTGGACTGGGGCAACCCCGTGGCGAGCGATCAGATCAACAACATGGCGTCGAAATTCGACACCTATGGCATGGATGGCGCGGCCGTCGCGATCAAGCAGATGGTCGGCATGGTGACCAAGCAGGCGATGGTGATGTCGTTCAGCGATATCTTCGTCATCCTTACCGGACTTTTCGTGGCGATGATCCTCGGCATCGTGCTGATCGACAAGCCGGCGCCGCCGCAAGGCGGTGGCGGGGGCGGCGGCGGCCACTGACGGATCACGACAGCATTGACGAGTTCTGGCGCCGGCTTGGGAAACCAAAGCCGGCGTTTTCGCGTATGTACAGCGATATCATCGGGATCGACCGCGCTTCATGTTCAAAGTTTCCGCCAGGTTCGCTGCACTTCTCACCCTTATGCTGTCCGTTGTCGTGAACCATGTGTTCGCCGCCAGTCCGCCCGCTGACGAGGCGCGTATCGATGTCGGCGGCTACAGGATGAACAGCCTTTATCTCAAGGCGCGGCGGCCGGATCTGCCGCCGATCGTGTTCATCCACGGCGCCAGCGCCAATCTCTACGATTCAGTCTTTTCGTTTCGCGACCTGTTGGAGGGGCGTGCCGATCTTCTGTTCGTCGATCGTCCCGGCCATGGGCGTTCGGATCGCGGCGGCCAGGAAAATGCATTTCCAGACGGGCAGGCCGATGCCATTGCTGATGTCATGGCGAAACGCGGTATCAAGAAGGCGATCATCGTCAGTCATTCCTTCGGGGGCGCGGTGGCGGCGAGCTTCGCGCTCAGGCATCCCGACCGGGTGCTCGGCCTCGTTTTCCTATCGCCTGCGGTCTACCCGTGGCCGGGTGGTATCGCCTGGTACTACGATGCCGCGAAGGTGCCGGTAACAGGCGCGCTGTTCAGCGCGATCGTCGTGCCGCCGGTGGGGCTTGCGATGATCGACAGCGCCACGCGCTCGGTTTTCGCGCCCAATCCTCGGCCGCCCGGCTACATCAAGGAGACGCGGGCACTGCAGGCGCTTGGGCCGAAAGCTTTCCGCGACAACGCCATCGATGTCGCCAATCTCCTGGAATGGACGAAGCGCAATTCACAGCACTACGGCCGCATCCATGCGCCGACGGTGATCATCTCGGGCGACACCGACAGCGTCGTCTCGCCCGATATCCACGCACGCCATCTTGCCCGCACTATTAAGGGCGCGCGGCTGCTGATGATCCATAACATGGGCCACAAGTCGGACTATGTCGCGCGGGATGTGGCGGTGGCGGCGATCGAAAGCATTGCCGGCAGGCCGCGTGATCTGAAGCGTTTGTCGCGCAGGCTCGAAGCCGAAATCGCGAGGGATCACGAAAAATAGCAGTCATTTCAATACGCAGAACACGTCGCCAAAAAATCTGATTTACGTACATCAGAAATGGCGTTAAAGGTCTCGTCAGGAGGAGCGATGAGACCTACGGTTCACGATATTGCCGCAGCTGCGGGCGTCAGCCTTGCGACTGTCGATCGGGTGCTGAACCAGCGCCCGGGCGTCCGGCATGTGACGCGGGAGAAGGTCGAAACCGCCATTCGCGAGATCGGTTATGTGCGCGACGTCGCCGCCGCCAATCTCGCGAAGGGGCGGACTTATTCGTTCGTGTTCATCGTCCCCGCCAGCGACAATTCCTTCATGCACGGGCTGAACGCCGAGGTGATGGCCGCCGTTGCGCGCTCGCCGGTGGAGCGCACAGATATCCGTACCGTCGAGGTTCCGGCCTTCGATCCCACGGCCCTTGCCGCAGCACTCGATACGCTGCGCATCGAGCGTCCCGCCGGCGTGGCATTGGTCGCCACCGATGCGCCCGAGGTGCGTGATGCGGTCGACCGGCTGGTGCAGGATGGCATTCCCGTCGTCACCGTCGTGTCCGATCTTACCGGCTCTCAGCGCCATCATTACGCCGGCGTCGACAATATCGCGGCGGGGCGCACAGCGGCGCGGCTGCTCGGGCGTTTTCTCGGTGGCGCCAAGGGTGACGTCGCGGTTCTCGCCGGCTCCATGCTGGTGCGCGACCATCGCGAGCGGCTGGAAGGCTTCGCGGCCGTCATGGCGGAAGAGTTTCCCGGTCTCTCCATCCTGCCCGTCATCGAGGGGCGCGACGATCCTGACATGGCCCATATGCTGGTTTCGGATGCGCTGTCGAAGCGCGACGGCATCATCGGCGTCTACAGCCTCGGCGCCGGCAATCGCGGCCTGATCCGGGCGCTGAAGGAGAAATCCGTCGACCGAGCGCTCACCGTCATCGCGCACGAACTGACTGATCATACGCGCACGGCCCTTCTCGACGGTACGATCGACGCAATCTTGAACCAGGATGCGGGCCACGAGGTGCGCAGCGCCATCCGCGTGTTGAAGGCGAGGGCCGACGGGCTCTCGGTCATCGACGCGCAGGAGCGCATCCGTCTCGATATCTTTCTGAAAGACAATCTGCCGTAACGGCAAAGGGAGAAACACATGTATCTGGGTCTCGATCTCGGAACCTCCGGCGTCAAAGCCATGCTGATCGATGGCGATCAGAAGATCATCGGCTCGGCCAATGGTTCGCTCGACGTGTCGCGTCCGCATCACGGCTGGTCGGAGCAGGAGCCTTCGCACTGGGTGCGCGCCACCGAGGAGGCGATCGCTGGGCTGAAGGCGAAGCATCCAAAGGAGCTTGCCGCCGTGAGGGGCATCGGCCTTTCCGGTCAGATGCACGGCGCGACGCTGCTCGATGCCGACGACAAGGTGCTGCGTCCCTGCATTCTCTGGAACGACACGCGCAGCTATCTCGAAGCGGCGGCGCTCGATGCCGATCCGAAATTCCGCAAGCTCACCGGCAACATCGTCTTCCCCGGCTTCACGGCGCCGAAGCTTGCCTGGGTCGCCAAGCACGAGCCTGAGATTTTCGCCAAGGTGGCCAAAGTGCTGCTCCCCAAGGATTATCTCCGCCTATGGCTGACCGGCGAGCACATTTCCGAAATGTCGGATTCGGCCGGCACGTCCTGGCTCGATACCGGCAAGCGCAAGTGGTCGTCCGAACTCTTGGCCGCGACCGGCCTTGATGAAAAGCATATGCCAACGCTGGTCGAAGGCACGGAAGAGGGCGGCAAGCTGCGCGGCGAGCTCGCCTCGCAGTGGGGCATCACCGGTTCCGTCGTCGTTGCCGGCGGGGCGGGCGATAACGCGGCATCCGCCTGCGGCATGGGCACCGTCAGCCATGGCGCGGCCTTCGTCTCGCTCGGCACTTCGGGCGTGCTCTTCGCCGCCAACGGTTCCTATCTGCCGAAGCCGGAAAGCGCCGTTCACGCCTTCTGCCACGCGCTGCCCAACACCTGGCACCAGATGGGCGTCATCCTGTCCGCCACCGACGCGCTGAACTGGCACTCGCACGTGACGTCGAAGTCGGCTGCGGATTTGACTGCCGAACTCGGCGAAACGCTGAAGGCGCCATCGGGGGTCACCTTCCTTCCCTATCTCTCCGGCGAGCGCACGCCGCACAACGACGCCGTCATCCGCGGCGCCTTCATCGGGCTCGAGCATGAGAGCAGCCGCGTGGTGCTGACCCAGGCGGTGCTCGAAGGTGTGTCGTTTGCGATCCGCGATAATCTCGAGGCGCTGCGCTCGGCCGGCACCGACATTTCCCGCGTCACCGCCATCGGCGGCGGCTCGCGCTCGCGCTACTGGCTGGCCTCGATCGCCACAGCCCTCGGCGTCCCCGTCGACCTGCCCGCCGATGGCGACTTCGGCGCCGCCTTCGGGGCGGCGCGGCTTGGGCTGATTGCGGCCACGGGCGCTGATCCGGTCGCGGTCTGCACGCCGCCGGAAACGGATGGGACGATCGAGCCTGATGCTGCGCTGAGCGGGGCGTATGAGGAGGCCTATGGCCGGTATCGTGCGCTTTATCCGGCGATCAAGGCGCTGGCGCATTGAGGGCGGAAGGACGCCTGTACTGAGGTCGGAGCCCCCTCATCCGCCTGCCGGCACCTTCTCCCCGTTGGGGAGAAGAGACTTGTGGCGGGCCGCTCGCTCCGGTCTCCCCTTCTCCCCAACGGGGAGAAGGTGGCCCGAAGGGTCGGATGAGGGGGCCACACGGAATAACGGACACTTTTTTAAACCACACCCAAGGAGGAGTACCCCATGAGCACCGGATTTTTCGGCGATATCCAGAAGATCAAGTATGAAGGCCCGGACAGCACCAATCCGCTGGCCTTCCGCTATTACCAGCCGGACGAGATCGTTCTCGGCAAGCGGATGGAAGACCATCTGCGTTTCGCGGTCGCTTACTGGCACACCTTCACATGGCCGGGCGGCGACCCCTTTGGTGGGCAGACGTTCCTGCGTCCGTGGTTCGAAGACACGATGAAGGCTGCGAAGCTGAAGGCTGACGTCGCTTTCGAATTCTTCTCGCTGCTCGGCGCGCCCTATTATTGCTTCCACGACGCCGACGTGCGCCCGGAGGGCAAGAACTTCGCCGAGAACACCAAGAACCTCAACGAGATCGTCGATTACTTCGCCGAAAAGCAGGCTGCCACCGGCACCAAGCTGCTCTGGGGCACGGCGAACCTCTTCTCCAACCGCCGCTTCATGTCGGGTGCCGCAACCAATCCCGATCCCGATGTCTTCGCCTTCTCCGCCGCGACCGTAAAGACCTGCATGGACGCGACGATGACGCTCGGCGGCGAGAACTACGTTCTGTGGGGCGGTCGCGAAGGCTATGAGACGCTGCTCAACACCGACCTCAAGCGCGAGCTCGACCAGATGGGCCGCTTCCTCAATCTCGTGGTCGAGTACAAGCACAAGATCGGCTTCAAGGGCCAGATCCTGATCGAGCCGAAGCCGCAGGAGCCGACCAAGCACCAGTACGACTACGACGTCGCGACGGTTTACGGCTTCCTGAAGAAGAACGGCCTCGAAAACGAAGTGAAGCTCAACATCGAGCAGGGCCACGCGATCCTCGCCGGCCATTCCTTCGAGCACGAGCTGGCGCTTGCAAACGCGCTCGGCATCTTCGGCTCGATCGACATGAACCGCAACGACTACCAGTCCGGTTGGGATACCGACCAGTTCCCGAACAACGTTCCGGAAATGGCGCTGGCCTACTACCAGGTTCTGGCAGGCGGCGGCTTCACCTCCGGCGGCACCAACTTCGACGCCAAGCTGCGCCGCCAGTCGCTCGATCCCGCCGACCTCTTGATCGGTCACATCGGCGGCATGGATTGCTGCGCCCGCGGTCTCAAGGCTGCCGCCAAGATGATCGAGGACAAGGCGCTGTCGCAGCCGCTCGCCAACCGCTATGCCGGCTGGGATTCGGCCGAAAGCCAGAAGATGCTGCGCGGCGAATATTCGCTGGAGCAGATCACCGCCCGCGTCGAGAGCCAGGACATCAACCCGCAGCCGAAGTCCGGCCAGCAGGAACTGCTCGAAAACGTCGTCAACCGCTACGTCTGATCGGTGGCGGATTGTTGGAACAAAGAAGCCGGGGAGCATTCGCTTCCCGGCTTTTTCAATTGCGTTATCGGCTCAGGCCTCAGAACACTTGGCGCAGGATGATGAAGAGCACGAAGGCGATGGCGATGGAGGCGGGCAGCGTCAGGATCCAGGCCATCAGCATGTTGCGCACCGTCGACCATTGCAGGCCGGAACCGTTCGCCGCCATCGTGCCGGCGACGCCCGACGACAGCACGTGGGTGGTCGAAACCGGCAGGCCGAGATGGTCGGCGGCGCCGATGGTGACCATGGCGACGACTTCGGCGGCTGCCCCCTGGCCATAGGTCAGGTGGGTCTTGCCGATCTTTTCGCCGACGGTGATGACGATGCGCTTCCAGCCGACCATGGTGCCGAGGCCGAGTGCGATGGCGACGGCGATTTTGACCCAGAGCGGGATGAACTTGGTCGCGTTGTCGACCGCCTTGTGATAGGCGCTCACCGCCTGCAGGTCGGCCGGCTCCATAGTAAGCAGCTTCTGCTTGTCGATCAGCTTCAGGGCTTCGCCGATCAGGTAGATGTCGTTGCGGACGTTGCTGACCAGATGCGTGGGCACGGCCTCCAGCGTCGGGAAGCCGGCGACTTCGGCGCTTGTGGCGTGGATGAACTGCTGAAGGGCGGGCGTCGTTGCGTCCGTCCAGACCTTGTTCTTCACGGCGTTGCTGACCTCGACGCGGAAATCGCCGGCGGCCGCACCCGGCTTCACATATTTGCCGAGCGCGGTTTCCACCTGGGCCGACGCGCTCTTGTAGGCTTCGAGGTAGTTGACGTCAGGCGTGCGGTTGAGCGCGAAGGCGGTGGGGACGAGGCCGATCAGGATCAGCATGATCAGGCCCATGCCCTTCTGCCCGTCGTTCGATCCGTGGGCGAAGCTGACACCGGTGCAGGTGAAGATCAAAAGGCCGCGGATCCAGAGCGGTGGCGGGTTGTTGCCCTTCGGCTCCTCGTAGAGCGCCTTGTTGCGCACCAGCACCTTCATGACCAGAAGCAGGACGGCGGAGAGGCCGAAGCCGATCAGCGGCGAGATCAGCAGCGACAGGCCGATATTGGTGGCCTGCGACCAGTCGACACCGCTGGTGGCGCTGCCTGCAGGCGCCAAAAACTGGTTGGCGAGGCCGACGCCGATGATCGAGCCGACAAGCGTGTGCGAGCTCGAGGACGGCAGGCCGAGATACCAGGTGCCGAGGTTCCAGAGGATGGCGGCGATCAAGAGCGCGAAGACCATGGCGAGGCCGGAGCCGGAGCCGACCTGCAGGATGAGCTCGACCGGAAGCAGCGCCAGGATGCCGAAGGCCACCGCGCCGCTCGACATCATGACGCCGAGGAAATTGAAGAAGCCCGACCAGATCACGGCGAGTTCGGCCGGCATGGAGCGGGTGTAGATGACTGTCGCGACGGCGTTGGCGGTGTCGTGGAAACCGTTGACGAATTCGAAGCCGAGCGCGATCAAAAGCGCCAGTCCGAGCATGATCCAGGGAACGGCGGCAACGCTGGTGAGATCGCGCCCGAGCGCGTAACCGACATAGCCGAGACCGGCGACAAGCAGCAGGATGATCGCTGGAAGGAACCACTTTTTCGAAGCCGACCCGTGCAGCGGGTGGTTTTCGTGATCCCGGTGGATAGTCTCGTTGGTGATATCAGCCATCTCAGTTCCTCTCTCAGAAGCCGTCCCTTCGAGTTATGCCTGCTGCGTGAACCTCTCATGACAATTGTCAATTCCATGTGCCGGCATGGCACGCGATGTCGCACTGCGGCTGACCTCGATCTCGGCTCTATTGCGAACAGAAATCAGCATGCATGATCGGGAGGATCGCATGAGCTCGCCTTTCTAGCTCGCTGCCTGCGCCGAGATGATCTGACGCGACCGACCGATCGAATGGCGGGCCTCCAGGCTGAAGGAAATGGGCTTCGGCGTCGGGCTGTGGAACTGGCCGGAGCATGATGAGATGGTATCGCGCGGGCGCCGCAGGGATGGGCTATGCCGGGCCGCTCGGCATGGAAGCGTTTGCCTCGGGTGATCCCGAGGCGGCGCTTGCGGCGTGCCGCGAGGCGTTTACGGTTTAACGGCCGCCTTTGCCTCTCGATCGGCGTGCGCAGCCACCTTCGCCGTCAGGCCGATGCCAAGCGCCTTCATGACGGATAGCGTCGTCTTCAGTGTCGGGTTGCCCTCGGCGCTGAAGGAGCGATAGAGCTGCTCGCGGGATAGCCCCGTCTCACTGGCAATCTGGGTCATGCCCTCGGCGCGCGCAACGACGCCCAGCGCATGGGCGATATAGGCGGCGTCCTCGGTCTCGAACGCTTCCTCGATGAAGACGGCAATTGCTTCGTCCGATGTCAGGTCATCGGCTGGATCGTAGTGGGTGAATTTCTCAGCCATTGTTCTCATTCCATTCGCTGAGCAGCCGTTTCGCCTCGGCGATATCGCGCTTCTGGCTGAAGCCAGAACATGACGGATTGTGATTTTAAAACTACAATCCGTCAATGATCCGCGTCTGGCGAAGGCGAGGCTTACGGAATCAACCGGTCGGCCCGCAGTTGCTTGAACAGGTCGAAGAATGCGTCATCGGTGGGCTGGTAGTCGAGGAAGCCCATGCGGCGGCTTTTCGACATGTCGGTGACCACCTCGATCGGCCGGCCGAGGTCGGCGTCGGTGTGCCAGGGCGAGGCCAGGCGGTTGATATCAGGCTCGGCGAGGCCGTGGCGCCTGGCGATTGCGCGCCAGAGGTCGGCATCGTCGGCCATCTGCTGTTCGAGCGGGCGGACCACGCCGTCGAAGGCGACCGGTTCGATGCCGAACCACGCGGCGATCCGGCTCCACATCCAGCTCCAGCGGAAGACGTCGCCGTTGACGACGTTGAAGCCGTGGTTGGCGGCGGCTGGTGTCGTCGATGCCCATTCGATGTGGCGCGCCAGCAGGCGTGCGTCGGTCATGTCGGTGAGGCTCTCCCACTGCGCGGCAACGCCGGGGAAGCGGAAGGGGCGGCCGGTTTCCTTGCAGATGCTCGCATAGACGGCGAGCGTCGTGCCCATGTTCATGGCGTTGCCTACCGCCTTGCCGACGATGGTGTGCGGCCGGTGGACGCTCCAGGTGAAGCTGTCGCGGGCCGCCGCCGCGAAGACCTCGTCTTCCTGTGCGTAATAGAAGTTGTCGATGTCGAGACGGGCCTGCTCCTCGCGAAACGGCGTCTGCGGCAGGCTGCCCTTGCCATAGGCTTCGAAGGGGCCGAGATAGTGCTTGAGGCCGGTGACCAGTGAGACGTGGCGCACCGTGTCCGAGGGCCTGACGGCATCAAGAAGATTGCGCACCATGGCCGAGTTCACGCGGATGTTCTCCGCTTCCGTCGGCTGCCGCAGCCAGGTGGAGATGACGATGTGCGTGGGGGCGACATCGTCAAGCGCGGATTTCAGCGATGCGGGATCGAGCAGGTCGGCGGCAAGCGGCTGCACGCCGGGCGCCTGTTGCGGCTTGCGCGCGAGGCCGAGGACCTGCCAGCCCTTGCCGCTCAAGAGTTCCGCCGTGGCGCTGCCGACGATGCCGCTTGCGCCTGCGATCAATGCCTTGTTCAAATGCCTGTCTCCTGATGTCTCTCGGGCTGTTTTTCCGCATGTAGCCATTTCGGCCGTTTGTCGCTAGAAGGCACCCATTCGAGACATAGACACCCTGAGGTAACCACATGCGAGCCGGCTCACCCGATCACGAATGGCGCGAGGATTGCGCGCCGCGCCGCGTGCTGGAGATCTTTTCCAGCAAGTGGACGAGCATGATCCTGCATGTGCTGGACACGCGGCTCGACGGCTGCGCGCGCACCGGCGTGCTGCAGCGAAGCCTTCCCGGTATCTCGAAGAAGATGCTGACGCAGACGCTGCGCGACATGGAGGCGGACGGGCTGGTGACGCGCCGGGTCTACGGAACGGTGCCGCCCGCCGTTGATTACACGCTGACGCCGCTTGGCAAACGGCTCGTGGAGCCGATCGAACTGCTCTACGGCTGGGGGCGGGCCAATGCGGATGCGCTCGACAGCCTGGCCGAAAAGCGTGCGGAGAAGGGGTGAAACGTTAGCTGTCCGGCATGGCCGCGTCCGCGCTCTATACCAACATATAGGCCATTTCATACCTCGGTTGCCTGTCGGTCCGTTGGGGCTCGCGCTAGCTCTCAAGCTGAGCATTCGCGCTCTCCTGCAACCGACAATCGAGAGGCCCCCATGTCCGATGATACCAATCACCAACGCCGCCGCTTCCTTGGCGCTGCGGCCTTCGCTGCCGCCGCTGTCGGCATTGCCGGCACTGTGCGTGCGCAGACGGCGGGAGCGGGAAGTAGCGCGCTTGCGTCGGTCAAGTCGGGCACGCATACGTCCTTTCCAGCGCTGAAGCAGGTCAAGACCGGCGTGCTCGATATCGGCTACGCAGAGCTCGGCCCGGCCGATGGGCCCGCCGTGTTGTTGCTGCATGGCTGGCCCTACGACATCTACAGCTTTGTCGATGTCGCGCCGGTTCTTGCTGATGCCGGTTATCGCGTGCTCATTCCCTATCTACGGGGATACGGGACGACGCGGTTCCTGTCTTCGAAGACACCGCGCAACGGACAGCAGGCGGCGATTGCCGTCGACATGATCGACTTCATGAATGCGCTGAAGATCGAGCGCGCGGTTGTCGGCGGTTATGATTGGGGCGGGCGGACGGCGAATATCATGGCCGCGCTCTGGCCGGAGCGTTGCAAGGCCATGGTCTCAGTCAGCGGCTACCTGATCGGCAGTCAGGCGATCAACGAAAAGCCGCTGCCGCCGAAGGCGGAACTCTCCTGGTGGTATCAGTTCTATTTCGCGACCGAACGCGGGCGTGCGGGCTATGATGCCAACAGGCACGATTTCGCCAAGCTCATCTGGACGCTCGCCTCGCCGCAATGGCATTTCGACGACGCCACCTTCGATCGCACGGCAAAAGCCTTCGAAAATCCGGATCATGTTGCCATCACCATTCACAATTACCGCTGGCGGCTCGATCTCGCCAAGGGCGAGAAGAAATACGATGCGCTGGAGCGCAAGCTCGCGAAGTTGCCCGATATCGGCGTGCCTGCTATCACCATGGAAGGCGATGCCAATGGCGCGCCACACCTGGATGCTGCCTCCTACGCCAAGAAGTTCACCGGCAAATACGAGCATCGGACGATTACCGGCGGCATCGGTCACAACCTGCCGCAAGAGGCGCCGGCGGCCTTCGCCCAGGCGATCATCGATGCCGATAGGCTTGCGTGAGTGGCTGCCATGACAGGGAAAATCATGCTGCTTGCCGCCGCCACGGCTGTCGGCGCCACCGTCTTCGCGATCGGCTCGCTCGCCGGCGAAACACCTGCCGCCAAGCCCGTTTCGCCGATCTACGGCGTTTCCCTTCCCGAGGGCTACCGGCAGTGGGAGTTGATCGCGCCGGCGCTCGAGGATGCACCTCTGAACGAGCTGCGCGTGGTCGTCGGCAACGATATCGCCGTCAAGGCCTATCGCGACGGCACGCTTCCTTTTCCTGATGGCAGCGTGCTCGTCAAGCTCGCCTGGAAGCGCACGCCATCGACCGAGTTCGCGCCCGCCTCGGTTCCGGGTGCGGCAACGACGGTGCAGGTCATGGTCAAGGATGCGAAGAAGTACGCGGCCTCCGGCGGTTGGGGATTTGGCCGGTTTATCAATGGCGTTCCAGCCGACCAGGCTCAGCACGAGACCTGTTTTGCCTGTCACGAGGCGCGCGTGAACAATCACGACTATGTCTTTACGCGCTATGCGCCGTAGCTGACATTGCGCCCATACTGGCATAAGGCCGGGAAGTGCAAGCTTCCCGGCCTTTTCCGTTCGGATCACGTGACGCCGACAGCTCTGCGGTATCTGGTCGCATCGGTGCTCTAAATGCGAATCTGAACATCCGCTTAAGTTGTTTTCAAGCAAATGAGCCACTAAGGGCTGCTGTTCGTGGGCAACGGGTTGCAGAGATGGGCTATGCGACCGTTGTCGATGCTCAGATCATAAAGCCTGAAATTGAATCCATGAATTTTAAAGCAATTTACCTGGCCATGTCTCCGCTGAAGAGACTGCCATACCTCGCCGGACAAATCGGACTTCTGCTGACGGGCGCAGCCGTTCTCGGCGCGCTTCGCCTGACGGAATACCTCTATCCGACGCGTGACGAGATCATCTTCTATGTGACGATCGCGGTTGCCTTGGGGTTTCTGCTCTATGCGGTGTTCCTGACGCTGAGGCGTATGATGGATATCGGCATAGCATCGTGGAACGCGGCGTTGGTCGTGACCTATCTTGTCGGCAACGCCGTGTATCCTCTTCTCAAGGTGTTTCCGCTTGTCGGCCAGGGCGTCATCGGCATCTATTTGCTGTTGATGCTATTGGTTCGCACGGGTGCCGTGTCGAAAAGAGAGCCCCAGATTCCAGCGTAATCGGCTCGCCCAGGCGTTCTACCTTTTTTCCCAGCCCTTCGAAGGCACCGATACCGAGTTGCGGACGACGAGATCCGGCCGCAGCAGGATCTCGGTCTCGGCGGGCTGGCCGTCGCCCAGGAATTCCAGCAGCAGCGCCATCGCCTGCTTGCCGATCGCGGTGCGCGGCTGGCGCACCGTCGTCAGCGGCGGCGACATGAAGACGGCCTGGGGCACGTCGTCGAAGCCGGTGACGGAGAAGTCGCGAGGGATGTCGTAGCCGCGGGCGTTAAGGCCGATCATCACGCCGATCGCCGTCTGGTCGTTGACGCACATGAAGGCGGTCGGCAGCGTGTCGCGCATAAAGAGCTGCTCCACGGCGTGGCGGCCGCTTTCGAGCGTACCGTCGCCTTCGAGAATGATGCGCTGGCTTTTCGCGACGCCGGCTGCATCCAGCCCCTCGTCATAACCCTGGCGGCGTCTGGAATAGGCTAGCCTCGTCTTGCTGTCGCCGATAAAGGCTATTCTACGGTGGCCTTCCGCCAAGAGCAGATCGACCGCCTTGCGCGC
This sequence comes from Rhizobium sp. Rhizsp42, assembly GCF_047304155.1. Classification (NCBI taxonomy): domain Bacteria; kingdom Pseudomonadati; phylum Pseudomonadota; class Alphaproteobacteria; order Hyphomicrobiales; family Rhizobiaceae; genus Rhizobium; species Rhizobium sp. Rhizsp42. The sequence goes on along the minus strand of NZ_JBGLYS010000032.1, from coordinate 11,231 downwards.
ACCCTCGATATCGTCGACGCCGACATAGGGAATGCCGCCGTTGAAGACCGGCTCGAAGACGCCGACGCTGGGCGGAAGCCGCGCGGTCATCGTCTGGTGGCCGAAGGGCAGGATGCCGGTGAAGAGAATCAATCCGGCGGCTTGGTTTGAATTCAGGAATTTGAGATATTCGAGGCCGCGCTGGGCGTCATTCTGCGTATGGCCGATGAGAATGCCGTAGCCATGGGCGCGGGCCTCGTTCTCCAGGCCGATCAGAATGTTGGAAAAGTTGGGGTCGCCGATGTCGGGAGCCACGACCAGGATCATGTTGGAACGGCCGAGACGCAGGCTGCGGGCCATGGCGTTCGTCGTGTATCCTGTTATCGCGATCGCCTGGTTGACCTTCAGCCGCGTCGAGTTGGCGACCTTCTCCGGCGTATGGATCGCCCGCGACACGGTCGCGATCGAAACCTCGGCGATCCGGGCGACATCCTCGATGGTTGCTGGCGTGGAATTCGACACTGCGTTCTGCCTTGGGGCTCAATTCGCGGCGACACTACACAGACTGAAGGATACGTCAAAGGGCGAAGCCAAGAGAACTTCGTGATACGATGATGTAAACCTTTACATCGCACATGTAAAGGTTTACACAAGGGTCAAGCGGGTGGGAGCCCGCAGGGGAGGACATCATGAGTTTGGAGACTGTCGAGGCTGCGCCGGTGGTGTTGTCGGCCCGACGCATATGCAAATCCTTCAATGGGGTGCAGGTCCTCTTCAGTGTCAATTTCGAGCTTCGCGCCGGTGAAATCCATGCGCTGATGGGCGAAAACGGTGCGGGAAAGTCGACCCTCGTCAAGGTGATGTCCGGCTTCGAGCAGCCAACCTCGGGCGAAATCATTCTCGATGGTCAGCCGGTCGTGTTGCCGCCGAATGGCGCGGCCGAGGCGCTCGGCATCGTCATCATCCACCAGGAATTCAATCTCGCGGACCATCTGACGGTCGCCGAAAGCCTGTTTCTCGGTCGCGAGGTCACGCGTTTCGGCGTGCTCGATCGCAAGTTCATGCGGGCCGAGACCCGCAAGGCGCTCGATCTGCTCGGCTCGCATGTCGATGAGAACGCGCTGATCAGCACGCTTTCGATCGCCGACAAGCAGATGGTCGAGATCGCCAAGGCGATCAGCCGTGATGCGCGCGTGGTGTTCATGGATGAGCCGACGGCGGTGTTGTCGCGCGAAGAAACCAACTTCCTGTTCAAGCAGGTCCGCAAGCTGCGCGACAAGGGCACCAGCTTCGTCTTCGTCTCGCACAAGCTCGACGAGGTCATGGAGCTGACCGACCGGGTGACGGTGCTGCGCGACGGGCAGTGGGTGAAGACGGCGCCGACGGCGATGCTCGACGGTGAATCGATCGCCCAACTGATGGTTGGGCGCGAACTTTCCAGCCTCTACCCGACCAAGAACGAACCCGATGTCGACGAAGAGATCGTGCTGAAGGTTGAGGGCATCTCGACCGGCTATGTGCAGGATGCGAGCTTCGAGGTGCGCAAGGGCGAGATTATCGGCTTTTCCGGCATGATCGGGTCCGGCCGCACGGAGCTGATGGAAGCGATTGCCGGTCTGCGCGGCCGCACCGCCGGCGAGGTGGTCATCCGCGGCGAGAGTGTTCAGTCGGGCGATGTGCATGCGGCCAATCGCGCCGGGCTCGCCTACATGACCAAGGATCGCAAGCACAAGGGCCTGCTGCTCGGCTCCAACATGCTGGCAAACCTGACGCTGCAATCGCTGGGGCAGCATTCGCGGCACGGCTATCTCAGCCCCAGCAGCGAGGCGGCAGCGCTGGCGAAGGCGCGGCGACGCTTCGATATTCGCGTGCGCGACGCCAATATCGTGGCCGGGCGCATGTCTGGTGGTAACCAGCAGAAGCTGCTGCTCGCCAAGGTCATGGAGACGGACCCGGAAATCATCATCATCGACGAGCCGACGCGCGGCATCGATGTCGGCACCAAGCAACAGATCTATCATTTCATCTCGGCGCTTGCGCGCGACGGGCGCTCGATCATCGTCGTCTCCTCGGAGATGCCGGAGGTGATCGGGCTCTGCACCCGGGTGGCCGTGATGCGCGAGGGGCGGATCGTCGGCGTGCTCGAGGGCGACGAAATCTCCGAGCAGGAGATCATGCGCTATGCGGCGGGCCTGAAGAAGAAGGCCGCCTGAGGCGGTCGCAAGAAACAAACCGCCCAAGCGGCGGAACGACGGACAAAATGCCTGCAGGCATGACGGGAGGATGGCTTTGGATATGAGTGCGAACGACGAGACCAGTCAGATCAGACGGCGTTCCTGGCGGGATATCGATCTCAGGGCGGTCGCGCCGTTCGCGGCCTTGGCGTTGCTGCTTGTCGTCGGCGCGCTGGTCAATCCGAATTTCATCGGCATCACCAACCTCGCCAACGTCGCGACGCGCAGCGCCTTCATCGCCATCATCGCCGTCGGCGCCACCTTCGTCATCTCGTCGGGGGATCTCGATCTGTCGGTGGGCTCTATGGTGGCCTTCGTCGCCAGCCTGATGATCCTGTTGATGAATTCCGGCCTTATCGCCGATCCGGCCTTGATGCTGGCGGTTGCCGTCGTCTTCACCATCGTTGCCGGTGCGCTCTGTGGGCTGGCGAACGGGCTGATCACCACCGTCGGCAAGATCGAGCCGTTCATCGCCACGCTCGGCACCATGGGCATCTATCGCGGCCTGACGACATGGCTCTCACAGGGCGGCGCGATCACGCTGCGCTCGGCCGAGCAGCAGTCGCTCTATCGCCCCGTCTATTTCGGCTCGATCGCCGGCGTGCCGGTGCCGATTATCGTCATCCTCGCGGTCACCGCGGTCGCCGCCTTCATTCTCTATCGCACGCGCTATGGCCGGCATGTCACGGCCGTCGGCTCGAACCGTGATGTGGCGCGCTATTCCGGCATCGCCGTCAACAAGGTGCGCACCATCGCCTTCGTCATCCAGGGGCTTTGCGTGGCCATCGCCGTGCTGCTCTACGTGCCGCGTCTCGGCTCGACATCGGCAACAACGGGCATCCTGTGGGAGCTGCAGGCGATCACCGCCGTCGTCGTCGGCGGCACGGCCTTGAAGGGCGGGGCAGGGCGCGTCTGGGGGACGATCTGCGGCGCCTTCATTCTGGAGCTCGTCGGCAACATCATGCTGCTCTCGAACTTCATCTCGGAATATCTGATCGGCGCCATCCAGGGCTCGATCATCATCATCGCCATGCTCGTGCAGCGGTCGCTGGCGCGCAGGTAGCAAGGGATTGGCCGGGTCGGCGGGGCGCCCGGTCTCAAGGTTCGCAAGCCCTGGGGTTTAATGGGAGGAAAACAGACATGCGTAAGACACTATTCAGTTTGGCGGTCGTGACGGCGGCGCTGCTCGCCGGCGTCGCTCACTCGGCGGACAAGAAGACCATCGGCGTATCGATCCCGGCGGCCGACCACGGCTGGACCTCCGGCGTGGTGTTCCATGCCGAGCGCGTCGCCAAGCTTCTGATGGCCGAGCACCCTGACCTCACCGTCATCGTCAAGACCTCGCCGGATGCCGCAAGCCAGGCAAACGCCGTGCAGGATCTGGCAACGCAGGGCATGGACGCGCTGGTCATCCTGCCGTCCGATCCGGATCCGCTCGTCAACGCCATCAAGGAAGTCAAGGACAAGGGCACCTTCGTGGCGCTGGTCGACCGTGCGCCGAGCACCAACGACGACAGCGTGCGTGACATCTACATCGCCGGCAACAACCCGGCGCTTGGCGAAGTCGCCGGCAAGTACATCAAGGAAACCACGCCGGACGCACAGGTCGTCGTCATCCGCGGCCTGCCGATCCCGATCGACCAGCAGCGCCAGGACGGCTTCGACAAGGGCATCGCCGGCTCCAACGTCAAGGTTCTCGATCGCCAGTTCGGCAACTGGAACCGCGACGACGCCTTCAAGGTGATGCAGGACTATCTCACCAAGTACCCGAAGATCGACGTGGTCTGGTGCCAGGACGACGACATGGCCGTCGGCGTGCTGCAGGCGATCGAGCAGGCCAAGCGCACCGACATCCAGTATGTCGTGGCCGGCGCCGGCTCCAAGGACATGGTCAAGAAGGTCATGGACGGCGACAAGCTGATCCCGGTCGACGTTCTCTATCCGCCGGCAATGGTTGGTACCGCGATGGAACTGACGGCCGCGTCGCTCTACGACCAGGTCCCGGTTCGCGGCACCTACATCCTCGACGCCACGCTGGTGACGAAGGACAACGCCAAGGACTTCTACTTCCCGGATTCGCCGTTCTGATCCTTGTGAACACGAGGCGCCCGCTCGAAAGGGCGGGCGTCTTTCATTGTGGCGGCAGGCCTGCCTTGGCGAGGTCGCCGACAAAGCGCTCGATGAAGGTTTCGCTCATCGCCGGCTTGAGGCCGAAATAGAATTCACGCCTGGCATCATTGAGCGTCATGCCCGGCCGGAAGCTGTAGAGCTCGTCGATCGTACGGCGCGCCTCCTCGATCTTACCCTGCCGTCCCTGGATCGCCACCAGCGCCATCGCCGGCCAGAAGGTGACGTTCGGTGAGCGCATCGATGCGCGGGCAGCGTCCGCCGCCTCGTCGAGCTTGTCCATCTGGTAGTTCGCAAACGCCATCATGCTGTGAAAGGTCCAGAGATGCGGGTCGCGCGGGCTGAGACGAAAGGCTTCGCTGAATTCGGGCATGCCCTCCTGCGGTCGGTCGGCGTAGCAGAGCGCCTGGCCGAGCGCGAAGTGCGCCTGGGCAAAGCTGTGGTCCAATTTCACCGCATGACGAAGATGGGCAATCCCTGCCTCCGTGGCGCCGTCGAGCGCAAGCGCCCGGCCGAGCGCCAGATGCGCGGCGGGCTCCTTCTGATCGAGCGTGATTGCGCGTTCGGCAAGCTCGATCGCCTCGCATATGCGCCCCGAACGCTCCTCCAGCGAGCCATACCAGCCGAGCTGGATGTGGACGTAAGCGAGCCGCGCCTGCGCCTGCGCGAAACTCGGATCGATGGCGATCGCCTGCTCGAACAGCTGTTTTGCGGTGTTCAACTCGTCGATGGTGAAGCGGTAGAGATGCCAGAGACCCTTGAGATAGATTTCCCAGGCGGTCATGTCGACGATCGAGCGGCCGCGCAGTGCTGCGAATTCGATGGCGCTCAGTTCGGGCTCGATGGTTCCGGTGATCTCGGAAGCGATCTCGTCCTGGAGGTCGAAGATGTCGGCCAGCATGCGGTCATAGCGCTCGGCCCAGAGCAGCGTGCCCTCGCTTCCATCCAGGAGCTGCGCGGTGATGCGGATGCGGGTGTCGGAGCGGCGCACGCTGCCTTCGAGCACGTATTTGACGCCGAGATCCTCGGCGACGCGGCGGGCATCGACGGCGCGGCCCTTGAAACTGAAGGAAGAATTGCGGGCGGCGACCAGCAGCCAGCGACAGCGCGCCAGGGTCGCGATCAACTCATCGGTAAAGCCGTCGGAAAAATGCTCCTGCCCCTCGATGCTGGACATGTTCGTAAAAGGAAGCACGGCGATCGACGGACGCTTGCGCTCGGGCGCCTGGCTTGGCATCGCCCGGTCCGGAGTATCCTCATCGGGGCCGTCCGCCTGGCCGCCCGGCGGAAACCAGCGCCACACCCTGACGGGGTGCTCGATGTTCTTCAGTTTGCGATTGCCGAAGTCGGTGGCCTCGAAATCGAGCGCCGTACCGATCTGGTCGCGCACCTGCTGCGAGAGGCAGATGCCGCCGGCCGGCGCCAGCGCCTGCAGCCGCGCGGCGATGTTGACGCTCTCGCCGAAGATATCGCCATCCTCGTTGAGGACATCGCCGACATGGATGCCGATCCGCCAGATCATCCGGCGGTCGGGCACGACATCGTGATTGCCGGCGAGAATGGCCTGCTGGATCTCCATCGCGCAGCGCAACGCGTCCACCACGCTGGCAAACTCGGCCAGCGTGCCGTCTCCGACGAATTTCACGACATGTCCGCGATGCCTGGTGATGGTGGGGACGATGGTCTCGGTGTTGTGGCGTTTCAGCGCCGCGAAGGTTCCCGCTTCGTCAAGGCCCATCAGCCGGGAGAAGCCGACAACATCCGCATCCAAGATTGCCGCCAGCCGCCGCGTCATGGACCACCCTCCTGGTCGACCAAGAGTAGCACGCGGTGGCGGGAAGTCTACAAAGATGCGCCGTGGCACGGCCTCTCACGACGCAAGCGCCAAGAAATGCGGTACGTACGTCTTGCGGGTAGGTGCCCGACATGGTTTAGTCCCCACCGCGAAATTATGTTGATCATGATCGATTGGCATTCTCGCCGAAATCGGCTTGCAGAGTGTCAATCGCGTGTTAAAACTGAACCAGAAACGTTTACGGTCATCTTTTAGGGAGGAATTGACATGAAAACGATCAAGGGCCCAGGCTTGTTCCTCGGGCAGTTCGCGGGCGACGCCGCACCTTTCAACTCGTGGGATTCGATCACCAAGTGGGCAGCCGACATCGGCTACAAGGGCGTGCAGGTACCGACCTGGGCGGGCCAGCTGATCGACCTCAAGAAGGCTGCATCGTCCAAGGATTATTGCGACGAGTTCGCCGGCGTGGCGCGCCAGAACGGCGTCGAGATCACCGAGCTTTCCACCCATCTTCAGGGCCAGCTGGTCGCGGTGCATCCTGCCTATGACGAAGCCTTCGACGGCTTTGCGGCACCCGAAGTGCGCGGCAATCCGAAGGCGCGCCAGGAATGGGCCGTCGAGCAGGTGAAGATGGCGCTGACCGCCTCCAAGCATCTCGGCATCAAGGCGCATGCGACCTTCTCCGGCGCGCTTGCCTGGCCTTACATCTATCCGTGGCCGCAGCGCCCGGCCGGTCTCGTCGAGACCGCCTTCGACGAACTTGCCAAGCGCTGGACGCCGATCCTCAATCACGCCGACGAAAACGGCGTCGACATCTGCTACGAGATCCATCCCGGTGAAGACCTGCATGACGGCGTCACCTTCGAGATGTTCCTCGAGCGCGTGAAGAACCATCCGCGCGCCAACATGCTCTACGATCCCTCGCACTACGTGCTGCAGTGCCTGGATTACCTCGACAACATCGACATCTACAAAGACCGGATCAAGATGTTCCACGTCAAGGATGCCGAGTTCAACCCGACGGGCCGCCAGGGCGTCTATGGCGGTTACCAGGGCTGGGTCGAACGCGCCGGCCGCTTCCGCTCGCTCGGCGACGGTCAGGTCGATTTCGGCGCGGTGTTCTCGAAGATTACCGCCAACAACTTCGACGGCTGGGCCGTGGTCGAATGGGAATGCGCGCTGAAGCATCCGGAAGACGGCGCGCGCGAGGGTGCCGAGTTCGTCAAGTCGCACATCATCCGCGTCACCGAACACGCCTTCGACGACTTCGCCGGCAGCGGCACGGACCAGGCGGCCAATCGGCGGATGCTGGGGATTTAATCAGCGAAGACCCCTCCCCAACCCCTCCCCACAAGGGGGAGGGGCTCAAGTGAGGCGCCGCCGCGCGTCCTCTCCCCCCTTGTGGGGGAGATGCCGGCAGGCAGAGGGGGACTTTTCCGCAAAGAACAATTTTGGAGAAACCAATGACAATCGAAGCATCAACGCAGCAGACGCGCGAACCGCGCATCCGTCTTGGCATGGTCGGCGGTGGCGCCGGCGCTTTCATTGGCGCGGTGCACCGCATCGCTGCCCGCATCGACGATCAGTATGAGCTGATCGCGGGCGCTCTGTCGTCGACGCCGGAAAAGGCGATGGCCTCGGGCGCCGATCTCGGGCTCGACCCGACCCGCACCTATTCCAGCTATCGCGAGATGGCGATCCGCGAGGCGAAGCTGAAGAACGGCATCGAGGCGGTTTCGATCGTCACGCCGAACCACGTGCACTATGACGCCGCCAAGGAGTTCCTGCGCCGCGGCATCCACGTCATCTGCGACAAGCCGCTGACCTCGAACCTCGCCGACGCCAAGAAGCTGAAGAAGGTGGCCGACGAGAGTGGCGCGCTCTTCATCCTCACGCACAACTACACCGGCTATCCGATGGTGCGTCAGGCGCGCGAGATGATCGCCAATGGCGAACTCGGCGATATCCGCCTGGTGCAGGCCGAATATCCGCAGGACTGGCTGACCGAAGCTGTCGAACAGCAGGGCGCCAAGCAGGCCGTGTGGCGCACCGACCCGGCGCAGTCGGGTGCGGGTGGTTCCACCGGCGATATCGGCACGCATGCCTATAACCTCGCCACCTTCGTCTCCGGCCTCGAGCTCGACAGCCTTGCCGCCGATCTCGACAGCTTCGTGCCCGGCCGCCGCCTCGACGACAACGCCCATGTGATGCTGCGCTTCAAGGCCAAGGGCTCGGAAAAGCCGGCCAAGGGCATGCTCTGGTGCAGCCAGGTGGCCCCCGGCCACGAGAACGGCCTGAAGGTCCGCGTCTACGGCACCAAGGGTGGTCTGGAATGGGTGCAGGCCGATCCGAACTATCTCTGGTTCACGCCGTTCGGCGAGCCGAAGCGCCTCATCACCCGCAACGGCGCCGGCTCCGGAGCCGCCGCTGCCCGCGTTTCGCGCATTCCATCCGGTCACCCGGAAGGCTATCTCGAAGCGTTCGCGACGATCTACACGGAAGCCGCGCATGCCATCAACGCGCACAAGAAGGGTAAGGCGGTCGACAAGGCCGTCGTTTATCCGACCGTTGATGACGGTGTGAAGGGCGTTGCCTTCGTGGATGCCTGCGTGGCGTCGTCGAAGCGCAATGGGGCTTGGGTGAAGGTGTAAGCCGTTTGGGTTGGGCGAGGGGGTGTGCCGTGTGTTACCCCCCTCTGTCCTGCCGGACATCTCCCCCACAAGGGGGGAGATTGGCTGGGCGCAATCGCTCGCCCTACGTTTGTTGTTTGGCGGAGACCTTTCCGCGAGTCGATCTCCCCCCCCTTGTGGGGGAGATGCCGGCAGGCAGAGGGGGGTATCCTCGCTCCGCCGCCCGCTTCTCAACCAATCAAGCCGCAACCACACCCTGCTTGCGCTTCACCATCGCATCGACACTGAACGGACCAGCGCCGGCGGTGACGATGTAGAGGAAGACGAAGCAGAAGAGGATGGCGGCGACGCCGCCGTTTTGCGCGGGGAAGAAGCCGCGCGAGGCGTGGCCGATGAAATAGGCGAAAGCCATCAGGCCGGAGAGGACGAAGGCGGCGGCGCGGGTCTGAAAGCCGATCAGCACGAGGAAGCCGAGCGTCAGTTCAAGCAAGCCGGCAATCCAGGACATCGACCCGACATCGGGCACGCGCTCGGCAGCGGGGAAATGCAGGATCTTCTGCGTCCCATAGCTGAAGAGAACGAGCGCGGAGACGATGCGCAGCAGGCTGAGCAAAGCCGGCTGCAGGGCGTGGATCGAAGCGAACATGAAAGACCTTTCTTTAGGAATGACTGTTCGAAGCCTTTAGCCACGGTCCCGGCAATGACAATTCACGAGTTTTGACATCGGCGTTATTGGCCGCCTGCCGGCGTTTGATGGCTCAGATGTAGAGTGCCGCCATCTTGCGCCAGGCGCTGGCGCGGTGGGCGCGGCCATCCCAGACATGCAGTTGGTGGCCGACCTGCTTGTCCGACAGAAGCCGGCTCAGATAGTGGTTGTTGTCGAGAAACGGATCGGCATTGCCGATCGTCATGACGATCTCGACCTCACGCAGCTTGTCCAGCTGCCATCCGTGATGGAGCCCCGGCAGGAAGTGCGTCGGGGTGTGGAAATAGACGGCGTTGTCGTAATAGCCGTCAAGCAAGTCGCCGAAGGCTTCGACCCTCAGCGTCAGGTCGTAGCGCCCGGAGAAAGCGACGAGCTTGCGGAACAGATGCGGGTGGCGGAAGACGAGGCTGGCCGCCTGGAAGGCGCCGAGGCTGCAGCCATGCACGATGGTGCAATCATGCCCGTTTCTGGCGGCCATCAGCGGCAGGACTTCGTGGAGAATATAATCCTCGAAGGCCTGGTGGCGGTGGATGCGGTCGGCCGGATGGCGGTCGAAGCCGTAGAAAGTCTCCGTGGCCAGACCCTCGATGCAATAGAGCTGCAACTGGCCGGCTTCGAGCTTGTGGGCGAGGCTGGCGACAAGGCCGATCCGTTCGTATTCCCAGAAACGGCCGTCGCGCGTCGGAAACATCAGCACCTTGGCGCCGGCATGGCCGAACACCAACAGCTCCATCTCGCGATGCAGGCGCGGGCTATGCCAGCGCAGATATTCCCGGTTCATGAAGCTTCAAAAAACCTCGCAGCTTTTCGCGCAGAGCAAAATTCTGTTCCGTCATTCCAGGATAGTCGAAATGTCCGGCGTCGAGGATGAAGATTTCATTATATTTTGACGGCGGCACCGCGTTGGCCACGGCGAACTGGCAGGGCGGGGCGACGGCCGGATCGAACAGGGCTGCGGCCACCAGCATCGGCACCTTGATGCGGCTTGCTGCGGTCGCGGCATCGAACAGGCGCAGATGACCGAGCACGTCGGGATGGGTCTTTTGATAGGTCTGCACGGAATCGGCGCTGCCGACTGTCGGTAGCGTGAGCCACTGCTTACGGTCGCCGAAGGTGGGAACGATCAGGTGGCCGCGATCGATGCGATTGTCGAAGGGGATCGCCAGCGCGCCCAGCCCGCCGCCGAAGCTGCCGCCGATATAGCCGATGCGGTTTGCGAGCCATGGATAGAGCGCCTGCAGCGTCGAGACGGCGATCCAGAGATCCTCGACGCAGCCGCCGATGACGTAGTCGTCGGGCCTGTCGATATTGTGGAGCACATGGCCGGGCGCTTCCGGCGGGATCGGCGCCTGTGCGCTCCGCGACATGCCGCGCGCGCAGGGGAAGAGGATGGCGGTCTGTTCCACCGGCAGGTCGAAATCCGGCGCATCGCGGCCACCATAGCCATGGCCGACCACCAGCCCGCGCCGCACCGGCGCGTCACGCGGCAGAAGCAGCCAGCCGCCGATCGTGATGTCATCCGTCGAGGTGTAGGTGATGTCGAGCACCTGCCAGGCGGGGTGGGTGAGGCTGCTCTTTTTCAGCGTCGGCTGCGGATCGATGGCGAGCGCCCGCTTGTACCGCTTCTGCCAGAAGGCGTCGAAGCCTGGTGGTGCCTCGGGCGGGACGATGGCGCGCAGCGCGTCGAGCGTCATGCCGTAGGTGGGGTCGAAGGGGAAGGGATGCATCTTGGGGATGGTCATGGGGGAGTTGTTTCGTGG